>NZ_JAMYPA010000062.1:0-520 GCF_040320105.1 Mesorhizobium sp. M0778 | reverse complement strand
AGGCTATGTCATGGTAAGCAGCGCCCTCGTA
Organism: Mesorhizobium sp. M0778; assembly: GCF_040320105.1. NCBI lineage: Bacteria > Pseudomonadati > Pseudomonadota > Alphaproteobacteria > Hyphomicrobiales > Phyllobacteriaceae > Mesorhizobium > Mesorhizobium sp. M0778. The sequence goes on along the minus strand of NZ_JAMYPA010000062.1, from coordinate 489 downwards.
TTTGCGCGAGGAATAGACACCGAAGACCTGAGCAAAATCCTCAATGTGAATCCTATCGCCATCGGCGCCGCGATCGAAACGTTTGACGAGAAGGACCTTGCCCTCCGACAGCGTGTTGAATTCTTCGGGAATGCCCTCAAAATTGGACTTCTCGACCAGTTCGCATTCAGGCACCTCCATGCCGATTGCTGCGGCCAGCGCCAGGTTGGCGAATTCGTTCTCCGAAACGCCCGGAAACACCGTTGAAGAAAACTTGGCGATGTACCGGCCTTGCTCGTCGTCCATCGGCAAGGTAAGGCCCCCGCCTTTTCCAGTTTCCATTCTGACCGACAGCTTCATCTGCACGCCGGCAAGTGAGAACCGTGCCTTGGGCTTATCCTTTGAAGCATCCTGCGAAACCGCTATCGCGCCGTCACTTGGCAACGCCCGTACGGCTCCCGGCAGATCGGCGCCCAGCGCCGCTAAGAGATCGAAATCATTGCCTGGCCG
>NZ_JAMYPA010000061.1:0-528 GCF_040320105.1 Mesorhizobium sp. M0778 | reverse complement strand
GCGTCATCACCGTCGAGGAAGCCAAGACCGCCGAGACCGAGCTCGAAGTCGTCGAAGGCATGCAGTTCGACCGCGGCTATCTCTCGCCCTACTTCGTCACCAACGCCGAAAAGATGGTTGCGGATCTGGAAGACGCCTACATCCTCCTCCACGAGAAGAAGCTCTCCAACCTGCAGGCCATGCTGCCGATCCTCGAGGCTGTCGTGCAGACCTCGAAGCCGCTGGTCATCATCTCCGAAGACGTCGAAGGTGAGGCCTTGGCGACGCTGGTCGTCAACAAGCTGCGTGGCGGCCTGAAGATCGCTGCCGTCAAGGCGCCGGGCTTCGGCGACCGCCGCAAGGCCATGCTGGAAGACATCGCCATTCTCACCGGCGGCCAGGTCATCTCCGAAGACCTCGGCATCAAGCTCGAGAATGTCGGCCTCAACATGCTCGGCCGCGCCAAGAAGGTGTCGATCTCCAAGGAGAACACCACCATCGTCGACGGCGCCGGCAAGAAGGCCGAGATCCAGGGCCGCGTCGCCCAGA
>NZ_JAMYPA010000060.1:0-531 GCF_040320105.1 Mesorhizobium sp. M0778 | reverse complement strand
GCTTTCGGACCGTGAGTTGGAAGAGGCGCTTGGCGACCGGCTGTCGTTCCGGCGCTTTGCCGGGCTCGGGCTGGAGGAGAGCATTCCCGATCACACGGTGCTTTCGCGCTTTCGCAATCTGCTTGTCGGCGAAGGTCTGCTCGATAAGTTGTTTGGCGAACTGGACCGGCAGTTGGAGAAGGCCGGCGTGATCCTGAAGCGTGGCACGATGCTGGATGCCACGCTGATCAATGCGGTCTCGTCACCGCCGACGCTTGAGCGGCCGTCGAAGGATCCAGATGCCCGCATTACCGCGCGGCAGGGCAAGGGCGGCTTCACCTTCGGCTACAAGGCTCATGTCGGGGTGGATGAGGGCTCTGGCCTGATCCGCACGGTGATCACCACACCAGCCAACGTCAACGACACGGTCGTGGCTGACACCTTGATCTGCGGCGACGAGAAGACGGTTTGGGCGGACGCCGCCTACGACACCCATGCCCGCCGCGCCCGGCTCAAGGCCGAAGGCAAGAAGGTGCGCATCGCGCGCCGCCC
>NZ_JAMYPA010000059.1:0-544 GCF_040320105.1 Mesorhizobium sp. M0778 | reverse complement strand
AGGCGCTGGCGCAGATCCGCAGGGACTGCAAGATCGCCATTGTCACCCGTTCGGAAAAGGGCTCGGTCATCGTGCGCCGCGACGAGACCGTCACCATCGAGGCGACCGGGATCCGCGAGCTGGTCGACACGACAGGCGCCGGCGACCTCTACGCCGCCGGCTTCCTCTACGGCTACACGCAAGGCCGCGGCCTGAAGCAGTGCGGTGATCTCGGCTCGCTGGCCGCCGGGCTGGTCATCCAGCAGATCGGCCCAAGGCCACGCCAGAATCTGCGCCGAGAGGCCGAGCAGGCGGGGTTGCTGTAGGGGCGCGCCTCTTCCTTCTCCCCTTGCGGGAGAAGGTGGATCGGCGCGCAGCGCCGAGACGGTTGAGGGGTGTTGGACGGAGTGCTGCCGGCGCCAAGCTGGAACACCCCTCATCCGACCTCGCTTCGCGAGGCCACCTTCTCCCCCTGTGGGCCTGTTGCGTAATTCGCTGATTGTGATTCTCTGAGGTGGACGGTCTGAGGGAATCGCGATGGCAGTGAAGCAGACGGGCCAGTTGA
>NZ_JAMYPA010000058.1:0-721 GCF_040320105.1 Mesorhizobium sp. M0778 | reverse complement strand
AGGCCAGGAACACGTTGCCGTTCATGGCGCCGTCGTAGACGAAGGGCGCAGTCATGCCCGTCAGCCGCAGCGCTCCGGTGAAGGTCGTGGTCTTCCAGTGGCCATGCGGCACGCCGGCCCGGCAGCGCTCGCCGCGCGGCGCTCTTCCACGCAGGCGGGCCATCTTTGTGGAGAGGCCGGTCTCATCGATGAACACGAGCTTCGCCGGATCAAGATCGAGCTGGCCGTCGAACCAGTCCCGGCGCCGCTTCAGGATGTCGAGGCGACCCTGCTCCAGTGCGTGCGCGGACTTTTTTTGAATGTCCAGCCGTGACCGCGAAGCCAGGCGCTCAAGGCGCTGCGGCTGATCCGCACTGACTGCTCGGCGACGAGCCGCTCCACCATCTCGTTCAGCGTGATGTCCTTGCGCTCCTCGATCAGCCCGACGATGAAGGCTTCATGCGCATCGAGGCTGGAGGCGCGGCGGCGGCCCTGCGGGCGTGGCGCCAGTTCGCCGATCTTCGCCCGCGCAATCCAGCGGATCGCGCTGGACACTCCCACGCCGAACCGCGCCGCCGCTTGCCGCGCCGACATGCCCCCGTCCGAAGCCTTCAAGACCCGCGACCGAAGATCACCGCTCAATGCTCTTGCCATCGTCCACCTCCATCGAGGTGGATGTTGAATCAGCACAAAACGCAGCCGTCACATCACAATCGATTCATCGATCACAGGACGTGCTCTA
>NZ_JAMYPA010000057.1:0-735 GCF_040320105.1 Mesorhizobium sp. M0778 | reverse complement strand
CAGGTGCGCACGCCAATGGAAGAGATCGTCTCGATATCGCGTGCAATTCCAGCCCCACCGCTGGAGTCTGATCCGCCGACCACGAGCACATGCGGTTCTCGCCTCAGCGCCATGGCTTTGTCTTTTCGATCCATTCTCGCGTGCGCGCTTCGGGATCGGCATTCAAGGTGATGTCGGTGACCACCGCGGCGCTGTCCGCACCAGCCTCGAAGACACCGTCGAGCCGGTCGGGGTTGAGGCCGCCGATGGAGACCAATGGGATCGGCGCCACCCGATGCTTCCACTCGCTGATCCGCTCGAGCCCTTGCGGCGCCCATTTCATCTGCTTCAGGTCGGTGGGATAGATGGGGCCGAGCGCGATATAGTCGGGCTCGGCAGCGATGGCCGTTTCCAGTTCGAGATGATCGTGCGTGCTGAGCCCAAGCTTCAATCCGGGGTACTTAATCGCCAGCAGGTCGGCCGCAGCCAAATCCTCTTGGCCGAGATGGACGAAGTCGCAGCCTTCCTCAATGGCGAGCCGCCAATGGTCGTTGACGATCAGTTGGCAACCATGGACCGCGCAGACGCCGTTCGCGCGGCGGATTTCCGTCCGCAACGTGGCCTCGTCCCTATCCTTGATGCGCAACTGAACCAGCTTGACGCCAAGCGGCACCAGCCGTTCGATCCAGGCGGCGCTGTCGACGATCAGGTAGAAGGGGTCGAGCTTCATGAAAAAACTGCCCTGCCAATTGTCGG
>NZ_JAMYPA010000056.1:0-992 GCF_040320105.1 Mesorhizobium sp. M0778 | reverse complement strand
GTCGCGTTTGACCTCGGCAAGGTCGCGCCGGTCGTAGAACCATCTGAGCTCCATCAGGCAATCGTCGTCGACCTTGCGCGGCACGTAGTCGAGCGCGTTTCTGAGGAAGTGCACGTAGCAGCGCTGCCAGACCGCTTCGGGCAGCACTTCGCGGATTGCCGCCCTGAGCCCCGGATGGTCGTCGGAGACGACGAACTCGACGCCGGCGAGCCCGCGATTCTTGAGCCCCGTCACGAACTCGCGCCAGCTCGAATGGCTCTCCCGGTTGGCCAGCTCCACGCCCAGGACCTGGCGCCGGCCCTCCCAATCCACGCCGATCGCCACCAGCACCGCCTGGCTGGCGATCACGCCCGCCTCGCGAGCCCGTTCATAGCGCGCGTCCAAGATGAGATACGGATAGCTTTCCTCGAGCCGCTGCGTGAAGAACGCCTTGAGCGCCTCATCCAGCCGCATCGTCGCCTCGCTCACCGTCGAGGCCGAGAAAGAGTGGCCGCACAATTCCTCCGTCACCGCCTTCACCTTGCGGGTCGAAACGCCTTGTACGTACATCTCGACCAGCGCCGACACCAAGGCCTTCTCCGAACGCTGATAGCGCTCAAACAACTCCGTCGAGAACCGGCCCGTCCGATCCTGCGGAACGCGAAGTTCCAGCACCCCAACCCGCGTCACCAGCTTGCGCTCGTAATACCCGGACCGGTAACTCACCCGCTCCGCCGTCCGCTCGCCTTTCTCGGCCCCGATCGCCTCCGTCATCTCGGCTTCCAGAGCCTCCTGCACGACAGTCTGCAATACCTGGCGAAAGCCGTCCTCATCCGACAGCAGCAACGCTTTCAACTCGCCCCTGCTCAGTTTAACTTCTCGATTGGTCATGGCACTTCCCCTTCCACGGGAATCGGTGATTGCAACGTCACCACCGTGCCATGGCCGCTCGCCCTTCAGAGCAAGCGCCGTTCTCTCTCCAAAACTTTTTGCAGAACCTTCAGGACACTATC
>NZ_JAMYPA010000055.1:0-1109 GCF_040320105.1 Mesorhizobium sp. M0778 | reverse complement strand
CTCGGATCGCTTGCCGTTTCGCTCCATTGGTTTGGAACAAAATTTTTTAGCCGCAGTTTTACGCGGTGAAGGGACGCATTTTCCAAGGAGATCTCTCATGAAAGGCGTTCTGATCACCAGCTTGCTAGCAATCAGCGTCAGCTGCGGAGCTGCACTTGCCCAGACGCAGCAGTCGACCGACGACCAGTCCGGCGCCAATTGCGCAGCCGGCGCTGCCAATTGCCAGAATGGCGCCAAGATGGACGAGCAGGCTCAGGGCAAGGCCGGCGCTGCGACTGATCAACAGGCGCAGGGCAAACCGAAGCTGAAGACCGACGAGCAAGCCCAGGGCAAGGCCGGCGCCACGACTGATCAACAGGCGCAGGGCAACAAGAAGCTGAAGACCGAAGAGCAGGCCCAGGGCAAGGCCGGCGCCACGACCGACCAGCAGGCCACGGGCAACACGAAGATGAAGACTGACGAGCAAGCCCAAGGCAAGGCCGGCGCTACGACTGACCAGCAGGCCACGGGCAGCACCAAAATGAAGACCGACGAACAGGCCCAGGGCAAGGCCGGAACCACCGCTACCGAGCAGGCCCAAGGCAACACGAAAATGAAGACCGAGGAGCAGGCTCAGGGCAAGACTGGGACCACGACCACCGAGCAGACTCAGGGCAATGCCTCGACGCAGACGCAAGACCAGAGTTCGACCGCTTCCATCAGCAATGTGACCGTTGAACAGAAGACAGAGATCACGCAGGTCATCAAGGAGACGAACGTCCAACCCGTTTCCAGCGTCGATTTCGATATCTCCGTCGGCATCGAGGTTCCGCGGAAGAAGGTCCGCTTGCATCGTCTGCCGGCGCGCATCGTCAAGATCGTTCCGGCTTACGAAAGTTACGAGTATTTCGTGCTCGCCGACGGCCGGATCGTCATCGTCGACCCGAATACCTACAAGATCGTGGTTATCCTGAGCTAGTTGTGGCCAGACGGTCTACAGTGGGTTGATTATTGCACCAAAAGCCCGCCGCGCAGTTCGGGCGGCGGGCTTTTCCGTCCCGGCTCCAGCGTCTGCTGCAATCGCAGATCACGGTCCGTCCTCGGGGCGAGGAGCGAGCACAGTCTGATCG
>NZ_JAMYPA010000054.1:0-1112 GCF_040320105.1 Mesorhizobium sp. M0778 | reverse complement strand
CGGCGTTGGTGCACGGATCTTTTATTGGTGTGGGTTTAGGCAAGCGGTAACCGCAATAGCCTTTGTAGCGTAGCCATGCCTTTCAAACACAATGCCAGCCGCCGCCATCATGTTGAGAAGATCACGTTCAGGGTGACGAACTGGCCAGAATATGAGGCAGGACTTCGTCATCGCGGCAGTTTGACCCTGTGGGTGACGCCGGAAGCCCTGTCCAGGTGGCAAGCGCCAAGACACGTGGCGGCCAGCACCGCTATTCTGATCTGGCGATCGAGACCACCTTGACGCTGGGCCTTGTGTTTGGCCTGCGGCTGCGCCAGGCAGAAGGCTTGCTGGAATCGGTGCTGCAACTGATGGCGCTGGCGCTTGCTGTCCCCGATCATACCACCCTGAGCCGTCGGGCGCGGACATGGCAATCGCCCAACAAACGGCATGATCGCCAGGTTCCGCCGGAGGGACCAGTGCATGTTCTTGTCGACAGCACCGGCCTGCAGGTCTACGGCGCGGGTCAGTGGCTGGAGGAGAAGCACGGCGCCAGATCCCGTCGCAGTTGGCGCAAGCTGCATCTGGCACTGGATGCCGACAGCGGCGAGATCATTGCCCATACCCTGACTGATCAGGACACTGGCGATGTCTCTCAAGTTGAGCCACTACTTGACCAGATTGGCGGTCCAATCGGACAGTTTACTGCTGACGGCGGCTATGACGGAAAACCGACTTACGACGCAGTCATCAATCACAGCGCGGCTGTCGCCATCGTCATTCCGCCTCGTGTCAACGCGGTCGAACCATTCGACGATAGACCTGCCGGCCAAAGGGACCAGCATATCGCCGCAATCGGCAGAGACGGCCGGATGAAATGGCAGGTCTCCAACGGTTATGGCAAACGCTCGCTGGTCGAGACCGCCATGGGGCGATACAAGTCCACCATCGGGCGGCGTTTGCGGGCACGGTCGCTTCCCTTCAGCAGACCGAAGTCGCCATCGGCTGCGCCGTCCTCAACCGCATGCTTGCCTGCGCACGCCCGAAATCCGCCCGCCGCAAGGCGGCCACGGCATAGTCTGCCGCTTCAAAGATCGACATCCGCTCAAGTCCGGACCGATGCACCAACGCCC
>NZ_JAMYPA010000053.1:0-1358 GCF_040320105.1 Mesorhizobium sp. M0778 | reverse complement strand
CCATGGGTGTCGAGTTTCACTTCGGCACCGAGGTCTGGCATGTTTTTGGTTTCGATCATCAGATCGACTGCACGGGAATGGCAGCCATCGATGACCGGCTACGCGGCGTTCGCGGCGAAATGCTGATCCTGCGCACGCCTGATATCTCGCTGTCGCGCCCGGTCAGGCTGCTGCATCCGCGCTTTCCACTCTATGCAGTGCCGCGCACCGACCACCGTTTCATGATTGGTGCGACGATGATTGAAAGCCAGTCCGCCGGACCGGTTACGGCGCGCTCCATGATGGAGCTGCTGGGCACCGCCTATGCCCTCCATCCGGCCTTTGGCGAGGCCGAGATCGTTGAAACCGGTGTCGGCGTCCGTCCAGCCTTTCCCGATAATTTGCCGCGCGCCGAAACGAACGGTGAGATCATCGCGATCAATGGGCTTTATCGTCACGGCTTTCTCCTTGCGCCCGCCATGGCGCGCCAGGCTGCCAAGCTGGTTTTCAGTCAAGACAGAACCAAGGAGCTTGCTCATGAAACTGATGGTCAACGGCGAAGCGCATGAGGTTGCCGCCACCACGCTGGCCGAGCTGCTTGCCGCGCTTGACTATGAGGGCGATTGACTCGCGACCGCCGTCAACAACGACCTCGTGCACAAAGCCAGCCGGGCGGAATTCCAATTGAACGACGGCGACCGGATCGAAATCCTCTCACCGATGCAGGGAGGCTAGGCCATGTTCGATCTTCTCGGGACGACGCTTCCCTCCCGCCTGCTTCTCGGCACGGCTCAATATCCTTCGCCGGCCATCCTTGCCGATGCAGTCAGGGCATCGGGCACCTCAGTGGTGACCGTCTCGTTGCGCCGTGAAATGGCAGGCGGCAGGGCTGGCGAAAAATTCTGGTCGTTGATCAGCTCGCTCGGCGTCAGAATCCTGCCCAACACTGCTGGCTGCCACTGCATCAAGGAAGCGGTCACGACCGCGAAAATGGCGCGCGAAGTCTTCGGTACGAGCTGGGTCAAGCTCGAAGTGATCGGCAACCACGACACCCTGCAGCCGGATGTGTTCGGTCTGGTCGAAGCCGCCCGCATCCTGTGCGAGGACGGTTTTGCTGTATTCCCCTATACTACCGACGACCTTGTCGTTGCCGAGCGGCTGCTTGCGGCGGGCTGCAAGGTCTTGATGCCGTGGTGCGCGCCGATCGGTTCCGCTCTCGGACCGATCAACATCAACGCGCTGCGCTCGATGCGCGGACATTTCCCAGGCGTTCCGTTGATCGTGGATGCGGGGCTCGGACGGCCGTCGCACGCGGCAACCGTCATGGAGCTCGGCTTTGACGCCGTACTCCTGAACACCGCAGTCGCCAAGGCGGCCGA
>NZ_JAMYPA010000052.1:0-1814 GCF_040320105.1 Mesorhizobium sp. M0778 | reverse complement strand
GTAACCGGTATGATCATGACGGTGCCATCCGATCCCCGCTGGAGATGAGCGATTTTCGGCGTATGGTGCGACCATCCGGGACAGGGGCACCGGGAGCACGCCAAGTGCGGGCAGGCCGATGTATTCGATGAGCTGCGAGCTCGCGTTAGTAGCTGGCCGCCCCTGCGACCTGCCCGGTTGCGCCGAGAGCGCGGATCCGTAGGTGTCGCGTCGCCCGCCGGCTCCCGACTGTTTGAGGAGAGGGAGCCGATGAGACGTGTGATTGGAATGGACATCCACCGCACCTTTGCGGAGGTGGTGGTTTGGGAAGACGGCCGGCTGCGCCATCACGGACGGGTCGACATGACCCGCTCGGGACTGGAAGGGTTCGGCCGCAGTTTGCGACGGACGGATGAGGTTGTCGTCGAGGCCACGGGCAACGCCATGGCGGTGGTGCGGGTTCTGTCGCCCTATGTCGGCCGGGTGATTGTCGCCAACCCGATGCAGGTGAAGGCGATCGCCCATGCCAGGATTAAGACCGACAAGATCGATGCCGGCGTTCTGGCGCAGCTCCATGCCAGCGGCTTTCTGCCGGAGGTCTGGGTACCTGACGAGCGGACCGAGCGGCTTCGCCGCCTCGTCGCGCGGCGCAACCAGGTAGTTCGGCATCGCACGCGCGTGAAGAACGAGGTGCATGGCATCCTGCAGGCGCACCTAGTGCCGAAGTGCCCGCATGCCGATCTGTTCAACAATCGCGGTCGCGCCTGGCTCGAGCGGCAGGTGCTTCCCGACGACGAGCGGGCCGCCATCGCTCGCCACATCCGCGAGATTGACCGCCTGGCCGAGGATCTGGCCGACCTCGATCGCGACATCGCCCGGGAAGCGATTGATGATGTGCAAGTCCGGCGGCTTCAGACGATCACCGGCGTCAATGCCATCGTCGCGAGCGGTATCATCGCCGCCGTCGGCGATATCCGGCGGTTTCGCGAACCGCAGAAGCTGGTGAGCTACTTCGGCCTCAATCCGCGTGTGCGCCAATCCGGTCTTGGCTTGGCGCAATATGGCCGGATCAGCAAACATGGTCGTTCCCATGCCCGCGCCATGCTGGTCGAGGCCGCCTGGGCGACTGCGAAGGCGCCCGGACCGCTCAGGGCCTTCTTCCTACGCATCCGTAACAAGCGCGGCCATCAGGTCGCAGCCGTGGCACTCGCCCGCAAGCTCGCCGTGTTGATCTGGCATCTGCTGACAAAGGAGCAGGACTACTTCTGGGCTCGCCCGGCGCTGGTGGCGGCAAAGCAGAGGCAGCTCGCTCTCAAGGCCGGCGCGCCGGGCGAGCGCGGTGTCGGTCGCCGCGGTTCGGCTTACGCCTACAACGTGAAGGAGTTGCGAAACAGCGAGAAAGCCGCGGCCGAGAATGCCGAACGTGCCTACGAGCTAATGGTTCGGCATTGGCGGTCACGAGGGCCGAAGCGGCGCACGGACGCCACAAACGAGGAACGACTATAACGGCTGCGTGGCGGCACTCTCATCCTCTCGCACCACTCTTTGCCACGTGGTCGTCCGTGCCGGACAAATATAGCACAAGGAAATGTGGCGGCACGACCGACGCCCTCGGTCCGCTCCAGAATGGCGCCGTGCTCGACGCCGTCAAGGCGTGGCCTGGAAACCTCGCAGCCGGCCGTGGCGCCATCGCACCGGCCAGCCTTGACTGCGTCTCGACACGCTCGCGTGGGAAATCCTGTGGGCCGGGACGAAGAAACAGGCTCACCTGAGCCGAACAAAGAAACGCAACAGGAATCGAAAAAGTCGAAATCAGGGTTGTCGATGTCATCCGT
>NZ_JAMYPA010000051.1:0-2226 GCF_040320105.1 Mesorhizobium sp. M0778 | reverse complement strand
GGCGGTAAGGGATCTGCTTGCATCAAAGAATGGTGACATGGGGACGCTCCTTAGATAGCTGCTCAACAGCGCCGAGGGTGCCACACGCTCGCCGCCGGCCATAGCATCTACACTGGGCCTGGAAGAAATCCGCCCTTAGTCCATCCTCGAAGCGTGATCGGTCCACGTAAGCGCCACCCGGCGAACGTAGTCCTCTCCCGGCCAATCACAGGTGCATGGCTTGCCAAACATCCATCGTGCGGATGCGTTCCATCAATACAATCGATTTTACGAATTATAGAGAATAGCGGATATGAAAACGTCGGCCGGGAGAACAGGTCTACTGAGAATGCGAGCTGCCACTCGCCGACTAGTCAAACTGTCCAACTTCTTCCGAAAGATTCATGGACCGACCGGCGCGGTCGAGGCGGGATCATTCGAAAAAATCGCAGTTGGCTGGCGCTAGCCCCCGGAGTTCCGGTTGATATACCTTCCAGGGATGTCGCGTGTGCAATTGAGGCGTTGAGGTAAAGTTCGATGGAAATACATATGCAGGAACCGATCTCTTCATTAAAAGTACATCGGCATATCGTTTCACTTCTGCAAAAAACCGATCCCGTCATCCTGGACATCGGCTGCAATGACGGAACCGATACGCGACGTTTTCTCAGCCTTTGCCCGAAGGCACAGCTCTACTGCTTTGAGCCAGACCCTCGCGCGGCTGCTCGCTTTAAGAAAAACATGAATCCGTACCTGGACAAGGTGAAACTGTTTGAAATCGCGCTCAGCAACCGAAATGGCACGATTGATTTCCATCCAAGCAATGGAGAAGGAAGCGCGGAGGAATGGGACCAATCTGGCTCGATACGCCGACCCAAGAATCATCTTGTCGAACATGCTTGGGTTCGGTTCGATCGCCCCATGTCAGTTGAAACTCGAAGGCTTGACGACTGGTGCAGCGAAGCGAACCTGAAAAAGATCGATTTCATCTGGATGGATGTGCAGGGAGCCGAGTCAGATGTCATTGCTGGCGGCAGACAGACCTTGAGCAACACGCGCTTTATCTACACGGAATATAGCGACCACGAGCTCTATGAAGGTCAGCTGTCCCTGCAAGCCATTCTTGATCTTTTGCCTTCGTTCGAATTGCTGACCCGCTATCCACGCGGAGTGGAGGGCGATGTTTTGCTTAGGAATACGAGCCTCTAGAACAGGCCCGTTCTGCTTCCGTCCTGCTGCAGCCCTCCATCCTCATTGCAGATCACAAGCGGCTGGATTTGGGTGCGAGGATCGCACCGTGAGCGGTCGCAGCATGCTTGATTGGACCGAAGCCTGGTTGCCCTTACTGATCCGCCGGAAACAGGTTCTGCGAGGCCAGGCAAGGGAATTGGTCCCCGTGAAGGACTCGAGTTTTCAGGCTTGAGGCCACCTGAACCGCGGCCTTCGCCGAACTCGGTGAATCGAACGGAATGACCAGGCGCAATCGCGAGAGGATGTTGCCACACATGATCGCGACCGCCGCTGCGCTCGAGGTTTGCGACCAGGCACGGGGATTTTGTCCGCTCGGCTGCAGCCAGTCGGCCCTCGATACCATCGCCGCGATCCGCGCAAACATTCGATACTTTGCGCCGACTCTGGCGCGCTCGCCGCGCCCCCTAGGGGAAATGCACGCCCCCAGAATAATGCGATGCGCCGATGGGTCCAAGGCTTGTTCAGTCACGATGATTTCGGAGAAGGCTCCGGCCTTCGCCGCAGCGGAGGCGGACATCATTCCTTGGATGCCCCGCCGATGATCAGTAGTCGACGAGTCATATCCCGCTGCCCATTTCTTCGGCCACGGGGTCGGGCCAGCTCTCGATTGAGGTACGGCTGATGAAGGCAGGATGCTCGGGGTTCGCGCATGGCGCGCGCCCCAGAAGGCTGTCGAGGATGCGGCGCGCGCCAGGCCAGCAGGGTAAGATTCGGATCGGCGAGCCCGCGCTGCCCAAGGTTCGCGTTCTGTACGAAGATGCGTCTTTCACGCGGTCCGTCCCAGCACACCGAAAAATCCTCGCGAACAGCCAACTCATTGTCGATTTGTTCCAGCCGGTCCGCGATCGGTTCCAAGAAGCCTGGCACCGCGTTCTCGTAACCGGTGGCCAGGATGACGATGTCGGCCGTGACTTCTTCAACCTCGTCCATGCCGTGCTGCAGGGTCAGCCTGTGACCCGCGCCGGCGTTGATGCAGTGCGAGACGGTGCAGCCCGG
>NZ_JAMYPA010000050.1:0-3710 GCF_040320105.1 Mesorhizobium sp. M0778 | reverse complement strand
CGCTCTTACAGGCAGCCGCTATCGCTGTCATGAAGCGCGATCTGATGCCGCTTTGCTGCCTTGTCACGCCCAACCTTCCCGAACTGGCGCACCTTATTGGCTCCGAACTGGCAGTGGATGAGGACGATGCGCTCCGACAAGGACAAAGACTGTTGGCCGCCGGCCCTCAGGCCCTGCTGATCAAGGGTGGGCATGCCTCGGGACTCCGATCGACCGATATTTTATTACGCTCCGATCATGAACCCATCCACGTCGATACACCGCGCCTTGCCACATCAATGCGCGGAACAGGTTGCATACTGGCCAGCGCGATTGCGGCGCATCTGGCGAAGGCGAAGCCGCTTGAAGACTGCGTGCGCGAAAGCAAGCGGGTTGTCTTCGCCACGTTTCAGAGGAATGGAGCAGAATGAACCCGGCTATGCGGTACAAGCAGCTTTGGCCGCTAGTATGCTGGATCCTGAGCGTCTTGCTCGCTGGCGCAAACTCTTAGACGAAAATCGCAACAACACGGCGGTTCGAACCGGACCTCGTGGAAGCAATTCGGCCGCGGTCGCAGCGATCATTCATGAAGGAGGAGAGCTGGTCCTCTTGTTTCGAGGGGATCGGCAGCTCGTAGTTCGCAGTTTCGTTCAGTCCGGGGAGTCGGAGTGGATTCGAACGGCGTGACCGCCCAACCCAAATTAGAGAAAGTGGTGCGGGTGGCAGCGTGAACCTGCGACCCCATCGTCCCGAACGATGTGCGCTACCAGCAAAGCCGCAGCTTTTTGGGCCCGATCGTCACGCTTGCTTCGCAATGATCGCGTTTCCTTTCGAGCTTTGGGTGGGAAACATAGGGCCCCCCCTGCCGAGTTCATGTTTCATTGTCATCTGTCCTGAGACCGATTTCGTCGCCTCGGCGGCGACCTGCTTCTTGGCGATCTTCTCGGCGGCGTCTGCCTGGAAGTCGGGATGATGGTGGCCATAAGTATCGATCAGGACATCCACGGTGATGCCCAGAAAGCCCGCCGCCTGCCACATGTCGGCGCCGGCCCGCATCAGCCAGGTCGCAGCGGTGTGGCGAAGCGTGTGCGAAGTGACGTCGGGACCGAGGCCGGCTGCCTCGCGAGCTCTGCTGAAGCTCTTCTTTACCGACACCACCGGCTTTCCATTCCATTCCACGACAAAATCTTGCGATATTTTTCGGCCGATATTTGCGCTTTTGCCGCGCGCCTTGGTTCTGATATCGAGATCCGTGCACGCCCAGCGGCGGAGGTGAGCCAATAGCCGGTCCGGCAGGCGCACGGGCGGCTGGCGTTTTTTGGTCTTCTTTGCGCCATCGGCACGGCGGTAAAAGATGCCGCGGTCAAGGTCCACATAACCACGCCCTTTGGTTGGACGGACGGCGGCGCCGCAGACTGCGGCAGAGCGTGTTCCTGTATAAAGCGCGACAAGCATGAAGCGGGCGAGGTGTCGTCCGGTACGCCGGCCGCTCTCCTGGCCCTTCCATTTCTGCTTCATACGCCAAGCTGCCCAGATGAGAGCGGCCGCTTCACTGCGCGTCAACCAGCGCTCGCGTGCACCAGCCTTGTCGGGCAGGACAATCGTCGGTGCGGCAGTCGTGTAACCTTCCCTGCGATAGTAGTTGATGGCTGCACGAAAATCCTCGAGTTGGCGGCGCGCAACGGCTTCTGTGGGACAGGACGCGGCGTAGTCGCGGCAGAGTTTGCCGTTAATAGCGGCGAGGGTCTTTTCACCGAAGAAATCGAGGATGTTGTCCAGCCGAGCCGCCGTCTCTTCCGGCGCGGCATGCTTCGGTGCAACCTCTCTCAGGTAGACGCTGACGACATCGGCTATCAAGACATCTTCGGCACCGCGCGCTCGGTGGTACTTGCTGGCGATGTAGACCGCGAGCGCCTTTTCAGCTTCAGGTCCTGGATGGCCCTTTTCGCCGCTGCCAGCGCTGATGAACGTTGTTCGATCGCGGATAAACCATCCAGCTTTGTTTCGGAGTGTTCCGTCCTTTTTCCAGCTTTCGCCGCGCCAGACGAGGCGTGGCCCTTTCGACGCCCGCGGCATAGTTCCCTCATTCTGGTGATCGCCAGCAAGGTGACGTACTCCTTTCCTGCGATTAGCTCGGTTTCAAGTCGGCCGGCGTCACGTTCCTTGCGTAGGCCTGCTGCGCACATCGAGCCATCGGGAAAGGCAATTCGTGCTGCAATCGCGACGCGCAGGGGCGTGGTCTCGTCGAATTGGTCGGGGATTTTCAAAACGGAGCCCTCAGCCAATCTCTATGGTCCGATAGTTTCGCTCGGAAACAGACGGATCGCGGTTCGCATTGAGCACACTTTTCTGTCTCGCCATTCCGGATGCCCTGCCGCACGATCTTTTCTCTGAATATACGGCTGCGAAAAGCGCCGACTGGAGCGCCTGCGGCAAAGATGCTCCTTTGACCTGCTAATCGGAACGGTTGCGCTGACGCGCACTCCACGAGCCTTTCGGCTGGCTCCCCACTTCCGTGGCCGGTGGAACCGCTCCTGACTGGCTTCGGCTGTCTGTGCGGCTTCCGTTTTCATGGACTCACTGCCGGGTCGCTTGGGCCTACTCCCGTGCGCCCGGCTTAGTGGGTTCTGCTGATCGCCTCACGCTGCGGTTTCGAATGGTGTCTTCCACCTCGGAGTTGGTCGGCAACCGAAATCTTCATTTGAGTTCATAAAGTTGGAGGGCCGCGCTTGGCGCACTGACGGGTTGAAGGCTGGGAGAGAGGCTCCCGGCGCCCGGCGCGGAGACTCGCAATGACCAAGCATCGGCACCAAGCTGCCCCGACGCGGGCCAGCGTATATGAGGACATCACCAGCAAGATCATCGGCGAGCTGGAGGCCGGTCGGCTGCCCTGGGTTCAGCCATGGGGAATGGCAGCTGCGAAGGCGCCGCTCGCCATGCCGAAGAACGCCGCCACCGACCGGCAATACTCTGGAATCAATGTCCTGATCCTCTGGGGTTCGGTGATCGAGCAGGGCTTTTCAGGACAGAGCTGGCTGACCTTCCGCCAGGCGCTCGCGCTTGGCGGTAGCGTCCGCAAGGGTGAGCATGGAACGACAGTCGTCTACGCCCATCGGTTCGTGCCCGACGACGAGAAAAAGCGTACCCGCGAAACCGGCGAGCAAGCCCGATCGATCCCATTCCTCAAACGCTTCACGGTGTTCAACGCCGCGCAGTGCGACGGGCTGCCCGACGATGTTGCGATGGCCACGCACCCGCCCCTACCCGGCCTGATCGAGCCGAAGGTCGAGAGGCTGATCAAGCAGACGGGGATCGATTTCCGGGTTGGTGGCAGCCGCGCCTTCTACGCTCCGGCCCACGATTATGTGCGGGTCCCGCCACCCCAAGCCTACTTCGAGCCGATCAATTGGCACCGGACCGCCCTGCATGAACTCGGGCACGCCACCGGTCATGCCTCACGCCTCAACCGGGATTTGTCTGGTTCCTTCGGCACCAAGAAGTATGCCTTCGAAGAGCTGGTTGCCGAGATATGTGCGGCTTTCTGTTGCGCCTCGCTGGGCATCACGCCGACCGTGCGTCACGCCGACTATATCGGCTCGTGGCTGAAGTTATGATGAGGTGAGCATAACTTTAGTTATCCGCAGCAGCCCATAATGTGAAGGAACGCGGCTGCACTGCTTGAAATCCGCGGGATCCAGCTTTCGCGGATGGGATTTGCTCAGCATTATTTT
>NZ_JAMYPA010000049.1:0-3829 GCF_040320105.1 Mesorhizobium sp. M0778 | reverse complement strand
CAGTTATCCGCAGCAGCCCATAATGCGAAGGAACGTGACCAGATTGGCTGAAGCCCGGGGTTTCTGGCCACATTCCTCCGCATTATTTCAGAGCGTGTCGAGCCAGGCGAGAACGCTCGTATCGCGTTTCCACGAGGGCTGACGGCCGGGTGTTTCCGGAACACCGACCTGCTCCAATGCCTTGCGCTTTGTTTCGAGGTTGGCCCTGGCATAGTGGTTCGTCGTATCGAGGCTCACGTGACCGAGCCAGCTACGGATAACCGTGACGTCGACGCCCGCCGATATGAGGTGGACGGCGGTTGCGTGCCGGAAGGCGTGAGGTGTAACATGCTTGGCGCGGAGCGTTGGCGTGGTCTGGGTCGCCGTCTTCACATAGGCGGCAAGCTTGAACCGGACCCCCGACGCGCTGAGCGGTTCGCCATAACGGTTGACGAACAACCGCTGGTCTGACGCCCGCGGTTGCCGTTCGAGCAGGTTCTTCAACAACATCACGGTTTCTGGCCAGAGCGGGCAGGTACGTTCTTTTCGACCCTTACCGGTCAGGCGCACGCAGCTTGGGCTTTCGAACCGGATCGCATCGGGGCATAGATCGAGCGCTTCCTGTATTCGCGCGCCGCTGTTGTAAAGGAACGAGAGCAGGGCGTGATCGCGCATACCTTCGAGGGTCGAACGATCAGGCTGAGCCAGGATCGCCGTCACTTCCGCCGGGTCCAGATAGCAGGGCTCTGATACTGGTCCGCGCTTGACTGGAATGTTGAGGATTTCGACGCATTGCGCGATCAATCCGGGATCCTTGGTCGCAACGAAGTTGAAGAAGCTGCGTATCGCTGCAAGTCGGCAGTTGCGCGTGCCGATCGTGCCGCCGCGTTCGTGTTCGGCGTGACCGAGGAACGCAATGACCTCTCCGGCGGTCAGATCGACCAATGTGATCATCGCCACCTTCTTCCCTGCGCGCTGTGCGGTGAACCGGAGGAACAGCCGCCAGGCATCGCGATACGACCGCACCGTATGGATGGAGGCATTGCGCTGCTCGACCAGCCATTCGTAGAAGAACGCGCGCATCAGGTGTGGGAACCGATTGTTCCTGGTCATGGCCGCACCTCCGGCCCGATGTTGAGGCATGGCGCGCCCAGCACGCGGAACCGCTCATTGGCGTGGTGAAGAAGGTCCTGCGTGACGGTGATGTAGACCAGGGTCGAGTTGATGTCCCGATGGCCAAGATAGGTTGCGAGGAACGGCAGACGATCCTGTGGGTTGATGCCTGCCTCGTACCATTCGAGGATCCGGTTCACGACCATCGAATGCCGCAGGTCGTGCAGGCGAGGTCCTGTTCGCCCCCGAGGCGGTTTCAGCCCGGCACGGCGTATGACGTCAACGAGCAGCCAGGCGACAGCCTGCTTTGAGTAGCGGTCACAACGCTGTTCGTGCCAGAACAGGCCGGAGCGCGGATCAAGGGACCCGCCGGCGCAGCGGCGCGCTTCGATATATGATCGAAGCTCAACCATCACGCTGTCGGGAAGCGGCAGTATCCTGGTCTTGTAGAACTTGGTCTGTCGGATCGTGATCGTACCGTCTTGGAAGTCAACGTCCCCCAGATCGAGGCGGGCCAGTTCACTTCGCCGCAGCCCCGCACAATAGGCGAGCAGCAGCATGGTGTAGATGCTGAATGGCCGAAGCGGCGCCCGTGGTGAAGGATATGAACGGGCGATGTCGAGCATACGCCGTACGTCGGCCAGTGTGTAAATATGCGGTTTGCGCCATTGCCTGGCCACTTCCTTTTCCGGGCGTGGATCAGGTCGGCGGGGCGGGATTGATGGATCCTGGTGGCGGAGGATTTTCGCAAGGACGCGCTTCAGCTTTTCGCACTCGTTCGGATGATTACGCGTGGTTTTCGCCACGGACCAGTGCTCGAGCATTACCCCGAGCGGCTGATCCTGAAGCGCCGGGTTTAGCTGCAGGAAGCGGTCGAACCGCGAGAGCCAGACCGTTTGCGCAATGTATTTGTAACCTCGATTGCGCATCAGCGTGACGTGCTCGGCCATCATTTCTCCCAGCACGCTGCCGAACCGCTTGGGCTGGGATAGCTTAGCAAGAGCGCTGTCCGGATCGCGCGAGGCGAGCGCCCGCCATACCGGCATGCACTGTTTGATATTGCAAGCTTCACGCAGCGCGGCGACGGGATTGCGTTCGATTGCTCCGGTTTCCTCAAGGTGATCGAGGAACCGGTCGATAATCCGGGTGCGGTGCAGCCGTGTTGTCGAGGCCCACCGTCCCGGCGATACATGTAGCCATGCCACCAGCATGTCCTTGTCGAGTTTGGCATGGCGTTCGGCGACATCCTGGAAGATATTGAGCGCCTGCCTGTAGTAGATTGGGCTGTTTGTGGTGCGCAGGTTGAGGCCTGCAATGTACCGCGCGATCAATTGGCGCTCAGGGTCGGGCCACGTCGTCATGACCGCACCTCCTGTCCCGGCACGTCGAGTGCGATGGCGCGAAGATCTTCGGTGGCAAGCTTCAAATAGGGGGCTGTGGATTCGGCAGAGCGATGCCCGAGTAGATCGCCAATCACCTTCCGGGGCACAGCGGCGCGCAGCATTTCTACGGCACGAGCATGGCGGAAGATATGGGAGCCGTTCTTGCCAGCCGGCGTCACACCGGCGGCTGTAAGTCGCCGCCGCACCATGTCGGCCAGCACGCCAAGCTTGCGATATGGCGCACGTGTGCGGACGAAGATCTCGCGGGCATCGGTCACAGGCCGCCCCACCTGAAGATAAGCGAGCACCGCTTCGCCCACCGGCGCCATCAATGGTAGATATGAGGTGGCCCGAGTCTTGGTGTGCCTGATGCGGATCGATTCCGCCCGCCAGTCGATATCCTCGACCCGAAGGTTGCAGATTTCGCCGGACCTAAGGCCATAGGTCGCGAGCAATTGCAGGATGGCGTGGTCCCGCAACCCCGCAGGCGTTTTATCCTCCCCAGAGGTCTGCAAAACCACGGCGACCTGATCCGGCGCAAGGATCGATGGCACGCCTTCATAGGCATAGAGCAAAGGGGAGATGACGTGCGGCGATAAGTCGATGGCGACCCGCCCAGTCCGATGGAGATAGCGCAGCATCGAGCGGAGGCGCTCGGCCACATCCTTCACAGACCTGCGCGTCTGGTGAGGGCTGCGCGTATCCATGTAACAGTCGATGTCGCTCACGGTCATCGTCATCAGACTGTCGGGACCGTGCCTATCGAGCTGCCAAGCCAGGAAGTTCCGGCCTTCCCACATCAACGCGTCGATGCTGGCCGCAGCAAGCCCTCGTTCCTCGCGCAGCCAGGTCTCGTATTCCTCACAGATCGCAAAGCGCAGTGCGTCGGCAGCGCAGGTCGCTTTCGGCGCGGATGGCCACCGCCCCTGTGCGAGCCGCAGCAACGCATGGATTCCAGAGCGCGGAATGGAGTGCCAATCCCGCGCCGGCGGTCGACCATGGCGTTTGCCGAAGCTCCCAATCGCGTATTGCAGGTACTGAGCTACCTGCGCCTCGGTCACCTCCATGATCGGGATGTTCCGCAAGGCAAGGTAGTCGAGAAACCCACGCGCGTAGGCGCAGTAGTTCCCGATCACCACAGGGCTGTATCGTTGCTCGGTCAGTAAAATCCTGAGCTCTGAGATGGGTTCGTAATCGGCATTCAACATTATTGGTTCCTTTGCTGGTCAAAACGACAGCAAAGGTTCGACCGAAAATAATGCTGAGCAAATCCCATCCGCGAAAGCTGGATCCCGCGGATTTCAAGCAGTGCAGCCGCGTTCCTTCACATTATGGGCTGCTGCGGATAACTAAAG
>NZ_JAMYPA010000048.1:0-7009 GCF_040320105.1 Mesorhizobium sp. M0778 | reverse complement strand
CGATTTCCTTGGCGACGGTGACGCCGTCCTTGGTGATGCGCGGTGCGCCGAACGACTTGTCGATGACGACGTTGCGGCCCTTGGGGCCGAGCGTGACCTTCACTGCGTCGGCGAGGATGTTGACGCCGCGCAGCATGCGCTCACGAGCGTCGCGGGAAAATTTTACGTCTTTGGGCATTTTTTAGCTCCGAAGGTCTGTGGAAGAGGCGAACTGGATTTCGGCGGTCAGAATGATGCCCATAATGTCGGATTCCTTCATGATCAGAAGGTCTTCGCCATTGAGCTTCACTTCGGTGCCGGACCACTTGCCGAACAGGATGCGGTCGCCAGCCTTCACGTCGAGCGGAACAAGCTTGCCCGCCTCGTCGCGCGCGCCGGAGCCGACGGCGACGATCTCGCCTTCCTGCGGCTTTTCCTTTGCGGTGTCGGGAATGATGATCCCGCCGGCGGTCTTCGCTTCGGAGTCGACGCGGCGAACGACCACGCGGTCATGCAGCGGCCGGAAATTCTTTGCCATTTTTGGATGTCCTTGGTGCGGATGTTGAATGGTGTTCCGTTGCCGGAGCGTGCGAGTGCTATCGTGGCGCTGAGACAGGCGGTCGGCTGCGTCCCCGTCTTCCCCGCCTGTGGGTGCAGGTGGATCGGTGGGCAGCGTCGAGCTGGCTAGTAACCTTTTTTCATGTTCCAAGCATTACTCCAGTGCCATCTTTGACGGGTCCGGGAGACCCGCAGCGGCAGTATGTTTTGGTGAGGTGATCAGGGGACGTCGTCTTCTCCTTGGTCAGTCACGTGTTTGCGGATGACGGCGAGGCTGGGCTGGACGCCTGGGCCGGCTATTTGCACAACCACGCCAGGAAAGTGGACGAATTGACCAGTAAGGCATTCCGACACGCCCCTTCTTAGGTTTGCTCCTCGGCCACCCCATTGACGTTGGGAGAATCCTTTTGCGGAGCTACACAGATAGTGCCGTGACAAACCTTCTCACCCTTGTAGTTGGCCAGAGCCTGCAGCAACTCCGGTAGAAGGTGCTGTTTCAGGTCGTTCGAGATAGGCTCCGGACCGTCCAGCACCTTAAGTGCCTGCTCGACCAACTCGATCGCGCGATCTTTGTTGCCGCTCTCATGATAGTACTGAGCGACCATCGGATAAGACATGAACTTAGAGCCGTGGCCTTGCGGCAGTGCCACGATGTGTTTAGACAGCTCTTCGCCCATCGCAAAGCGCTCAGCAGACGGAAAGCCCGCATAATCAAAGCACGGCGCGAAGAGTAGGAATAGCCCATAATATATCCAGTGCTCGGACTCTCTGTTGATCGCGTCGCGAACGAATTGGCGCATTTCGGGCAAGCCGGCCTCCATGTCGCGCATTTTGTGAAGCAACAGATGCGCAAGACTCACGCGGAAATATAGGTTGTCCGGCATCAAGGCGACGCCCTCCTCGATTGCCGAGCGCGCCGTCTTCCAATCATTTGTCTCCATCGCCGCCCGATATCTAGCCTTGATCGGCTTCGTCAGCGCTTGTTCGCGCGCTTTGGGTTCGCCTTTCGCGATCCGCTCCCTGTCGGCGGCTTTCGCTTGATCGCTGGCGCGCCAGCTGCCGTTGAGCACCTTCGGCAAAACCTCATCGAGTTCCGTCGGGCCACCAATAAAGGCGATGTGGCCGTCTCGGTCGACCACGAAACTGGTCGGAATCCAGCAAGAAAAGCTGGGCTCCATCCAAAGCTTTTTCATTTCGCCTGTGGAGTCGAACGCCATCCGAAAGTTCAGATTCGAGAACTTTTCGGTCAACCACGCGTCCAGATTGCTGCGGGCCTCATCGGCCGTTGGAGCGTCTTCACTAGCCGCGACTCCGATGATCTCAACGCCGCTGTCCCTGTATTTCTCCTGCAACTGCATCAGATGAGGCATCGCGTCCACACATGGGCCGCACGAAGTTGCCCAAAATTCGACGATGTATACTTTCCCGGGCTCGAAGCTGCTGAGCGGCTCGCCACGCAGCCAGGTTTCCACTTGAATCGAAGGGGCCGGGGACTCCATCTGCAAGACCGGGTGCTGTCCAAAGTTATTTCCAAAGGGTAAGGTTGTCGGCACTCTGGTTTCCTTCCTAGAGAGGCACGGGTTGGGGGGAAGAGGAGCCTCTGGTTGCTCCCTTATTCGTGCAAGGGCCATGCCAGCGAGCTCAGCGCGCACATGCTTTGGAAAAACCTCCCGGTGCCCCAGATGACCGGTTGTAATGCACCTGATATTTTTGCCATTGTTTGTTCTGAACCTGTCATATTGTCTGCCGCTGTCAGGTTTTGGACACGCTTCGCGCCGCCCGAAAAGCGTGGCCCGTCCCCGAAGCGCCAAGGCCATAAGGACGCGCGGCAGGCAGCCTCTGCCCGTCCCGAGGGAATTCGCCTCAGTGACATTGGTGGGTTGGCTCGCCGCTAACAGTTTTGAAGAGGAGGATGAACAAAGCCCCCGGCGAAGTGTGAGCCAGCCTAATCGACCGACACTGCGGGTATGCTCCAAGCTACACAGTGATGTAAAGGGCGCTACGCGCTTGGAGCTACACACATGACGCTGAACATTCGCAATCCGGAGGCCGATACTCTCGCTCGGGAGCTTGCGCGCATTGACGGCACAAGCATCACCCGATGCTGTGATTGTCGCCCTGCGGGAAACCATACGCAACCGGATGAACAAGGAAAGCCCGATAGAAACGGCGCAAAAGACACTGGCTAAGCACGGCCTGTCTTTCAGCCAGGTCGAAAGCCGGTTCCACCGGAGGCCTATCACGAGCTCGACCATGATCTCAACAGGTGGTGACGAATAATGTTCGTCGATGCATGTGCGATCGTCTCGATGATGGCGGCGGAGGACACGGCCGACGCCTATGAAGCGGCGCCGCTCGATGCGGCTCGCCGTTCACATGACACTTGCTGCCTAGGAAGCCATCATCGTGCTTTCACGGCCGGATCAGTTGAATTGCGCCTACAAAGCGGCTGAGGCGGTCGTCGTCGAATGGCTCGCAGCACCAAAGATTCGGCTCTGCGAGCCCGGTTCGCCCCGACACGTCCTGTCCTACGCGGTCGCTGTCGCCGGACAGCACGGCATAGCAAAGCGGCGCCTCAGCAAGTTCGATTGCCCCTACGCCTATTCCAAGGCGATGCACTCGCCGCGGCTCACGCTGGACCACCTTTTGCTTCAGACAGACGTGGCGACCTTGCCAAAAGGATCAGATGAATGACCGTCTTCGAAAAATCGACTGAACTGCCGGAATTGACCGGGGTCGTTGCCGCCGAGCAGGTAGCCGATCAGCCGTCCCTGTGGTCGACGGGAAGCACGTTTTGCATGTCAGCGGCCATTTGCAGCGCCTGAGAGCTCGTTGCGGGGCTGATTTCCAAATCCAGAGGATAAGGATAATCGATCGGTTGGAGGCGTCGTTTCGGTAGATCGGCCATTGACTCTGCCCACCGCTGGCTCATATATAACCCATTGGGTTATAGGAAGTGCATGCAGACCGTCGCCGAGACACCATTGTTCATCAGGCAGGCGGCGGAGCTGTTTAGCGACGATGAGCGGAAGGAACTGATCGACTTTCTCGCTGCCAATCCGCAGGTGGGTGATGAGATTCCAGGTACCGGTGGCGTTCGAAAGATGCGGTTCGGCGCCAAAGGCAAGGGTAAGCGCGGTGGCGCAAGGGTCATCTACTACTGGTACAGCGATGACGCACCGATCTACGCGCTGTTGGCGTACGGCAAGAATGAAAAGGTCGATCTGAAGCCGGACGAGGCAAAAGCGGTTGCAGCCTTCGCCAAGGCGATTAAGGCAGCGAACAGGAGCAGGACATGAGCGAGATGACAAAATTCGGCGCTGATCTGATCCAGTCTATGTCGGAAGCTCTGGCGCACGCGCAGGGTAAGGACGTTCCCGGTATCAAGGTGCACAGCGTCGATGTTGGCGCGGTCGACGCCAAAGCCATCCGCAAGAAGCTCGACCTGACACAGGATGAGATGGCGACCGTGCTGGGAACCAGTCCATCCGGCTACAAGAAGTGGGAGCAGGGCAAGCGGCAGCCAAGCGGCGCGGCCCGTACACTGCTTCGCGTCATGGACCGGGAGCCTGAGGCGGTGCTGCGTGCTCTAACGCCCAATGATACGGAGGCCAACCTCAACAACAAAACTCCTGCAGCCGCGCACTGAGCAGGGGAGGGGAGGGCCGCTTTCAGAGCCCCGACGCCTTGGTGAGATTGACCCGGAACCACCGCCTACGCGCGATGGCCGAGTGGAAGGCTATCGCGGCTCAAAATTGCTTGATTATCTTGCCCTGTTCTCCGCTCGCCCGCTCGCCAACAATCCGGAGGCCGATACTCTCGTTCGGGAGCTTGCGCGCATTGACGGCACAAGCATCACCGATGCTGTGATTGTCGCCCTGCGGGAAACCATCCGCAACCGGATGAACAAAGGAAAGCCCGAGAGAAACGGCGAAAAAGATTCTGGTTAAGCACGGCCTGTCTTTTCAGCCAGGTCGAAAGCCGGTTCAACCGGAGGCCTATCACGAGCTCGACCATGATCTCACAGGTGGTGACGAATAATGTTCGTCGATGCATGTTCGATTGCTTCCACTACGCCTATGCCAAGGCGATGCGCTCGCCGCTGCTCACGCTGGACGAGCTTTTGCTTCAGACAGACGTGGCAACCTTGCCGAAAGGATCAGATGAATGGCCGCCTTTGAAAAATTGACTGAACTGCCGGAGTTGACCGGGGCCGTTGCCGAGCAGGTAAGCGAGCACATGGCCTTGATCGCGCGCGGCGAGGAGCTCGACCTTCCATGGCGTAGACTTCGCGTCCTTATCGACTAGGAGCTTGTGGAAATAGTAACACCGGCGCTCTTGGGCGGTTCTCTTCGGGGGAGTCGGACAAGCCTTGGCTGGTCAGAGAAAGGAACGCAGTTTATGCGCGGTTGAGTGGAGCCGAAGGCCAGAAAGGGGGCCTGGGAGTGAGCCTAGGCCCCTTCGCGGCGGGTTGGCATCGGCTGACAGCTTCATCATGACGTCACCTCGGAGGACGAGAAGCGATTGTTGACGCACGGGTACGAGCTGCCTCGGTCGTTCGCTCGATCGAAAGGACTGTGTGTGGAGGAAGCTCTCCATCGTGCAAGGCGAGAGGCTGCTGGGCTGCTTCCTTGTCCGCTGCCGTGAGCCGATGATTCAGGCGAAGAAAGTCCATCCAGGTTGGCGTGCGAAATGTCTCTGTCCAAAGTGAAGGCGTTTGGAGGTTGCGCTGGAGCGTCCAGTTTCGCGCACCGGCGCGGCTAAGAGCGTGGCGCTTTGCACGCATGCAGGAAGGCGTCGGTATTCTTTTCGGATATGCAATAGTCGATTTTGGTGGGGACTGTCAGGAATTCTGTGCGCGAGGCCGGTCTCGTCATTGGCTGACGAACCTCTCGCCGAAGACAACGGCGAACTGGGTCTTGGCCTCGAACCATTCGCGCGGCGGTCGTTTCCATTCCTCAGCCGCATGGTTCAGGACCAGATATAGCAGTTTCATCGCCGCGTCGTCACTCGGGAAGTGTCCGCGGGTGCGGACGGCTGAGGATCTTCGTGCTGCACGTTTTTTGCCTTCCACGAGCCGATCGTTAACTCACGGCTGCCAGTACTGACTTTTTGTCTATAGATTTGTGTGATCGGTCAGTATTTCCAGAGCATGACCTAGCAGTCGCTTCCGCATGCTCCACAATCAACTTTGGGGCGGCAGCGGAACCGGGCCGGGTGAAGACCGCAGCTTGACCCCACTTGTTCACAGACGGGAGAGACAACGAACCCTAACAGGAGAGGTGCCACAATCTCGTCCTCGCCCTGGTTGACGACGAGTGCTCAGGGATGGCTTCCCTAAGCCCGATGATGATCGGCATTCGCGATGACCCCTCGTGAATGCGCGTTTTGTGATGGCAAGGGATTAGAGCTCGACTGGCCGACTTGCCGGGGCCAGTATTCGGTCCGTGTCCACAGATTAAGAACGAAGCGGTATTCGCATGGCTGTCAACGCGGACATTGAGAGCATTCGCCCGCCTGATTTATCGGCGCAGACGCCTAGAACGATCGAAGCTGTCCGCCGGGAAGTCCGCAGCCTCAACCATCATCTCGATCAAGACCGTCCGTAGCCGTGGCATACTACCCATCCGGCGAGGCTCTCGCATCAAGACCAGCCAGCGCCCTGGTTTCTCCCGGATCATCAGCGATTTAAATCAAATCCGTCTGTGGATACTAACGATTGCGCCTCCCTCACCTCCTAGACGGCTAATGCGGGCGGTAACTGAGAGGGTCATATGACAAGCGATTTTTCCGCCGCGCGGGTGCATTTAGATCGAGCGTATCACTACCTGCGGGGCGATGACCCGATAAGTCGGAGGGGGCGCGAAGCCTTGGACCTGCTACTTGAGGCGGTTACCGTCGAAGAGTTTAAGCAGCCACGCCAAAACGCGGAGATGCTAATGTTTCCGATTGGGCGCCGCTTCAGAGTCGGCCACCATGAACATGGTGCGCAGACACCCTCAGAATACCGCCCGTCCCGGCATGAGCCAAAGTCGGGCAATCGAATGGGAGTCCGAAGCGTGTCGCTCACAACGATCCGTACTTAGCCGCCCTGGCTGAAGCTTCAATGCAATCCGACGTCGAGTTGCTCACGCCCGACGCCGGGTTCTTGTGATCGAGGCCGGCTGCGGCGGAGCCGTTTCGCCAGCCATTCGCTTGGTTTCCCGTCCCAGAACGGCGTTGAACGGGCCGAGATCACGGTCGCGTGAGCAGCTTTCGCGGCTACGAGACGCTCGCCTGGTACGACGGAACGGCCGAACGGGTAGGGGGCCGCGACGCATTGGGCGTCCCACTCGCCGACGGGGCGAAAAGCACCATGAAGGCAATGTGCGGCCAGGCAATGATTTCGATCTCTTAGCGGCGCTGGGCGCCGATCTGCCGGGAGCCGTACGGGCGTTGCCAAGTGACGGCGCGATAGCGGTTTCGCAGGATG
>NZ_JAMYPA010000047.1:0-7038 GCF_040320105.1 Mesorhizobium sp. M0778 | reverse complement strand
CCATAACCGCCATCATGAGAAAGCTCGTCGTTCTCGCTAACGCCCTCATCAGGGACGACCGGAAATGGTCGCCATCCCTTCCTTGACCAAGACGGATACTCTACCGGGCAGGCTCGCTGAGGAGATCAAACTTCTGGATCTCGCAATGCTCGCCCACCGATGCCAGCAGGTCCATTGGCGGTGCGCCAGTGTCGGGCCGCCTCCAACTGATCTCGAACGAGAACACAGGGTCCTTGAGATCTGGGCGCCTCTCTATTGCGACGAGGCGTGCCTGGTAGCCAAGCGGCCCGATGAGCGCATCGAGCTCCTGTCGAGCCGCGGCCTTCCACGTCAGTGCCAACTGGGCATGGTGTTCGCGCGACATTCGAAGGTCCACCCATTTCAGGACCAGCAAAGTGGCCAGCGTCAGCGCCGTGCCGGCCGCGCCCAAGCCGTATTGGCCACCACCGAAAGCCAATCCGATCGCCGTCATCACCCACAACGTGGCCGCTGTGGTGACCCCGCTGACAAGATTGCCGCGGCGAAGAATGGCGCCACCGCCGATAAAGCCGACGCCGGTCAACACGCCCAGCGGAAAGCGCAGGACGTCCATCGATGCAAACGAATCCGGGTGCTTGCCAACGGTCTCCAGCAGAATACTGGCCTGGATCATTGTGATGGCGGCGGCCAATCCCACCAGCACGGTGGTGCGTAGCCCCGCCGCGTGCCCGCGCGCCTCCCTGTTGAGGCCTATCAAAAGGCCTGCGAGCGCGGTCAGAAGCAGCCGTGCCGCGATGTCTTGCCAAACCGGAACAACGAGGAGCATCGCGGTCACCCGTCAGGCCAAGCGCTGCTGGCCTGGATTGGCGCCAGGGTCAAAGCGAACAAGGGTAACAGCGTCTTCATCGCAAATTCTTTTCGTCGATAAGCAACAAACGATGCGCTTAGGTTTTGGTTGCGCAGCCGACGATTCACCTCGGCTATGGGCAGCGACGGAACAAAACCTTCGGCCCGGGGTTGGTGGGTTCACGCCAACGAAGGATTTTCAAACATGGTCCGCTTGCTGGTTGCCGGAGCCGTCGCTTATCTGGCCTATCGCATTACCAAGGAGATCGGCGGGTCCGACGAAGTCGATCCGCTGTCGCCTGCGCCCGACCAGACCGGCCGCAAGGTGGCGAGGCGGCAAAGCAGGGCCCAGGGGAATGGCCGACGGCGGTAGCGAATGCCTCAGCGGCGGCGCGGACCAGCCATGACCGCATTTCCGTTGCCGCTCGACCTTCGTCCGATGGAAGCCAAAGCCGCCGACGCAATTCCTGGCGGCGACGGGCTTTGGCAGTACGAACCGAAATGGGACGGGTTTCGGTGCCTCGTGTTCAAGGGTGACGATGCCGTCGATCTGCGTGCAAAATCGGGCAAGCCGCTTGGCCGCTATTTTCCCGAACTGATCGCGGTGCTGCGCGATGTGAGGTCGCGACGGTTTGTTGCCGACGGCGAGATCGTCATCGAGGTCGACGGATCGTCCTCGTTCGAGGCCCTGCAAATGCGCCTTCATCCAGCCGAAAGCAGGATCCGCAAGTTGAGCCTGGAGACGCCTGCCATGCTGGTCCTGTTCGATATGCTGGCCGAACCCGGCGGCAAGATTATCATCGAACAACCCCTCACCGACAGGAGACGGGCGATCGAGGCCTTTGTCGCGTCGGCGGGACGGCGCGAACTGCGCCTGTCCAAATGCACGCACGATGCCGCTACCGCCGAGCGCTGGCTGCAAGGCGCCGGCCATGGCTCGACCGACGGTGTTGTTGCAAAACTGATCGCCGAGCCATACCAGCCCGGCGAGCGCGCCATGGTCAAGGTCAAGCGGCTGCGCACTGCGGATTGCGTGGTCGGCGGCTTTCGCTATCTCGCCGGCAGCAACGAAGTCGGATCCCTGCTGCTTGGCCTCTACAATAACGAAGGCAGGTTGGACCATGTCGGATTCACCTCGACCATCGGCAAGGACGACAGGGCGGCGCTGACCAGACGGCTGGAAAAACTGCGGGCCAAACCGGGTTTCACCGGCGAGGCGCCGGGCGGGCCAAGCCGCTGGAGCACGGAGCGCAGCGCACAATGGGAACCGATAAAGCCTGAACTGGTGGTCGAGGTTCGTTTCGACCATGTGACAGGCGACCGGTTCCGGCACGGAACCAAGCTGTTGCGCTGGCGGCCGGACAAGGAGCCCCGGCAATGTACGTTCGAGCAGATGGAGTAAGTCCCGCCGGAGGCAACGCTTCAAGGCGCTCTTGGTGTTCCGTTCTGCCGCCTACGACGGAACCGATGCAGAATTCACTGGTTCGCCGCACTAGCCGAGCCTCGGCAATCCATTGCCGAGGCTCGGGATGCAGTCTGAAAATCAAGCGGCTTCTTGCATTGCGCGTTCGTTGACACCGCTTTCGCCGAGCTTGGAAAGCGCTTCGTCGGTCGCGACCTCTTCCTTGAGTGTTGCCCTGAGCAGTTCGACAACGTCGCTCTTGCCGAGTTCTTCCGCCCATGCGATCAAAGTGCCGTAACGAGCGATCTCGTAATGCTCGACGGCCTGCGCCGCGCCGACAAGCCCGGCGTCGAGCGCAGGAGCACCGTTATACTCCTCGAGCACTTCCGAGCCCTCTTCGATGATGCCGTCAATCGCTGGACAGGTCTTGCCGCGGGCCGGCTTGCCGAATTTCTCGAACACCTCCTCCAGGCGATCGACATGTCCTTCGGTTTCCATGTGGTGTTTCTCGAAGGCGGCAGTCACTTCTTCCGACTCCGCGCCCTTGGCCATTTTGGGCAACGCTTTCAGTATCTTCTTCTCGGCGTAGTAGAGGTCTTTGAGCCCGTCGAGGAACAGGTCCTCGAGGCCCTTGCTTGCCGCCTTCGCGGCCTTTTTCGTAGTCGGCATGGTCGTCTCCCGGGAGTTGGTGGCAGCCTCGCAAAGTAGAGGCGTCCGATAACCCTCCGATGGGAAACAAGTTCCCTGACGGTTCAGGAGCTTTGAAAATTTTTCCGACGGCACTTGTGTCGTATCGCAAGGGGCCTCGACCTGCGGTAGCAACAGGCGAGAAAAGCACTCAGCGCTCGCCGGTATGTCCGACCAGGCGGATATATTCGGCCTCGGCCAGGCCGTAGCCGCCATCCGCTAGCGAAACGAGACCATCGCGGTCGCGGATAATGATTTCGCCGCGGCGGGACCGGATGAGCCCTCGGCCCTCAAGCAGCTGGAGCGCGACCGTGACGCCCGGACGTCTTACGCCGAGCATGATCGACAGGAATTCGTGGGTGATCGTCAGCCGGTCGCCGGCCACCCGATCGTCACACATGAGCAGCCAGCGCGCCAGCCGGTCTTCAAGCTTCGATCGCGCGTTGACCAGCGCGGTGTAGCCGGTCTGGATATGCAGACACTGCACGTAGCGCAACAAAAACAGCCGCAATGTCGGGCTTTGCGTCAGCGCTGCCTTGAATGGCTCGGCATCTATCCTGGCGGCTTCTCCCGCCAGTTGCACATAGCAATCATGGACCATGCGATCGTCGCCCATCACCAAGGCCGAGCCGGTCATACCTTCCAAGCCAATGAGGCCAACTTCCGCATCGCTGCCATTCGGCATTTTCGCAACCACTGAACCAATGCCGTCCTCGACGAAATAGATGGCCTCGATCGGTGATCCGGATACTTCGAGCGATTGCCGCAACTCCAGCGAACAGCGCTCGATGTGCGGCTCGAGAAATGCAAAATCGCCGGCGCTCATCCGGCGCAACAGCTTGTTTTTGAATAGATTTTGATTGGAAATAGCTGGATCAGACATAGCTGGGCCCAAAACAGGGCAAGAGCTTTTTGATCTCCCAGCCGTCCGCGCCCGGTATAACCTGCTGACGATACGGCTTATATAAGCGCTGAAAGGTATGGAGCCTACTAAATAAATGAATTCGATGCACGGCAGTTTCTCCTGCCGCTTGCCTACGAAAACATCTGACTGAAAGTTAGAGTTGAAAACGTACCAAAGGTGCTTGGTACGAAATCGATAAATCAAAAATGTCGGGCGCGAAAGAGCCCGTCGCGAGGGATGCAACGGGCTCCATTCGGGCGTCGTGGGCTACGCCCAGTGATCCAAATGAGGGTGGCTTGGATCACTACAATAATGCAGGTGAAAGGCAGTCGTTCCCGATCTGTCCGCTCGGTAATTTCCGTACATTGAGTTTGGAGGCAAGCGGCGCTAATTGAATTTGAGTCATCCACACAGGCATGGCGAGTGGATGCTTGAAAGACGCTTCGCGCTTTCGCCCTTTTCAGGGAGGATGGCATGTCGATGCATGGTGCAGCAACTCCAGCCGAACTGAGCGTGCTGAGAAAAGCGCTCGACGACTGCTGCCGCGAGTTGGGTGTTGCGGACGACAGTCCGGTCCGCGAGCGGTTGGCCGCCCGTATCATGTCGCTGTTCAACGAGGGCGTGCTAAGCGCCGATCTAAAGGAAGCACTGGCCGCCGATCGCCAACACTAAAGCTGCTGCTATGGCGGGGTCCTCGGTGTCGAAGGGTCCGACGCCAGGTCGGCCTTTTTAGCCAGAGTCCTAGAGACTTTTCGTCTATTCACGACAAAACGCCCGCCGCTTATTACCCGGCGGCAGGCGTTTTGTCGTGAGCGTGACGCTAAATGCGCCCAAGCACGACCAAGATGATGACGATGAGCAGCACCAGGCCGAGGCCACCGCCACCGTAATAGCCGGTGCCGTAGAACGGTCCGCCGCCCAAGCCGCTGAAGCCGCCAAGCAAGGCAAGGACCAAGATGATGATGAGAATGGTTCCAAGGCCCATGATGTCTGCTCTCCTTGTTTGCGCTGCCGCCATTCGCATCAGCGCGTTCGCATTGTACAAAGGTATGAACTCGCAAGGAGCATTCCTGTTCCGGCGGGACAGCAAGGCGCACGCTCATGCAGCGAGGAAAACGCCGGGCTGTGCAATGGCGCGCCGGCCACCTTGAACACCTGAGAACATGCTGAATTCATAGGAAATTTGTCGGAACCTTCGCCCGCCCGAACGGTTGTTTTCGTAGTCGCAACGCGACGACCCTCGTAAAAAGGAGAAGCATCATGCTCACGAAAATTCTCGCAGCTTCGGCGCTTACGATCGGTCTGGCCACGTCAGCGATGGCCCAGAACGTCGGCGACCCCTCCGGAGCCGCTGCCGACGGCAGCGGGCGGACGGTCGTAGTCCCGGATAATGGCGGCCCTGACACCGGCACGGATTCGACCATCACCAACAGCATTCGCGATTTCTCAACGACGAATTCGAATGCCGACCGGAATTGCCCGCCGGGCCCGCAGGGGGCTCTGCCCGATGCGACCGGCAAGGCTCCGGGAACGATGGCGCCGACGGTGAACGATAACCACTGCGGCAAGTAAACGCCCTGTGATCATAGCCTGACGAGGCTGCGGAGCGTGCGCACCGCAGCCTCGTCAGTTTGCCATGAATCAGCCGCCTAACGGCCGCGGTGGTCGAAGCTGACGGCGATCTCCCGACCGTCCAGCGCCCGAACGATGAAGCCAACCAGCTCCTCGTCGGTTTGCCGGCACCAAGGAAAGCGTCTGCGCAAATCGGCTATGACGACGGTGGTCGAGAGAATGTCGCCGGAATGGTAGTCGGCCATGATGGTGTGAACGGCAGCGTCGGTATCAATACCGATTCCTAGCGGCGACCTGATCTGCCCCACGGAAGCCTCCACCCATCTCTCCCAGCCAACGATAGCAAGACTGCGGCAAAGCGAAAGAGCTTGTACGATTCCGTACGATCTCGCGGCTTGCGTTGCACTTTGCGCGACGCGGCCGGCGTCCTTTGTTTTGCCTTTCCAAACCATTGTTTGGCGTCGCAGCGGCTCTGGCCGCCGCGACCAGGCAACCTCGCCGCAGCTTCCGCGTTGAGCCATCGGAGGGATGACATCAGCCTCGGAGAACTTCCATGAAAACACTTCTATCCATCACTGCGGCAGCGCTGATGGCCGGCGCGCCTTTGGCTGCTTTTGCCCAATCGGCGACGCTGACACCTCTGACGACCGACACCATGAGCAAGGTTGACACGGCGACGTTCGTGAAGACGGTGCCCATCGCCAATACATTTGAAATCGAGTCGAGCCGACTTGCACAGAAGCAGGCGACGGCCGACGATGTGAAGGCCTTCGCGGCGCAAATGGTCACGGACCACACCAAGGCCGGCGAGGACTTCAAGGCGGCGCTCAGCAAAGGTCAGACAACTTCGGCCACCACGCCGGCCGGCCCGCCGCTGGACACCAAGCACCAGGCGTTGCTCGACCAACTCAAGGAGGCCAGCGGGGACAGCTTCCAATCGAAATATATCGACATGCAGACCCAGGCGCATAAGGAAGCGGTGGCGCTGTTTTCCGCTTACTCAAATTCCGGCGACGATCCGGCGATGAAGGAGTTTGCCAAGAAGACGCTGCCGGTGCTGCAAATGCACGAACGTCACGTGAAGGATCTCGCTGCTGCGCATCAATGAGGGCGAAGACCGCCTGCGGTCTTGCCAACGGAAACGCCCCGGCATGAATGAAGCGGCTGTCGTCCGGCCCGGAACAAAGCACCGAGAGTGCCGTTATTCACCTGGCTTATTCCGGGGAGTATCCAATGGAAGGCGGCATTCGCGAGGCGCCAAGGGCATTAGCGCTGGGTTTCGGCGCCATCCTGGTCGCCGCTGTCACAGGCTGAAATCGCTTTCCGAACGGGACAGGCTGCCTTCATGCGCTACGGCGAGATATTTGCAAATGTTACGGCACTCATGTTGCTGGCCTTGATGATTGGCGGCGTCTTCGTCCTGTTTGGAGAGCCGCTGTGGCCGCGGCACTACGCGAGAATGGTGCTAGTTACGGATATCGAGGGCATGACCACCGCGTCAGTCCGAACAAGCTGCGTGCCCAGTCCATGCCTGCCCGACACCATCGATCAGACTGTGCTCGCTCCTCGCCCCGAGGACGGACCGTGATCTGCGATTGCAGCAGACGCTGGAGCCGGGACGGAAAAGCCCGCCGCCCGAACTGCGCGG
>NZ_JAMYPA010000046.1:0-7497 GCF_040320105.1 Mesorhizobium sp. M0778 | reverse complement strand
GAAATCCTGTGGGCCGGGACGAAGAAACAGGCTCACCTGAGCCGAACAAAGAAACGCAACAGGAATCGAAAAAGTCGAAATCAGGGTTGTCGATGTCATCCGTGGTGTAGATGATCCGCCGCACGCTTTCGGGATAGGCGAAGAATGGGACGACGTGCTGCCAGTTGCGCCGCCAGCTTTGCGTGATCGCCGGATATCGCTGTCCCCAGTAGCCGGCCTCGAAGTCCTCCAGGGCCTTCATGCCGGCGTCGGCGTCCTTGGCCCGGTAGATCGCGCGCAGCGCCGGCACGACGGGCTTGCGGTCCTTCCAGGACACGAACTCCAGGGAATGGCGGATCAGGTGCACGATGCAGGTCTGGACGACGGTTTGGGGAAAGACGGCGTTGATCGCCTCGGGAAAGCCCTTCAGGCCGTCGACGACAGCGATCAGAATGTCGCCGACGCCGCGGCTCTTCAGCTCGTTGATGACGCGCAGCCAGAACTTGGCGCCCTCGGTCTGCTCGATCCAGATGCCCAGAATCTCCTTCGTGCCATCGGGCGGGATGCCGAGCGCAATGTATACGGTTCCTGACGAAGCCCTCGTCGCGGATCTTGACCCGGATCGCGTCGAAAAAGACCGAGGGAAAGCAGGCCTCGAGCGGCCGGTTCTGCCATTCGGCAACCTCCTCCAGGACGGCGTCGGTGACGGCCGAGATCAGGTCCGGCGATACGTCGATACCGTAGAGCTCCTCCAGGTGGCCGCGGATCTCACGCACCGTCATGCCGCGCGCATACATGGAGATGATCTTGTCGTCGAAGTCTGGGAAGCGGCGCTGATATTTGGCGATCAGCTTCGGATCGAAGGTTCCGGCACGGTCGCGCGGGATCGTCAGCGTCATCTTCGATGTGCCCGTCAGCACCGACTTCCGCGAATGGCCGTTCGACGATTGATGTTCCCCTCGGTGCTCTCGTCCTCGAGGTGCTCGTCGAGCTCGGCGTTCAAAATGCGCTCCGAAAGCGCCTTCTTCAGGTCGTCAAGCAGACCGTCCTTGGCGAAAACCTCGTTCGGATCACGACCGGCAAGCAGCTGGTCCAGAAGTTCTTTCTCGATAGCAATGTGATGATTCTCTCCTTTCCATCATCATGGCCTCGCGCACAGAATTCCTGATAGTCCCGTCCGTGCCCGGGAGCCGAGCTTGCGCCGCGAGACATCGTGGCGCTGGTTGGCAAGCCATCTTGCGAAAGGCGATCGCGTATTTCTCGACGCCAGCCGGGCGTGATCGCCGGCCTCAACCTGACCAGGCTCGCCTTCCAGCTCATCGATCCCGCGATAGCAATCAAGGTCAACCGGCCAGACGACAATGCCCTGAACCAAGGCGACGCCATCGCAACCGTGAGCGGCCCGGCACGCGGTCTTCTCGCACCGCGCTCAACTTTCTTTGCCATCTGAGCGGCATAGCCACCGCAACCGCGGCAATCGTCGCGTCGGTGAAAGGGCACAATGCAAAGATCGTCTGCACCCGCAAGACAACGCCTGGCTTGCCTACGGTACAGAAATAGCTGCTGTCGCGTGAAGTTAAAGCTCGATCACGTGAGTCTAGATCTGGCGAGACTAGGAAGCTCCTCGACTGCCACTTCTCAATTCGACAATGATCGCGCTAGTGTTCCGGCGCTTGCGTGCCGTCTTCATCGACAATAACGGCTTCAGCAAAAGCTGGCTCAACAACAGGTTGGCAAAACTTACGACGCCATGTGTAGATCAGTCCTGTCGAAATCTCATGCTGACGTCCCATCTGCGCGACGCAAGCACCGGGTGAAAACGTCTCTTGCAACTATCTGCAGACGGGCGTCCTCGCTCCACCGACGCCGCACGTCGGGTCCTGAAGTACCGCAATCTGCCCAACCGGTCAGAGTCGGCTGCCGCCAAGGACCTCTCTCCCCACGCCGCGATCCCGGCGTGCCCGAAGGCGTCTTCGACAGTTCATCTCGCGTCAGCCAAACGAGCCAATCGTCGTCGTCTATCCCATGCGCGGGCAAGCGCAGAACTGATCCGTGCGGTTCTCGATGCAGATAGCCGTAGCGATCGACTATTCCTTTTTCGATGATCCAGCCGCCAACCAGCGCATAAATGAAATCCGGCGACCATTTAGCCCATGCAAGTCCAAATGCAATGCGAGCAATAACTGACGAGAGACCGCGGCCCCTAAAGTCCTCCCGCAACCATAAGTCGCCGTGATACGCTACCAGATTTGTTATGCTGCGAGCGGTCGGCGCGTAGCAGCTACACGAGGATCCAGGCCCGGCTTTGAGGTTGGGATCCGCGAAGCAGGCTCGGAGTGACCCAAGGTGCTCAGCAAGGCTTGTGTTGGATAGATCGTCTAAACGCATTGCCTGGACATGCGCCACCATTCCTTGCCAATCCCGCCCGATGATCCAAAAGGCCTTTCCAGGTGAAAGATCAGAACAGTCCGGACGGAAGTTTGGAGTGGTCGATGACTTTCCGGGAAGTCTGCTGGTAATCCCGACATACTCCTCAAAATCGTCGCCCATTTTAAAGTGGAGGCCTCGCCTGCGCCCCAGCTCGTCTGCTGCACAGATCTGTTTGGAGACCTCCAGCGTTGTCATATTGATCTGCATGCGATACATCTTGCTAGTGCGCTGAAAACAACATGACTTCTACAGTTCCCAAGCAAGGAGCGATACTACAGCCTCTGGTAGTTGACGCATTCGCTCACGGCTATGTCCCACGGCGGCTCACGTGTGAGCGGCACTGAAGTCGGACCCGGATTCGGAACCGCGCGGTTAGTTGGAGCGGAGCCGTTTCGCTCGTGCTAGACGGAGACGGTGATGAAGAAGACGAGACGAAAGATCGATACGAGCTCGAAAGCGAAGATCGCCTTGAGGTCTTGCGGGAACAGGCGACGGTTGCGGATTTGCCGCACCGCTACGAGGTTCATCCGAACCAAAGATGTGGAAGAAGCGCTTTTAGACAACGCGACCCGCGCCCTCGAGGCCGGTATCGGGATGGAGATGGACGAGGCGCGAACGCGACATCGAGAAGTTGCACGCTAAGACCGCGCGGCCGACGATCAAGAATGATTTTTTGGCGAGGAGGTTCGCACGATGGCACGGCGGGCCGCAGAGCCGCGCGCTTCGTCTGGCGTGGCATCTTCAAAACGGACCAGGGCTCGCAATTCGCCTCGACCGTCTTCACCGGGCGCCTCGCCGCCTGCCGGTACCGGATATTATCCATGGATGGGCCCGGGGGGGACAATGCGTTCAAGGAACAGCTGCGACGCTCGCTCAAATACGAAAACCGCTACTCCGACGGCCGCGAGGCCAAGGCGGGATGGCTGTCCTTTTTTGCAATAGCTGACATCCTCACCAGGCCTTGGGCAACCGCATGCCAATGGCGGTTTGGCGCCATTATGTGACCGGCGCCCTCGATGACAGGGCTGTGGACATGACGCTTCTCCACGGGCGAAGCTTGGACAACGCGCACGCGTTGCCCACAGGCCCACAACTGCAACAGCAACAGACAGGCGCGTGATGGGGACAAAGGGATCGGAGGCGGCCGAGCTTCTGAATAAGAAGCCCGCCCCGGAGGTCCGCGGACCGGGCCCACTTCAGCACCTCCAACATCTGACGGTATGCTGGACGTTTTTCAGCGTGAGGCACAGCGAGAGCAGCCAACTCTGCCCACCTACCTATCCCAGTAGTTTTTGAGAATTCCATCTCGGTATAGTTTGTGGGCGGTCATCGGCGGCCAAATCCCAGCCGGGAGCTTGACGCGATCTCAATAGGAGGAAGCAGTGAACATTTCCGCTACGCCGCGATTTGCCACCGAACCGTCCCCTGGAGATCGTGTCATTATTCTCGGCGTCGCGGAGAGTGATGCTCATGTGGTTGCGAATAAGCTCATCGAATATGAGCTTAGCCTCTCCGGATTTAGTGTGATCAACCTCGGCGCATGCACTCCTGTCGAAGAGTTCGTGGATGCGTTCCAGTCACATCCATACGCCGATGCGATGGTTATTGGCAGCTTAAATGGCCATGCATACGAAGATTTGAAGTCAATAAGAGATGCAAAGAAGGACCTTCTTATCTCTTGTCCAATCATAGTAGGCGGCAATCTTGGCGTAACCCGAGATCAAGCGGCCAAAACGAAAGAGGAATTGCTCTCGCTCGGCGTGGATTACGTGCTTGATGACGCGGCGGCATTGCCTTTGCTCTTGCATCAGCTCCCCCGACGGAACACTGTTGTCGCACCTCCCGAATGAGGATATCATGAGAGCCTTAGATATTTCTATCGTTGGCGCCACCGGGGCCGTCGGCGCTGAACTAATAAAGTTGTTGGAATCAAGCCAAATTCCGGTCTCTCGGTTGCGGCTGCTGGCGTCCCCCAATTCGACTGGTCGACAGTCGAAGTTCCGAGATCAAATCTGCATCGTGGAGCCACTCGGCGAGATCAATGATGCCAAAACCGATATCGCATTCTTTTCCGCAGGTAGCGCAGTAAGCGCCGAATGGGGACCTCGGTTTGCAGCCCAAGGTGCCCTGGTGATTGACAACTCGAACGCCTTTCGAATGAACCCTGATGTACCACTCGTCGTACCGCAAGTTAACCCGAGTGCGCTCGCCGTTCGCCCACGGTCGGGCATCGTCTCAAACCCGAATTGCTCCACGATCCAGCTGGTCCGAGCCCTGAGACCGCTGGTAACTGCCTTTGATATTCATCAGATCATTTTGACCACCTACCAGGCCGCGTCGGGGGGCGGCCTGGTAGGAATTGACGAGCTATTGAACGGGACCAGAACCGCGCTGGATGGACGCGCAGCACCTAGCGCGGAGCGTTTCCCTTTCCCTCTTGCGTTCAATGTGATACCGCAAGTTGGAGAGATCGCCGCGGAAGGCGTGACACTCGAAGAGCGCAAGCTCGTTCAAGAGTCTCGAAAGATTTTTGGCGCGCCTCATCTCCGGGTGACATCCACATGCGTCCGAGTTCCGGTAATGAACGGCCATTCCGAGGCGGTATACCTCGAGTTCGAAAAGCCGGTTCGCCTCGAACGGGTAAATGAGTTACTCGCAATAGAGCCAGATGTTCGGCTCTATGCAGACGGAATTCGCGAAGGATATCCCACGCCGCGCTTTCTGGAAGATCCGGCGGTTGTTCACGTCGGCCGGGTTAGGGTAAACCCCGAGAACCCGCGCGCGCTCTGGATTTGGGTGGTCGCAGACAATCTCCAGGTTGGGGCCGCGCTCAACGCACTTCTCATCGCACAGCTTGCAATTGCCAACAATGCGATTGGTGGAACATGAACGCGTCCGTTCTGAAATTCGGGGGCTCTAGTTTTTTGGATCCTCAGGACTATGGTCGAGTTGCTGGGCACATAGCCGACCGACTAGCGGCAGGTGAAAAGAAAATCGTTGCCGTGGTCAGCGCGATGTCGGGAACAACCGGTAACCTGAAAGCGGTCATGCTCGACGTCAACAAGCAAGCTTCCCCGTCGAACCTCGATGCGGCACTCGCAACCGGAGAGATGCTCAGTGCCTGCCTTTTGGAGGCTGCCGTCAGTCGGTTAGGGATTCCCGTAACGTCTTTGAACGGCTATTCTCTTGGAATATGCACCAATTCAGACTTCGGTCGCGCGTCATTAGAAAATGTAGATTCCAAGCCAATTATTGCAGCATTGCAGGGACATGACGTTGTCGTTGCGGCAGGCGGCCAGGCAATCGATCACTCTGGCAGGTTAACTATGCTCGGTAGAAATAGCTCTGATCTGACCGCTATCGCTATTGCGTCAATGTTGGAAGAGAACGCTTGCGAAATATACTCGGATGTTCCCGGCGTCTATACGGCAGACCCTTATATCGTCCCACGAGCACAACTGATTCCGGAGATTGGCTATGGGGCAATCGCACAGATGTCGCGACATGGCGCAAAGGTACTACACCACAGGGCGGTGAATTACGCCGAAAAGCACGCGGTCACGATTGTTTGTAAATCACTCACCGGCGACGGAGCTGTCACGGGCACGATTGTAACAGGCCATGGCAACGCCCGTTCCGTGACAGTGGCTCGCGACGCGGCGGTGATAGCATGCGGCAGCTTCGCGGAACGCGACAACCTCCACGCACTTCTTGATCGACATGACATCAGTACGATCTGTACGGAGGTCAACGACGGGCCGAGCATATGCATTGTAGGCGATATTGATTTTGCCATGCACCTTGTCGCGCTGACGGGCACCCGCTTAATCTCCATCGGATCACGAACCGTCGTGACAGAGATTGATTCTTCAGTGTTGCGCGTCCATTTGGACGGCGACTATGAACGCGCCATTTCCCTGGCGCGTCAGATCCACGAACAAATGTATCCTGGAGCGGTTGACGAAATATTTGGATCGAGAATGGCTAAACAGCGCTCGGCTTATAGTTCTCTGCTGGTCCGTGAAGATAATGCGTTGCGAAATCCACAGTAAACGCCGGCTTTGGCATCGGTCAACAATGACATGAAATAAAAAATGACCACTCCCGACATCTAGGGTTCTCACATTCGCCCTTTTGTGGCCACGGCGTCTATTCATCGCTGAAGATACTTGATTTCCTTTGCGAGGGTTATCTTTGCACTGCTTCCGCCTTCTTTCGATCGGTCGAGACGAGATCTTCGTTGGCTCGACTTCAGAAACCGGCGTGGCAGCCGCCAACTTGATAATTTTGCTCAGCCCTACTCTTACGCGCCGATTTGGCGTGCGGAGGCTTGCACCCATCGGCGGACCCGGTGATGCTGTTCACCTGCATCCGTGCGGCACAAGAAGATTTGGGAAGACGCGTCGATCGTCGTGGAGTGCAAGCAACGCCACAGGAACCGGTCGTCATCGATCTGCAGCGCTTCACCGCAAATCTGAAGACGCCTTGGCAGGGCGGTGAGGTGCGACCCACCCATAAAAGGCCTTATCGGCGGACAAAGCCTTATCCGAAGAGACCGAGCATGCTTGAGCCCTATGAGGCTCAGATTCGGGCATGGTTGGAGGCCGAGCCGACGCTCTCGGCAGCCCTCGTGCTGCAGCGGTTGATGAACGTCGATCAAACACGGTTCACGAACAAAAGCCTGCGGACGGTGCAAATAGCGGTGAAAGCCTGGCGTAAAGAGACAGTCGTTGAAATCATCAATGGCGACTGGATGGCAATCTCCCCGCTTCTTCAACCCGCCACATCGTTAGGTAACATTCTTCGGTGAGGCAACAGGGGGGTCAGTTTCTCAATTCGGCCGACACGCCCGGCAGCGAAGCGCCGGTGGAAGCGCTCCACCAGCACGGGCGAGAAGCAGACGACCCATCGGTAGATGGTTGGTGTGACCGAACGCAATGACTCGCTCGGCCCTCATCTCTTGCAGATCACGCAGGCTGAGATTTTAGAGCACGTCCTGTGATCGATGAATCGATTGTGATGTGACGGCTGCGTTTTGTGCTGATTCAACATCCACCTCGATGGAGGTGGACGATGGCAAGAGCATTG
>NZ_JAMYPA010000045.1:0-10337 GCF_040320105.1 Mesorhizobium sp. M0778 | reverse complement strand
AGGAGAAGCTGCAGGAACGTCTCGCCAAGCTGGCGGGCGGCGTTGCCGTCATCCGCGTCGGCGGTGCGACCGAAGTGGAAGTCAAGGAAAAGAAGGACCGCGTTGATGACGCCCTCAACGCGACCCGCGCGGCCGTCGAAGAAGGCATCGTTCCCGGCGGCGGCGTCGCCCTGCTGCGCGCTTCGCTGGCCATCACCGTCACCGGCGCCAATGCCGACCAGACCGCCGGCATCGCCATCGTTCGCCGCGCCCTGCAGGCTCCGGCCCGCCAGATCGCAGCGAACGCAGGCGCCGAAGCTTCGATCGTCGCCGGCAAGATCCTCGACAACAAGGGCGCGACCTTCGGCTTCAACGCCCAGACCGGCGAATATGGCGACATGATCGCCATGGGCATCGTCGATCCGATGAAGGTCGTGCGCACGGCTCTCCAGGACGCGGCCTCGGTCGCCGGCCTGCTGGTCACCACCGAAGCCATGATCGCCGAGGCTCCGAAGAAGGAGTCGGGTGGCGGCGGCGGCATGCCTGGCGGCATGGGCGGCGGCGGCATGGGCGGTATGGGCGGTATGGATTTCTGATCCAGCCAACCTCCAACTACAGGAAAAGGGCGGCAGCGATGCCGCCCTTTTCTCTGGCGCGGATCCAAGCCGGCTGCCCGATCCACAGGCCTGCATGCGGCGCACTTTATGGCGGACACCAATGACTGAATTCATTCTGTTCGCCATAGTCGGCTTTCTCGCCCAGGCGGTCGACGGTGCGCTTGGCATGGCATACGGCGCGATCTCCTCGACGGTTCTGCTTTCCTTCGGCGTTCCGCCGGCGCAGGCTTCGGCCGCGGTGCACGCGGCGGAAGTGTTCACCACGGCCGCATCCGGCACGGCGCACCATTACCACCGCAATATCGACTGGAAGCTGTTCTGGCGGCTTGCACCGTTCGGCATCCCCTCGGCGGCTGCCTCGGCGCCTTCGTGCTGACCTTGTTTCGACGGCGACATGGTGAAACAGCTCCGGTGGTTCCGCAAGATCCCCAACAATCCGGTTCCTACCTGCCTGGTGGCTCCGCTGGGCGCCGCAGGCGCGTTCCTCCACCGGCCGGTGGCGGTGGTTGGGGTCCGATGGTCGGCGGCTGAAACACCGCTGGGGGCAATGTTCAACGGATTTCCTGGCCGAGCACGGCCTGACCCCGCATGGCATCCGCCGGTTCTGGCTGCATCAGGCCAATGCGCGCATGAACGCGATGATCCTGAAGCTCTCCTTCGGCCATGATGTCGGCATGACCGGGCGCCAATGGTGCTGGAGCGGCTCGGCAACACGGCGGCGGCCGGCGCGATCATCGCCTTCAAGGAAAACCACGAGGATATGAAGGCGGGCGATTACGGCCTGCTCTGCACCTTCAGGGCGGGGATACTCGATCGGCGGCGCACTGCTCAAGAAGCTTTGACGGGTTTTGCCCGCTCGTTGGCCGGCGCTCTCATGCGCGGCACACGTGAAGGCTGTTCGCCAGTTTGTCACTCGCCCGACCAATGCTATTCTGGATGGACTGGAGCTTCGGACGGCTTGTTCATGAAGGCAGTGTTTCGCCATGCCGGTTTGCCTTGGATCGTCGGGCTCGCGGGCTTCGCGCGTTATGCTCGACGATCGCGAGACGCCGAGCATAATCCGATCCGTCAACCGCACGGCACTATCAGCAAGGCTACGGCGGGGGGCCGCTATCCTCACGCACCTCGGTCATGCCGCAAGCCGCCCTCGCATTCAATGTGTTAGTGGATTCGTGTGAATCTACATCCACACAAACATGTGCTCCAATATTGATCTCGCCGAAGGGGTTGAGCAGCTGGCGCGGTCGTGATTCCAACGGGTTGTCGAAGCCTGATTGGAGAGACCTGATGTGGACGCCAGCTACTCGCCGCCAGCATAACCGCGCAAGCCTGCGTTACGAAACAGACATGACGGACGCAGAGTGGAGTTTGATCGCGCCACTCATGCCCACGGCGCGCCCGACGGGGCGACCGCGCAAATGGCCATTGCGCGAGATCGTGAACGCGATCTTCTACGTCATGCGCGGCGGGATCGGGTGGCGTC
The DNA here is from genome assembly GCF_040320105.1 of Mesorhizobium sp. M0778. Taxonomy (NCBI): domain Bacteria; kingdom Pseudomonadati; phylum Pseudomonadota; class Alphaproteobacteria; order Hyphomicrobiales; family Phyllobacteriaceae; genus Mesorhizobium; species Mesorhizobium sp. M0778. The sequence continues at coordinate 8,258 of NZ_JAMYPA010000045.1, read as the reverse complement.
TTCTGCCATCGGATTTTCCGCCGAGGAGCACGGTGTTTCGCTGGTTTTGCTTGTTCCGTGACACATGCCTGTTCGAGAAGATCAACCACAAGCTCCTGATGCTGGATCGCGAACGTTGCGGCCGAGAGGCTTCACCCACGGCCTCCGTCATCGACAGCCAGACCGTGAAGACCTGCGAGAGTGGCGGGCCGCGTGGCTATGACGCCGGCAAGAAGATCAAAGGCCGCAAGCGCCATGCGCTGGTCGACACCGACGGTCGGGCTCTCGTCCCTTATCCGCATCCCGCCAGCATCCAGGATCGCGACGGCGCCGGCCCGGTCCTGAACGCCTCGCGGCGACCATTCCCCTTCATCCGAAAGGTGTTCGCCGACCTGGATATCAGGGACCGCGTGTGGCCGAAGGCACCAGTGCGGTTACCAACCCGCGGATAAGAGCTGGATCAACCGTCGTCTTAAGCCCCATCTCGTCCCCGTGCTGCCCATCAACGAAGGACAAACCTGTGACAAAGGACATGGGGCGGAAAAGCTCATCCATCACCCTTGACCACGGTCCGCTCCGTCGTCTGCTCCGTCGTCTGGCGGATTGCACAACAAAGATTTAGGAAATTTCTCACATTTCCGTCCCCCGTTGTAAGTGGCGCCCGGATCCGGAGCGGTCGTTACCAGGGCCAGCGCGATCGCAGGAAGTATCGGGCGCAGCCAGTCAGGCCGAAATTTCGTCGACGGTTTCGGGAGGCCCGGGGCCGCGACATCTTTTGGTGACGGTGTCATTGTTGCCTTTCTCTCGTTCTTTAATGTTTTGCGGATGATGCGGTGTCGTTTGCCATCTGCGATCGGCACGTCGGACGGTTTTGGTAAGGTGACTGGTTTCATAAGGTCGCCAGTTGTTGTCCCAACAACAACCCTTTTGGCAGAGCTAGCTGACAGTAGCCTCAAAAGCAGTCAGCGAATTTCACGACGTAGTGGTCGAGGCCGAGATCGTCTTTGGTGCGCTCGAAGCCATTCCTCGACCGCCCAGCGCAGGCGGCGGCACCGGCCAGTTCGGCCAACGCCGTGCCCCAGACCAGATAGTAGGCGAGCTTCTCCGGCTCCTTGCGGTGGTCGGAATGACGCTGCTGCCAAAACCTGTGGCGACGAAGCCGAGATCCCCCGCTTCATCGCCGGACCAGCTCTAGCCGCACACGCCTTTGATCCTATCGAGTGCCCGGTCGCGTCGTAAGGAACATCCTGACAGGCTGCATAAACGACATGAATCTACCAATCTTCAAAACAGGGCCATGGGCGGATGATGACCGGACGATAGATCACCGGCCGGTCCCAAGGATCGAAAGCGCACGCGCTTCTCAGGTCCGCGCGGCGCTCGAGCTCGATGCGCTGCAGACATTCGGCGAAGGCATCGTTCCCGACGAAGCCGTAGGACCGGCATTGCGCCTCGTCCGCGGCACGGCGGTCCTCGTCCGCGGCACGGCGGTCTTCCGCCGTCATGCAGCCTGTGCAGATTGTGGCCAGCGCGACCACCATCGCCGTCTTATACCACATACTTTCCTCCTCGACACAAAAGTTGATTGTAGAGATTCTGGGAAGCATTAGATCGCCCGCGGAACCTAGCCCGCTTGATGCACGGCGAAGAGCTTTCGGCGGCCTGAAGCGGCGATCTGGTTTCCTTTGCTGTGCGTTTTCCCAAGCCTCATCAGGCGCCGGCGGTGATCCGTCGTGATGGAAGGCGAGGGTTTGCGGGTTGAGGTCAGCGGGTTTGTTCCGGGACGTCTGCGCCCCATTGCTTATATCGCGAGTTGCGGGATGCGACTGAGGACGATGCGTAGAATGCGCTGGTCCGGGCAGGATGTCGGCAGGTGCAGGCGGATTTGGGTCTTCATGTCGACCATGCGAGCGGCGATCTTGATGAGGCGCAGTCGCAGCGTGTCGAGTTGAGCGACTGCAAAGCTGGAGCGTTTCGGCATCGCGGCACGCAGGCCCCCCATAAGCCAGTAGGCGCCGGCATGCAGGAACAGCCGGAACTGGTTGGCCGTCGCTCTTGTGCCGGAGGTGCGGTCGGCGGCGAGATGCGTCTTCCACGACTTGATGTGGTTCTCGGCAGCGCCGCGCCGGCAGTAGACATCCTCGTAAAGCGCCAATGGGCATGGAGTGCCTGCCATGCAAAGCGAACGGCAGTCATGATGATATCCTTTGCGAGCTCATAATGGAGCGACGATTTGCGCGACAATGCATCAGGTGTCCTCACAGCATGCTGTACAACAAGTCAGGATGCATGGAAGTAGCCGGCCTTGAGCACGTCCTGGAGTTCGAGATCTTCCACCGGGCCTTCTTGTGCTGCGAGGTGCAGGACGTATCCTGCGCCTTCGCGTTCAGGATCAGGCGGGTGGAGTCGGCTTTGTGGCCGCAGCCGACGATGAGGATCCTTTGCCCGAGGTCGACAAGGGCGGCGAGCGTGGGACGTCGTCGACTTTGCCGATGCCCCCCTTGCCGTAGAACGCGATCTGACGCAGACGTGACATGTAGCTTTCCTTCTTCTGTTCCATTTGCGGCTGCCCGCGCCATGAAGGCAGCTCGCCGCCTTGCACCAAGGGCTTCAAGACCCGTGCCAACTCGGCTGAGTTGGGCCGGAGCAAAATTTGTGAATACTTTCAGCTGCTTAGCCCGAGGCAACAAGAGATTGGCTAAGCAAACCGTGTGTAGCGGACCCGACAAAGACGACAATGTGTCGGATTCCGTTACTTGCGACCGCTATTGATCTCCCAGGAGCCCGACAACTGGCCGGCCTCCAATCGGGTGATCCATGTTGAACGTTAGCACATGCTTGGTCTTTGCGCCTCGGCTGCGGCCGCATTAGGTAAGCGTCAGCCGCTGGGTGACGTTGACGGCGTAGATTCTTCACGGCTAGACACCCGAAATCGGCGTGTTGGGCGGGTTCGGGATAGGGGAGAGCTTCGCAGTGTGGATCGGCCCGCCGGTTAAGGAATCGTACTCGCTGGCGATCCTGACCGCTTCCTCGGCCGTTCTGCCCGCGTGCAGCGGGCCCAGTGCAAACTCCGTGCCGGAGCCGATCGCGAAGAATGGCGCCTCGAGCGGCCCGGTAAAGCAGGACCAATGGTTCCAGTAGTGGACGGTGCCGTCGGTCCACACCAGCAGCGCCTTGACGCCGATCTTGCTGTCATGGGTGGGGATGGCCTTCGTTGACCACCTGGCTGCACCATTTGGCGAAGGCGTCGGTCTGGCCGCCGTGGCTCGCGGCGTCGGTCTGGCCGACATCACTCGACGAGGACGCGACCAGGGCGCCATTGGGCAGGACGTGCAGGTTTTTCTTGAAGCCGATCGGGCTGCCGTCGCTCGAATAGACGCGGCTGTCCGTTGCCATGATCCCATCTCGGTACACAATGGTCGTCATGGCAATCACCCGAGGTCGACAAGGGCGGCGAGCGCTGGCGATATGGTGCCTTGACCTCGATTGGTTCATCTATGCCTTCGTGCGCAAGGAGGCAGTGATCTCGTCGCAGATCGAGGGCACGCAGGCAGCACTCGTGGACCTTCTGGCTTTCGAGGCCGAAGAGGGGCCGGCACCCAACGCCGATATGGAAGCGGTCACGAACTACCTCGACACGCTCGCCTATGCCCGCGACCAGCTTGCGTCGAAGCAGGGGCTGCCGATTTCCATGCGCTCCTGAACGAGACGCACAAGCGGTTGATGCGCGTCGTGCGTTGTTCGAACAAGAAGACGTACGCCGCAGCCAGAACTGGATCGGGGGAAGTCGGCCAGGCAATGCGACCTAGGTCCCGCCGCCACCGGATAAGCTTCCCCAGCTTCCCAGCGAATTTGAGAAATACATCCACGTCGACGATCCGCTAGCGAAGCTGGTGCGGGCAGGTTTTCGCCACGTGCAGTTCGAGATCATTTATCCCTATCTCGACCGCAACGGGCGGATCGGGCGACTCCTGATCGCCCTGCTCTTGGAGCACTGGGGCTTACTAAAGGCGCGGCTCCTCTATCTCAGCCTGTTTTTCAAGCGCCACAGGGAAGAGTACTACCGGCGCCTCGATTTTAATCCGGTGGAAGGGAACTGGGAGGGCTGGATAGACTTCTTTCTCGATCGCCACCACTTCCGGTGAAGCCGTCGCTTCGGCGCGTGAACTGTTCAATCTCGTATCCTCGCACCGGGTGCGACTGCTCCAAGCCCAATCCGCCTCCGGCTCCGCAGTCAGACTGTTCGAGCAATCGCCGCGTCATCCGGTCGTGAGCGTTGCCTCGGTCATAAAGTTGATCGGCGTAAGCAAGCGACGCGATCCGTGCGATCGAGGCGCTGACCGAAGCCAATATTCTCGTGGACACCATGGGGAAGAAGCGCGACCGCAGCTTCGCCTATCGCGCCTATCTGGAATGCGTGCGAACCGGAACGGAATTGGACAGTGGCTGATCGCTACCAACCGCGAAATCATATCACGCTGTCAATGACCGTGGAATCCCGACCCCGCATTTTCGCGTGCTCATTCCATGAAAATCACACCACGCTGCGCGAACGACTCCTGCAGCCTCGCCAATTAGTGGCGACGCTTCGGCTATCGGAGGCTGTTCATCCAGGGCTGGCAGTGCGCAAGCGTCGTTCACGACGAACACTGACTGCGGCGGATCGGAGCGGTGCGGGACCGCTCCGCAGGTGAGCCGCCAAGTGAATTCGGGCACTCATCGTTCCTGGCCTCGCATCGAGCCGACCAGGCATGGCCGAGGGGCGCCCACTGGCGCCTTGCGCTGATTAGAGCGAAGTCATCGAAAATCAGCACAAGGCGCACTCGGGCCGCAGAACTTTAGCCGCAGCAGTCACTGTCATCTTCTTCGGCCTTTTTTCTTCTTGACGCCTTGTCGGTGAGGCCGACGATGCGCCTGTTGAGACGGCTGGACAATACTCCGGAGTCGCCGAAGACCACCTCCACATCGTCGCGCGAGACAAAATGAGAGCCATCTCGCGCGAGGCTCCGTTGGGCCAGACGACGGACCATCTCCTTGACATAGACCGCGCTGCTGCCGTCTGAGCGTGCGACGGCATCGGCCACCGCTCCGCTCTCGAAGGTGAGAGCACCACCATAGAGCGCTATCAGCCGCTCGCGGCAACCAGCGTCGGGGAGCGGAATTTCAATAGCTTCGTCCACGCGGCCCGGGCGCGAAGCGAGCGCTTCCTCAATGTCCTCCGGCCGGTTCGTCGTCAGGAAGAAAAAGATATCTGTCCCTGACTCAAGACCGTCCATCTCGTTCAACAGACGGTTGAGGAGGCGTTCGGCCTTTTGACCATGAACATCCTCTCGCGACCGGCCCACCAGATCGACGTCCTCCAGCACGACGATGCTCGGCTGCAAGGTACGCGCCAGCGCGATGTAGAACCCAATCGCAATTGTCTGCTCAGCCGTGACCAGAACGGTAGTGCGGCCAGGCAGGTTGGCACAAACATGACGGATGACGTGCGTCTTGCCTGTCCCCGGAGGTCCGTAAAGCAGAATACCCTTTTGCGTCGATTGGCCGAGACGCTTCAGCTCCTCTCGGTGTCCATCGAAATCGAAGATGTGGGCATCAAGACGCGCCATAGTTGCCTCGGAAAGCACCAGGTCGTTCCGGCATACGGCAGGAAGACCATGAACCCGCATCGTACCCTGCATCCCAGAGGTTCCTGCATCTTCTTCGAAAGAGAGGACCTTGTTGCGATAATATCGTGAGCTCTCGCAGCCCTCCTGGATCTTGCGAAGAAATTCGCGCGAGAAGTCGCATGCCTGCTCGCCGGGCAGAAAAGCGATTTCCACTTGAACGTATGTCATGCCATTGTATGGGGCGGTGAACTGCGACAGAAAAACCGCAACCGGCTCGTCGCCGATCTGGAACAACCACAGGCCGTTGTGCAGAGACGCATAAGGCTCCTCTTCGCCGATGTCGATGTCCTGATATTGCAAGGGTGTTATCGGAACGACGGCATGTTCCTGGCGAATGATAAGGTCTGATAGCTTCATGGGCTCAGAGTCGTAGAACTGGTGGACGCCGACCAGCTTGGGAGACAGAGGCGCGATCTGCTCTTCGATCATGGTTTGAAGATCCGGCAGGAGATGTGGATAAAACCGTCGGTGGGAGCTCGTCAGCTCCATCAAATCATCGGTTTTGAAATGGGCATGAAGTGCCTGCCAGGTAAAGCGAATAACCTCAGTCATGGTGATATCCTTTGTGAGTTCACAATTGATCGACGATTCGCGCGACAATGCATCAGGTGTCCTCACAGCATGCTGTACAACAAGTCAGGATGCTTGGAAGCAGCCGACCTTGAGCACGTCCTGAAGTTCGAGATCTTCCACCGAACCTTCTTGTTCTGCGAGGTGCAGAACGTATCCTGCGCCTTCGCGTTCAGGATCAGGCGGGTGGAGTCGGCTTTGGGGTCGTAGCCGACGATGAGGATCCTTCGCCCGAGGTCGACAAGGGCGGCGAGCGTATTTTGGGACGTCGTCGATTTGCCGATGCCCTCCTTGCCGTAGAACGCGATCTGACGCAGACCTGACATGTAGCTTTCCTTCTTCTGTTCCATTTGCGGCTGCCCGCGACATGAATGCGTTGGCAGCTCTCGCCGCCTTGCACCAAGGTTTTCAAGACTCGTGCCAACGTGACTGACTGGGCCGGAGAAGAAAATTCGTGAATTCTTTTCAGCTGCTTAGCCCGAGGCAACAAGAGATTGGCTAAGCCAGCCTGTGTCGCGGACCCGACAAAGGCGACACAACGTGTCGGCTTCCGTTACTTGCGACCCGCATACCTCGCAGACCGGAAAGAAGTTGGGAATGTCAGGCAGCGAGTCTGAGGCGATTTTGATCGGGGAGACCGCAGCAAGGACGTCGGTCTACGCATACCTCTGTATCGCTCCAGCCTGCCATTGATCTGGGCCGGCCGTTCGCACATTGAACACGAGCTGGCGCTCAACCGCGACCAACACATCTGCCGCTTTTTACAATGCGTTCGTTGACGGCTCGACCTCGCCTGTCTTGTCTTGGCGCACCCTGGTTATCTTCAGATAGTGGTGCCGAGCGGAATTTCTTACACGCCGCCCAAGCGGTCGTTGGGCCGTCGCGCTGGTGTTGTCACTAATCGCACGTATGATGGCACTCGTGCTGCACCCCGATTTGCAGCTGCTGCTGGGCCAGCTTCTGGTGCTCCAATTCGGCTGGAGTATCGCCAATCATGTCGCCGCGCAAGCCAAGAGGTTCTTGAGCTGTCCCGGAGCGTCGGGTCCTGCAATCGTGACACGCGCCGGGGGTCTCATTCTGAACCGCAGTCGCGTCGGTCCACACGGCGCATATCTGACGGGCACTCGAGAACGCTCAGTTGATTTTGTCGCTTGTCGGAGATGACTGTCGGGCCGCTTAACCGCAATGTTGGATGAGTTTTGCCGGAGCCATACTTTCTAACGCTATCTTTGTTGGTCCAATTCGCCGCAGCCAGAGCACCGGATAAACATCATCTGCATGCGACAAGCGTTTCCCTCAGCACCTAAGGCTCGCAGCGGAACCTGCATGTACGTGTTTTATAAAGAACATCATAGTTCTACTGCGACTATGTCGCAAATCCGACATCGTTGGACAGCGGACAAAACTGACGCGCAACAAAAAGGGAGAAGCCTGCCAAGTGAGGCTGGGCCACCGGCGCTGGCGATCATTCCGCCAACGTTAAGCCAAGAGGCTCGGCTCACTTCTCGGCGCAGGAGTTCAGTATCGGCGTCATCGCCTTCACATGCTCGTCGATCCACCCGAGCACTTTCCCCGCGACAACGTCGCGCTCAGGCAGATGCCACCAGTGCTCGTTGACGAGTTCGACGGTCTCGACCACTGCCTTCAGGACTGGCGGCTCCGGATTGCACGGTTCGCAAATGCTTTCCATCGCGGTGCTGCTAGCGCCTTGAACGAGCGCTCTCCTCCAAGCGAAAGCGCCATGGCGTCCGCGGGAAGATATGGCACGGTCGACAGTAGGTCGTAGATTGGTGAAAGGGCCGGCTTAAAGCCGTTTCCGCGATAGATCAACGACCAGTTCTTCAGGTGCATGTCGCCATTGCCGGTGATGACAGTCAGCGCCAAGCGGCGGACGAATTCGAGAGCCGCCGTAGTCAAGACGGCCACGCCAAGCGCCGAGGCTATGTCATGGTAAGCAGCGCCCTCGTATTTGCGCGAGGAATAGACACCGAAGACCTGAGCAAAATCCTCAATGTGAATCCTATCGCCATCGGCGCCGCG
>NZ_JAMYPA010000044.1:0-14078 GCF_040320105.1 Mesorhizobium sp. M0778 | reverse complement strand
TTTCATGAGAGATCTCCTTGGAAAATGCGTCCCTTCACCGCGTAAAACTGCGGCTAAAAAATTTTGTTCCAAACCAATGGAGCGAAACGGCAAGCGATCCGAGCGGCGGAACAAGCTCCACCTGATGACGTTACCCGCCTATAGCGACCCCGCTGCGAACAGCATGACGCGGCGCAGCGCAGAGGTGGCCCACCACGAAAGGAGACAATCATGAGCATGCATCTTTCGGCAGCCGCGGCTGGGTTCTTGCTGCTTGCGGGTATTGGCGCCGCTGCCGCTCAGGACGTGGTCATCGAACCGCAGCAGGAGACGATCGTACGCGAGTATGTGAAAAAGCAGCCTCTGGCGTCCGTCCAGCTTCCCGGCGTGGAGCTCAATGTCGGCTCGACCGTGCCCGATACCGTCGAGCTTCATGAGGTTCCCGACGTCAAATACCGCTATGTCGTCGTCGACAACCAGACCGTCCTGGTCGATCCGGGCACACGCAGGATCGTGAAGGTCATCCAGTGAGCAATGCGCGTCGTTTTTTGAAGGGACATGCGGCGCGTCCTGCATTGTCGACATCCCAAACTGGTGCCCGTGCCTGGGCATTCGGACGCAGAAAGGCCCGCCGTTCCGACGCACGGCGGGCCTCATAGCGGAGTCAGCGCGCTAGGCGGCAGCGTCCTGTGCTCGCTAGGCCAGAAACTTTGACAGAATATTCCAGGCTCCTCATTTGGCGGGAAATACCGTTCTTTGATCTGGCGATCAGCATTTCCGATGATGCCCGCAAGGCTTCGCATTCCGCTTGGCCGCAATGATTTCAAAACCGATGGGATTGACCATGCCTGGGACTATCAACACTATGCTTCCATTCTTCTCAGCAACTATAAACCGGCGCGCCGGTCTGGCTGTACTTTTCGCGTCGGCGGTTGCGATTGTCGGCCTTGCTGCGCCGTCGTTCGCCGAAGACAAGACGGCGGTCAAGGTCGGCATCATGAGCGGCGAGGACGAGGATGTGTGGCGGGTCGTGACCGCCCAGGCGGCGGAGAGGGGGCTGACGATCGAGACCGTGGTGTTCAATGACTACACCCAGCCGAATGAAGCACTCGAGCGTGGCGAAATCGACGCCAACGCCTTCCAGCACAAGCCTTATCTCGACAACCAGATCAAGACGCAGGGCTATCACATCGTCCCGGTCGGCTATACCGGGGTCTGGCCGATCGGCCTCTATTCCAAGAAGTACGCGAAGATTGGCGACTTGCCCGAAGGCGCCGTCGTCGGCGTGCCGAACGATCCGTCCAATGAAGGGCGCGCGCTGCGTGTCCTGCAGAGCGAAGGTCTGATCAAGCTCAGGGAAGGAACCGGCATTCTGGCTACGACGACCGACATTGCCGAAAACCCGAAGAAATTGGTCGTCAAGGAGCTCGACGCTGGCATTGTCGGGCGCTCGGTGGAAGATCTCGACGGGGCCGTGGTCAACACGGATTGGGCGCTTAAAAGCGGCCTCACACCGGAGAACCGCATCGCCCAGGAGGCGGTGGCCGACAATCCCTACCGCAACTTCATCGCGGTCAAGGCCGGCAATGAAAACCAGCCCTGGGTAAAGACATTGGTCGCCTCCTACCAGAACGAAAAGGTGAAGGCCGAATTCGACCGGGTCTACAAGGGAACCGGCATCAGCGCCTATTGATACCGAGCTCGACTTGGCGCTGAAGCCCGGCATGATAAAGCGGTCCGCGCTCCAACGCGGACCGCGATCGCGTTTTGCGGGACACCAATACAGGAACTTTCATGAACCAGCATTTCGCCCCGGTCACCGAAGTCATGCATCCCGTCGGCAGCCGTTCCGCGGGACCGCACGATGTCGTACGCCTCATCGAGCTGAAGCGCCGCTTCGGCGCAACAGCGGCGCTGGACGGCGTATCGCTCAGCGTGCGCCAGGGCGAGATCCTCGGAATCATCGGCCGGAGCGGCGCCGGCAAGTCGACGCTGATACGCTGCCTAAACGGCCTGGAGCGGCCGGATACAGGACAGGTCTTCATCGAAGGCCGCGACATCAGCCGGCTCGGCGAGCGCGAATTGCAGCCGCTGCGCCGGCGTATCGGCATGATTTTCCAGCATTTCAACCTGCTGTCCGCCAAGACGGTCGAAGACAATGTAGCGCTGCCGCTCAAGATCGAAGGCCGGCCCAGGGCCGAACGCCTGGCGCGCGCTGCCGAGCTGCTCGAGCTCGTCGGCCTGTCGGAGAAGGCGAAAGCCTATCCGGCGTCGCTGTCGGGCGGACAGAAACAGCGCGTCGGCATTGCCCGGGCGCTTGCGGCGCGCCCAGCGCTGCTGCTGTCGGACGAAGCGACCTCGGCGTTGGACCCGGAGACGACGCGCTCCATCCTTGCCTTGCTCAGAGACATCAACCGGCAGCTCGGCCTGACCATCCTGCTCATCACCCATGAGATGGAGGTGATCCGTTCGATCGCCGACCGGGTCGCGGTGATCGACGCCGGACGAATCGTCGAGCAAGGGCCGGTGTGGTCGGTGTTTGCCGATCCGAAGTCGGCGATCACACAAAGCCTGCTCGGCGGCATCAGGCCGCAATTGCCGGCGGAGATCGCAAGCCGGCTAACGCAGAACGCCGGCGTGGAGGCGATCCTCAGGATCGACGTGGCGGGTGAGGCCGCGCGAAGCCCGCTTTTGTCCGATCTTGCCTCGGCAGTTCCCGGCTCGTTCCGCCTCGTTCATGGAGGCATCGATCACGTCCAGCAGCAGCCTGTCGGGACGCTGTTCGTCGCGGTCGCCGGTAGCAATGAAGCTCACCTGGCACAGGTGATCGCGTTCTTGAAAGCCCGCAATGCGCGGGTGGAGGTGCTTGGCCATGTCGCCAATTCTGTTTGAACTCCTGCTTCGATCCATCTGGGAAACGATCCTGATGACGGCCGCCTCCGGCCTCATCTCGCTGGTTTTCGGGCTGCCGCTCGGCCTGGCGCTGGTCGCCACCGACCGCGGCGGCATCGCCGAAAACCTGTGGGTGAACCGTGCGCTCGGCGCGGTCATCAACGGTTTCCGCTCGGTGCCTTTCATCATCCTGCTGGTTGCGCTGATCCCGGTGACGCGGCTGATCGTCGGCACCTCGATCGGCACATGGGCCGCCATCGTGCCGCTGTCGATCGCGGCCACGCCCTACTATGCCCGGATCGCCGAAGTGTCGCTGCGCGAGGTCGACCACGGGCTGATCGAAGCGGCGCGCGCCATGGGCGGCAACCGCTGGACGATCATCCGCGAGGTGCTGGTGCCGGAAGCGCTGCCCGGCATCGTCGCCGGCTTCACGGTGACGCTGGTGACGCTTATCGGCGCCTCGGCCATGGCCGGCGCCATCGGCGCCGGCGGGCTGGGCGACCTCGCCATCCGATACGGTTACCAGCGCTTCGAAACGTCAGTCATGATCGCCGTGGTCATCGTCCTGATCGTCCTGGTCTGCGGCATCCAGTGGGCCGGCGACCGGCTGGTCGCGAGGCTGGATCATCGGAACTGAGCGTGGCACAGCGGAGATGCTGGCCAGCATCGTCAGCCGGCGCGCTTCTTTTCGGTCGCTGCCCGGTCAATCGCCAACCCGTTCGCCGACAGCGCGACGCCGAACTTTTCGCCGGCTTCTGCGGGTGTGTAATAGCCTAGGGCGATATCCCGAGCGACCAATTCCGGATCACGCTGCCAGGGATTGCCGTAGCCGCCGCCGCCCGGCGTGCCAACTCGCACGCGGTCGCCGGCCTTCAGCGCGATGTCCTGTTCCTTGGAGAGGTGCGGCGGCACATGGGCCTCACCGTCGCGGAACACGGTCACCGTGTTGACCGCGCCGTCCTTGCCGCCGAGCGCGCCTTGCGGGCCGAAACGGCCATGGTCCATGACGAAGGAGGCGCGGGCGTCGCCACGCAGGATCTCGACCTCATAGGCGAGGCCAAAACCGCCGCGATGCTTGCCGGCGCCACCCGAGCCTTCGCGCAAGGCATAGTGGCGATAGAGCACAGGGAAAGCCTGTTCCATGATCTCGACCGGCGGCGATTTGGAAATGCCGATGGTCGAGCAGCCATTGGTCAGGCCATCATGATCGGCATTGCCGCCATAGCCGCCGCCGGATATCTGGTACATGACGTAGTCGCGGCCACGGAGCGGATCGTTGCCGCCGAGCGCGAAATTGCCGCTGGAGCCGGCGGGAGCCGCAGTCACCCTGTCCGGCAGCGCCTGCACCATGGCCGCGAACACCGCCTCGGCGATGCGCTGCGAAACCTCGGCCGCGCAGCCCGATACCGGCCGCGGATATTTGGCATCGAGGAAGGTGCCTTCTGGCCGCTTGACGATGAGCGGCTCGAAGGCGCCGGCGCTGATCGGCACGTCGGGGAAAATGTGGCGCATGGCGAGGTAGACCGAGGACAAGGTCGTCGCCAGCACGCTGTTCATCGGCCCGGCGCAGGGTTTTGACGAGCCTGAGAAGTCGAAGCGGAGCGTGTCGCCTTTTTTCTCGACGGCAAGCGCAATGGTCAGCGGCTCGTTCACCACCCCATCGGAATCGACGAAGGCCTGCGACCGGTAGATGCCATCGGGAATTGCCGCGATGTTGGCACGCATCTGTTCAGCGGCCCGGCGGCGCAATTCGGCGATTGCTTCGACGACTGTTTCGTCTCCGTAACGATCCAAAATGCCGTTGAGCCGGTCCTGGCCGATCAGCAGTGCTGCCGCTTGCGCGCGGATGTCGCCGATGCGCTGGTCGGCAACCCTGATGTTCGAGCAGATGATGGCGTAGATCTCAGGGTCGAGCACGCCCTTCTTGAACAATTTCACCGGCGGCAGCCGCAAGCCTTCCTGCTCCACCGCAGTCGCCGAGGCGGAGAAGCCGCCCGGCACCGAACCGCCAATGTCGGGCCAATGGCCGGTGTTCGACAGCCAGCAGAATATCTTGCCGTCGCGATAGACCGGCATGGCGAAGCGCACATCCATCAGATGGGTGCCGCCGAGATAAGGATCGTTGACGATGTAGATATCGCCCGGCTCGGGCGGCAGGCAGCGTCCGTCGGCGATCATCTCGATCACCGTTTTGGTCGAATACTGCATGACGCCGACGAACACCGGCAGGCCCTGGCTGCCTTGCGCGATCAGCGAACCATCGACTGCCGAATAGATGCCGTCGGAGCGGTCATTGGCCTCGGCGATGACGGGCGAGAAAGCGGCGCGCGAAAACGTCAGGTCCATCTCGTCACAGACCTGCTGCAGCGCCGCCTGGAGGACCGAAAGGGTGATGGCGTCCAGCTTTTGCATCTCAGGCCTCACCAATGTCGATGATGATGTTGCCGTCGGCATCCGAGCGCGCCCGGTCGCCGGGCTCGAGCACGGTTGTGGCATCCATCTGTTCGAGGATCGCCGGGCCTTCGATGATGGCGTCGAGCGGCAACTTTTCCCTACTGTAGACCGGCGTGTCGTACCAGCACCCGCCATACCAGACCGGCCGGATCTCGCGCCGCGCCTCTTCGAGCGTTTTGGCGCGGCCAGCCGGATCGATCAGCCGCGACAGATCGATCGCCGGCCGCACGCCGGTCACCGAGGTGTTGAGATTGACCAGATTGGCGCGGATTTCCGGCAGCTCGACCTTGAAGCGGGCGAAATAGGCCTTCTCGAACAGTTGCTGCAGGACCTCGCGCGTCACCGCAAACGACGGCAGCGGCACGTTAATAATATGCGTCTGGCCGACGAACTGCATGTCGGCGGAATGCGTGACGCGGATCGTCTCCGGCTTCACCGCTTCCTTGCCGATCAACTCTGCGCCTTCGTTTCGGTGCCGTTCCAATATAGCTTGGAGCTGGGCTTCATCGAGCCCCGCCACCGGCTGGTTGACCGTGTTGACGAAGTCATGGCGCAGATCGGCGACGACGCAGCCGAGCGCATTGGTAATGCCCGGCCGCGCCGGCACCAGCACCCGCGGCAGGCCGAGCTCGCGCGCCAGGGCGGTCGCATGCAGCGGCCCGGCGCCGCCGAAGGCGAACAGCGCGAAATCGCGCGGGTCGTGACCGCGCGACACCGAGACCATGCGGATGGCGCCCGCCATCTTCATGTTGCCCAGCCGCAGCACCGCACCCGCCGCCTCGACGCCGGACAGGCCGGTAGGTCGCCCGATCCTGTCCTCGAATATGCCCGTGACATGTTCGACGGTGACCGGGTTTTCCACCGCCAGCAGCTTTTTCGGCGCCAGCCGGCCGAGCACCAGATTGGCGTCGGTGATGGTCGGCTCCAAGCCGCCGCGGCCGTAGCAGATCGGCCCGGGATTGGCGCCGGCGCTTTCCGGGCCGATCTGGATCAGGCCGGCTGCATCGACGCGGGCGATCGAGCCGCCGCCGGCGCCGACTGTATGCACCGCCACCATCGGCACATGGATCGGCATCGCATATTCGATCTCGATCTCGTTCGACACCGCCGGTTCGGCATTGCGGATCAGCGCCACGTCGGTCGAGGTGCCGCTCATGTCGTAGGTGACCAGGTTTTCGAAGCCGGCGCGCTTGCCGGTATAGGCCGCGGCAATGACGCCGGAGGCGGGGCCGGACATAACGGTCTTGGCCGATTCACGTGTGACAAAGCGGGCCGAGATCATGCCGCCATTGCCGTTCATGATCAGGAAGTCGCGGGCGTAGCCTTTTGACGCCAGCTCCTTGCGCAGCCGTTCGACGTAGCGTTCGAGGATCGGTTGCACCGAGGCGTTGACCGAAGCGGTCACCCCGCGCTCGAATTCGCGCGCTTCCGAAAGCAGCGCATGGCCTGTCGTGATGTAGCCGTTCGGCCAAAGCTCGGCGCCGATCTCGGCCGCGCGCCGCTCATGCGCCGGGTTGGCGTAGGAATGCAGGAAATGGATGACGAGCGATTCGCAGCCGGCTTCGATCAGTTGTGAAATCGCTGCCCGCATCTCGGCCTCGTCGAGCGGTATGCGCACCGCGCCCGAGGCCTCGACCCGCTCCGACACTTCGAGCCGCAGATTGCGCGGAATGATCGGCACAAAGGTGCCTGTCATGCCATAGGCTTGCGGCCGTGTCCGCCGGCCAAGCTCGATGACGTCACGAAAGCCGCGCGTGGTGATCACGCCGGTTTTGGCCAGCCGGCGCTCCAGCACCGCGTTGGTTGTGGTCGTCGTGCCGTGCACGATGAGGTCGATGCCGTCCACGCGAAAGCCGGTGGCACCAAGAGCTGCAACGACGCCGAAAGCCTGGTTGTCGACCGTGGTCGGGGTCTTGGCGATATGCACCCGGCCACCATCACGGCCGTCGATCAGAAGCAGATCGGTAAAGGTGCCACCGACATCGATACCGGCGACGACGCTGCCCCTCGAATCCAGAGCTTGCGCCGAAAAATTCTGTTCCATTGTCGAAACCCGAAATGCCCGAACTGCTTACATGCCTCAGTTTGGAAAGCTGTTTTACGGCGACGTCTTGACGCAAATATCGTTTGTATACTAATAAATTCCGGACACAAGAGCTTACCGCTTCGGAGTGTGCAAGGGCACGCAGGAACCTGACCGGTTCGGGCGCGCAGGTGATAATTTGGCCCGGCGCTGAGCTGGCCCAGAAGGTTAGGTTTGATGAACACCACATCCGCGTTCAACACCGCCGGCGCCCGGCCGTTGCAGTTCCCGATACCGGCCAATGTCTATGCCGAAACCGTGGTCTCGGTGAAGCACTATACCGACCGGCTGTTTTCGTTCCGCATCACCCGGCCGCAGTCGCTGCGCTTCCGCTCCGGCGAGTTCGTCATGATCGGCCTGCCCAATGCCGAGAAGCCGGTGTTCCGCGCCTATTCGATCGCCAGCCCGTCCTGGGACGACGAGCTGGAATTCTTCTCGATCAAGGTGCCGGACGGCCCGCTTACCTCGGAGCTGCAGAAGATCCAGATCGGCGATACCGTCATCATGCGGCAGAAGTCGACCGGCACGCTGGTGGTCGACGCGCTGACGCCGGCCAAGCGCCTGTTCATGATCTCGACCGGCACCGGCATTGCGCCCTTCGCCAGCCTGCTGCGCGATCCCGACACCTATGAGAAGTTCGGTGAAGTCGTGCTGACCCACACCTGCCGCGACAATGCCGAGCTCATCTACGGCCAGGAACTGGTGGCCGCGCTGGAGAACGACCCGCTGATCGGCGAACTGACCGGCGGCCGCGTCACGCTCTATAATTCGACGACGCGTGAGACGTCCGAACGCATGGGCCGCATCACCGCGCTGATCGGCTCGGGCAAATTCTACACCGATCTCGGCATCGACAAGCTCAATCCCGAGACCGATCGCATCATGATCTGCGGCTCGATGCATATGCTGAAAGACGTGAAGGAACTGGCCGAAAGCCTCGACTTCCAGGAAGGCTCGCTGCATCATCCGGCAAGCTTCGTAGTCGAGCGCGCCTTCGTCGGCTGAGACGCGGCAGTTCAGCGTCCACTGCTTTGAGACCCTGATTTTGACCGGACGGTCAAAAATCGGCTGCCTTGACTGTCTTTTTCCGCTATGACCGCCTGAAGGACTCGTGAAGCGCTGCTTCACGGTCTATCTTCGGCATAAGTCGCTGAACAAGGGGCAGGAGATGAGCAGCACAATCCGCGAAACCGATCTCGGCACGTCCAAGATCACGCCGCTGCCGGCGCGCGCCGCCGCCAATGCGCCGATGCCGCAGGCCCATGCTATTGCTCGCAATCCCGGCATGAGGCTCGATCTTGGCTTCATGGAATCAATGCGCAGCGTCAACCGCTCGGCGCTGGAACGCCGCGTCGCCAGCCTGACCAAAAGACGCTCGATCAAGGCCGATAACCAGGCTGCCTGGCTGCTGCGTGCTGTCGCCTGCATGGACCTGACGACGCTGAACTCGAACGACACAGAAGAGCGCGTGCGCCGGCTCTGTGCCAAGGCGGTCAACCCATTCCGCCGCGACATTGCCGAGGGGCTCGGCATTACCGGCGAAAATATCCGCCCGGCGGCGGTCTGCGTCTATCATCCCTTCGTCGCCACTGCCGTCGAAGCACTGCGCGGCAGCGGCATCCGTGTCGCCGCCGTTTCCACGGCTTTCCCGCATGGCCTTGCCCCGCTTTCGACACGTCTGCAGGAGATCGAAGCATCGGTCCGGGACGGCGCCGACGAGATCGACGTCGTCATTCCGCGCGGTCTGGTATTCGGGGCGAAATGGCAGGAGCTCTATAACGAGATCGTCTCGATGCGGGCCGCCTGCGGCGAGGCGCATCTGAAGGTGATCCTCGGCACAGGCGACCTCGCCACGCTGCGCAATGTCATGCTCGCCTCGATGGTGGCGATGATGGCGGGTGCGGACTTCATCAAGACCTCGACCGGCAAGGAAAGCGTCAACGCGACGCTGCCGGTTGGCCTTGCAATGGTGCGCGCCATCCGCGCCTATTTCGAGGAAACCGGCTATCTCATCGGCTTCAAGCCGGCCGGTGGCATTTCTACGGCAAAAGCCTCGCTCGATTGGCTGGTGCTGATGAAAGAAGAGCTGGGCCGGCCGTGGTTGGAGCCGGAGCTGTTCCGCTTCGGAGCATCGAGCCTTTTGACCGACATCGAGCGCCAGCTCGAGCATCACCTGACCGGCCACTACTCGGCCAATCATCGCCACGCAATGGCGTGATTCGGAGCGCTTCATGAACATTCTCGAACGCTATCACGCCATGGATTACGGCCCGGCGCCGGAGGCCCGCAACGAGGCCGATGCCTGGCTGACGACCCGTGATTTCTCGAAAGCCCTGTTCATCGGCGGCGACTGGAAAGCAGCTGCAAATGGAAAGACCTTCGACACCAGCGATCCCGCCTCCGGCAAATTGCTGGCCAAGGTCTCGGATGCCGGTGCTGCCGATATCGATGCGGCGGTTTCGGCCGCCACAAAAGCGCTGCCGAAATGGAGCGCCAGCACCGGTTATCAACGCGCCAAAGTGCTCTATGCCATCGGCCGCGCCATGCAGCGCCACCAACGGCTGTTCGCGGTGCTGGAATCGATCGACAACGGCAAGCCGATCCGCGAAAGCCGCGACATCGACGTGCCGCTGGCGATCCGTCATTTCATCCATCATGCCGGCTGGGCGCAGGCGCTGGACAGGGACTTTCCAGCCCATAAGGGCGTCGGCGTCGTCGGCCAGATCATCCCGTGGAACTTCCCGCTTTTGATGCTGGCCTGGAAGATCGCGCCGGCGCTCGCTGCGGGCTGCACCGTGGTGCTGAAGCCCGCGGAATTCACGCCGCTCACCGCCATCCTGTTTGCCGAGATCTGTGAACGCGCCGGCGTGCCGAAGGGCGTCGTCAACATCGTCCAGGGCGGGCCGGAAGCGGGTGGGGCAATCGTCAATCATCCCGGCATCCAGAAGATCGCCTTCACCGGTTCGTCCGAGGTCGGCAAGATCATCCGCAAGGCCACCGCCGGTTCGGGCAAGAAACTTTCGCTGGAGCTTGGCGGCAAGTCGGCCTTCGTCGTTTTCGAGGATGCCGATCTCGACAGCGCCGTCGAGGGTCTGGTCGACGGCATCTGGTTCAACCAGGGCCAGGTCTGCTGTGCCGGCTCGCGCCTTCTGGTGCAGGAAGGCATCGCCGACGCCTTCATCGCCAAGGTCAAGACGCGGATGAGCCGGCTGCGCGTCGGCAGCCCGCTCGACAAGAACACCGATATCGGCCCGCTGGTCGATTTGACCCAACTCGACCGCGTCAAGGGCCTGATTGCCGAAGGCGCCAAGCAGGGCGCGATATGCTGGCAGCCGGACTCGGCACTGCCCGCCTCGGGCTATTACCATCTGCCAACGCTGGCGACAGGTGTTTCGCCGGCTAACATTCTGGCCCAGGAAGAGGTGTTCGGGCCGGTGCTGGCGACCATGACCTTCCGCAATACCGAGGAAGCGGTCGAGCTCGCCAACAACACACGCTATGGCCTGGCCGCCTCGGTGTGGAGCGAGAACATCAATCTTGCGCTGCACGTCGCGCCGCAATTGAAGGCCGGCGTCGTCTGGGTCAACGGCACCAACATGTTCGACGCCGCCTGCGGCTTCGGCGGCTATCGCGAGAGCGGCTTCGGCCGCGAAGGCGGGCGCGAGGGCATGTTCGAGTACCTCTCGGCAAAACTGCCGCTCGGCCCGATCATCAAACCGGCTGTGGCCACTGCCCAGCCCATCGAGCGCCCGGAAGGCGATGCCATCGACCGCACGGCAAAGCTGTTCATCGGCGGTAAGCAGGTCCGGCCGGACGGCAATTATTCCCTTGCCGTCGCCAGCGCCAAGGGCAAGCTCGCCGGCGAGGTCGGTCTCGGCAACCGCAAGGATATCCGCGACGCCGTCGCGGCCGCGCGCGCCTGCAAGGCCTGGCCGGAAGCGACCGCCTACAATCGCAGCCAGGTGCTTTACTATCTGGCCGAAAACCTGTCCGGCCGCGCCGACGAGTTTGCCGCCCGTCTGACCCAGCTCACCGGCGCGACGGCCAAGGCGGCGAGTGAAGAGGTCGAGCTATCGATCGAGCGGCTGTTCCTCTATGCCGGGCTTGCGGACAAGTTCGAGGGCCGCGTCCACCAGCCGCCGGCCCGTGCCGTCACATTGGCGCTGCACGAACCGGTCGGCGTCGTCGGCATCGTCGCGTCGGACAACGCACCTTTGCTCGGCCTGATCTCGCTGGTTGCGCCGGCGCTCGCCATGGGCAACACCGTGGTCGCCGTGCCGTCCGAACGATATCCACTGCTTGCCACCGACCTTTACCAGGTCATCGAATATTCCGACGTTCCGGCGGGCGCCATCAATATCGTTGCGGGCCGTAGCGCCGAGCTGGCCGGCGTGCTGGCCAAGCACGACGATGTCGACGGGCTCTGGATGTTCGCCGATGCCGAGACCTGTGCCAAGGCGGAGGCCGAGTCCATCGGCAATCTCAAGCGTGTCTGGACCGGCAACGGCCACAGCCTTGACTGGACATCGGGCGAAGCAGCCGGCGATGCCTTGCTGCGCCGTGCGATCGAGGTCAAGAACGTCTGGGTGCCCTACGGCGACTGAGTGTCCCGGAGGGACGTCCGGGCTTGACGGGCCAAAAGATGTTCTTTACCGAGAAAAAACATTTGGCCGGCAGGGCGAATATCGAAACAGGCGGGATGGTGGTGCCCGTCTGGCACATTGCGCCCCGGCCTTGTGCCGGTAAAAAGCCGAACGATCACAGACGGGCGAGGAGAAAAGCATGGCGGATCTGACAGGCAAGGTCGTTGTCGTCACGGCGGCGGCGCAAGGCATCGGCCGGGCAAGTGCGCTGGCTTTCGCCAAGGCCGGCGCCGTCGTCCATGCCACCGACATCAACGAAGTGGTGCTCGCCGACCTCGGCAAGACCCCCGGTATCAAGACCCGCAAGCTGGATGTCCTAAACGACGAGGCGGTGAACGTCGCTTTTGCCGAGATCGGCGCCGTCGACGTGCTGTTCAACTGCGCCGGCTTCGTCCATTCCGGCTCGATCCTCGAGATGAAGGACGGCGATCTCGACTTTGCCTATGATCTCAATGTCCGCTCGATGATCCGCACCATCCGCGCCGTGCTGCCCGGCATGCTTGAGCGCGGCGACGGCTCGATCATCAACATGGCGTCGCTGGCCAGCTCGACCAAGGGCGTGCCCAACCGTTTCGTCTATGGCCTGACCAAGGCGGCCGTTATCGGCCTGACCAAATCGGTTGCCGCCGACTATGTCGGCAAGGGCATACGCTGCAATGCGATCTGCCCGGGCACGGTCGAAAGCCCGTCGCTGCACGACCGCATGCACGCGCAGGGCGACTACGAAGCAGCCCGCGCCGCCTTCATCGCCCGTCAGCCGATGGGCCGGCTCGGCACGCCCGAGGAAATCGCCGACCTCGCCGTCTATCTCGCCGGTGCCACCTATACGTCGGGGCAGGCCTATAATATCGACGGTGGCTGGTCGATCTAGGAGTCTGAAAATCCAATTCTGCCGGGCGCCTGGCGCGGCGTCCGCGCTTGCCTAGGCTCACGTACTTTAAGTACGCTCCGCTCCGGTTCTCGAAACCCACGCCATTCGCCGCAGCGGAGCGAGTTTGCAAACGGCCTCTGGTCGCAACTGGGAGAAAACTGCATGAAACTGCTACGCTATGGCGAGGCGGGGAGCGAACGCCCTGGCCTCCTTGATGCGGATGGAACGATCCGCGACCTCTCCGCCCATGTCACCGACATTGCCGGCAGGGCGATCGACCCGGCATCGCTCGAGTCATTGTCGAAGCTCGATCCGAAATCGCTGCCGGCAGTTTCCGGCAAACCGCGCATCGGCGCCTGCGTCGCCGGCACCGGCAAATTCATCTGCATAGGCCTCAACTATTCCGACCATGCCGCAGAAACCGGCGCAACCGTGCCGCCGGAGCCGATCATCTTCATGAAGGCAAGCTCGGCCATTGTCGGGCCGAACGACGACGTGCTGATCCCGCGCGGCTCGGTGAAGACCGATTGGGAAGTCGAGCTCGGCGTGGTCATCGGCAAGACCGCTAAATATGTCACCGAAGCCGAGGCGCTGGACTATGTCGCCGGCTACTGCGTCGCACATGACGTCTCTGAACGCGCCTTCCAGGCCGAGCGGCAGGGCCAGTGGACCAAGGGCAAGTCCTGCGACACATTCGGGCCGATCGGCCCGTGGCTGGTGACCAAGGACGAGGTCAAGGACCCGCAGAACATTCCGATGTGGCTGACGGTCAACGGCAAGACCATGCAGAACGGCTCGACCAAGACCATGGTGTTCGGCGTCGCTTATCTCGTGTCTTATCTCAGCCAGTTCATGTCGCTGCATCCAGGCGACATCATCTCGACCGGCACGCCGCCCGGCGTCGGCCTCGGCATGAAGCCGCCGGTGTTCCTGAAGCCCGGCGATGTGGTCGAGCTCGGTATCGAAGGGCTGGGTATCCAGAAGCAGACGTTCAGGGCGGATGCGTAGAAACCTTCCCTTCTCCCCTTGTGGACCTGTTGGGCAGTCATGAGCAAAGCTTGCGGCGGCGGGGTTGCGGCGGTTGTTCGCTTGTTTGCGGGGGATTTGACGTCTTGTTTGGGGTTTCAGGCGGTCGTCCGACCCTGTATGGGCGGAA
>NZ_JAMYPA010000043.1:0-15943 GCF_040320105.1 Mesorhizobium sp. M0778 | reverse complement strand
GATGACAAGCACGGGACACGGAAAAGATGACCGCAATCATAGCACGAACGCTCGGAATCGACATCTCGAAAGATCGCCTCGACGTCCATCTCCTGCCGGAAGGGACGGAGCGGCAATTCGCCAATGACGCAAACGGCCTGCGCGAGCTGCTGCGCTGGCTGGCTCCGCTTGCCCCCAACCGCATTGTCTACGAAGCGACGGGCGCCTACCACCGGCTGCTCGAGCGCACGTTGGGTGCCAAGGGCCTGCCGCTGGTCAAGATGAACCCGCAGCACACGCGCGCTTTCGCGAAGGCCGCCGGCCGACTGTCCAAGACCGATCGCATCGACGCCGCCATGCTCGCCCGCTTCGGCGAACTGATGACGCCGCAAATCCGACCAATCCGCAGCGACACCCTTGATACGCTTTGCGAACTCGTCGCAGCGCGCCGCGCATTGGTCAAGGACCGTACCGCCGCCCAGAACAGGCAGAAGAACCTGACCATCCCGCTTTTGAAGCGCCAGGCCGAGCAGCGGCTCAGGCAAATCACCACCCAGATCAATGCGATCGACGCCGAATGTCGTACGCTGGTCGCCCGCGAGCCAGATCTTGTCCGTCGCTTCGACATCCTCACCAGTATCCCAGGCCTTGGCGAAGTCACAGCCTTCGCCATCATCGCCGACATGCCGGAGTTGGGAACCCTTGCCAACAAACAGGTCGCAAGCCTCGCCGGCCTCGCACCGGTCGATCGCCAGTCGGGGCAGTGGAAGGGCAAGTGCTTCATCCGGGGAGGAAGATCGTCGGTCAGGCAGGCGCTCTACATGCCAGCCCTCGTCGCGGTCCGTTTCAATCAGTCACTCAAGACAAAATACCAAGACCTCCGAGACGGCGGAAAACCTGCAAAACTCGCCATAACCGCCATCATGAGAAAGCTCGTCGTTCTCGCTAACGCCCTCATCAGGGACGACCGGAAATGGTCGCCATCCCTTCCTTGACCAAGACGGATACTCTAGCTGCAGTAAAGAGGCTTGTACTTAGCCGGCGTGACGCAGGCTTATTCCGCTGCCCTTATCGAACAGCACCACCTTGTCCGGGTTCCAGGCAAAGCGCACCGGCTGCTCTATCTGCACGTCGGTCCTGGCCGGCACAGTGGCGCGCAGCATGGCGTCGCCGACCCGCAGCGTCAGGATCTTCTCGACGCCATGGTTCTCGACGTCATGGACCCGCGCCTCGACCGGCGCGCCGGTCTCGAGATAGACGTCCTCGGGACGAATACCGAAGACGAGCGGGCGACCGTCGGTCGCCGCGCCCGTCTTGGCACCCCCCGAAGTCTTGGCACCCCCCGCAAACGGCAATTCGAAATTCAGCGGTGCCATCACCGCACGCCCGTTAACAAGCTTGCCGTCGATGAGATTCATCGGCGGCGAGCCGACGAAGCTCGCCACGTAGGTGTCGCGCGGATTGTTGTAAATCTCGTACGGCGTGCCGGTCTGGACGATGCGGCCATGGTTGAGCACGCCGACCTTGTCACCCATCGACATCGCCTCGATCTGATCGTGCGTCACGAACAGGAAGGTGGCGCCGAGCTGCATCTGCAGGTTCTTCAATTCGGTGCGCAGCGCCTCGCGCAATTTGGCGTCGAGCGCCGACAACGGCTCGTCCATCAGGAATACCCGCGGCTTGCGCACGATGGCGCGGCCGATCGAGACGCGCTGCATCTCGCCGCCTGAAAGCCGGTCGGTCTTGCGGTCGAGCAGATGCTCGATCCGCAGTGTCCTGGCAGCGCGGTCGACACGATCCTTGATCTCGGCATCGGGCAACCGGCGGATCTTCGGCTTCAGCGGAAATTCGAGGTTTTCGCGCACCGTATAACGCGGATAGAGCGAATATTGCTGCAGCACCAGCGCCACGTCGCGCTCGGCCGCGCCCCAATCGGCGACATCGACGCCGTCGATAAAGACCTGGCCTTCGCTCGGTTTTTCCAGGCCGGCAATCATGCGCAGCGTCGTCGTCTTGCCGGCGCCGGTCTCGCCGAGCAGGACGAAGAACTCGCCGTCGGCGATGTCGAGGTCGAGCCCGGTCAAAGCGGTGTGGTTGCCGAATTTCTTCGAAATGTTCTTGAGCTGGATGTGGGCCATCAGAGTCTCACTCCCAGCGATTTGCCGCTCGCCGTGTCGAAGAAATGCGCCTGGCTGGGATCGATTCTGACGAAGACCCTTTCGCCGGGGCCGCCGATGAAGCCGCTCTTGGTGCGTGCACGCAGCATCTTGGAGCCGACCTTGAGGTCGACGATATCGAAGGAGCCGAGCGGCTCAACGATCTGCGTCTCCACCGGCAAGAACCCCTCGGCGGCTTCGCGGCGAACGAGAACGCCCTCCGGCCGGATGCCGAGCGCGAGCTGGCCGCCGGCATGACCGTTGAGCTTCGACAGCAAGGTGCGCGGGAATTCGAAGCCGGCGGCCGCATCGCCAACCGTGACCGAGGCCGACGAGGCTTTCTCGGTCACCGAAGCGTCGGCGACGTTCATAACTGGGCTGCCGACAAACTGCGCGACGAAAAGATTCGCCGGGTGCGAATAGACCTCGTCCGGCGAGCCGACCTGCTGCAGCACGCCCTCATGCATGATGACGATGCGGTCGGCGAGGCTCATCGCCTCGATCTGGTCGTGGGTGACGTAGATGCTGGTCGAGCCCTGCTTGATGTGCAGCCGCTTGATCTCGGCCCGCATCTCCTCGCGCAGCTTGGCATCGAGCGCGCCGATCGGCTCGTCCATCAGCATCGCCTTCGGCCGCCGCACCAAGGCTCGGCCGATCGCGACGCGCTGCATGTCGCCGCCGGACAGGGCCGACGGTTTCTTGGCGAGGAGATCGCTGATCTGCAGCGTCTTGGCGACCGAGCGCACCTCGCTGTCGATCTCGGCCTTGCTCTTGCGCGTCGCTCTCAGCGGAAAGGCGATGTTCTCGTAGACGCTCATATGCGGATAGAGCGAGAACGATTGGAAGACCATGGCTATGTCGCGGTCGGCGGCCTTGAGATGCTGGACCGGCTTGCCGTCGATGAGGATGTCGCCGCCGTCGATCGTCTCCAGTCCGGCAACGGCCCTGAGCGTCGTCGTCTTGCCGCAGCCCGACTGGCCGAGCAGCACGATGAACTCGTTGTCGTCGATCTTCAGGTTGAGGTCCTTGATGACCTGGACGGCGCCGAAAAATTTCTGGACACCGCGAAGCTCGATCTGGGTCAATGCTGCGCCCCCGGGTTTGCCCCTTGCCCGGTGCCGGCCTTCTCCTCCGGCGCGATCTTGGAGGTGATGTTGAAGCCGATCAGGCCGATCAGGATGATGGTCACGCCGTAGCTGTGCAGCAGCATGTGCCATGGCTGGCAGAGCGCGATGATGCCGAGCACCATCAGCACCTGGCTGCCCGGTTCGAGATATTTCTGATTGATGTCGCGAAAACTCATTTGCGGATCGCTCCGAAGGACATGCCGCGCAGCAGATGGTTGCGGAGCAGGAAGGTGAAGATCGCGACCGGCAGCAGGAACAGGAAGGTTCCGGCGGCAATCACCGTCCAGTCCGGCAGGCCGGCGCCGACCTGGCTGGGAATGAAAGGCGGCGCCGTCTGGGCACGGCGGCTGGTCATGATCAGTGCGAAGGCATATTCGTTCCACGCCGTGATAAAGCAGAACACGGCGGTGGCGGCGATGCCGGTGGCGGCCTCGGGCAGCACGATCTTGAAGAAGGCCTCCATGCGCGTATAGCCGTCGACGAGGGCCGCCTCCTCATACTCCTTGGGGATCTCGTCCATGAAGCCTTTCATCAGCCACACCGAGAAGGACAGGTTGAAGGCGGTGTAAAGGATGATCAGGCCGACATGGGAATCGTTGAGGCCGACCGCCCGGTACATCAGGAACATCGGAATGGCGACGACCACCGGCGGCAGCATGCGCGTCGACAGGATGAAGAACAGCAGGTCCGCCTCGCCTTTCACCTTGAAGCGCGAGAATCCATAGGCGGTGAAGGTGCCCATGCCGACGGCCAGGACGGTCGAGGTTATGGCAACGATCAGCGAGTTCATGAAACGGCTCGGATAGCCCGACCACTGCACCTGGCCCTTGCCGTCGCGCACGATCTTTTCGCCGCCATTGAAGACGACGCGCTCCCACCACGGCGCAGCCGCGTACTCCTCCGGTGATGGCGGGCTGCGCAGCTGCGAACGCTTGGTGAACAACTTGACGAAGGGCGATATCTCCGGCTGGAAAACCACCGTCGGCGGAATGGTGGTGGCGAGGTTGCGCGGCTTGAACGCCGTCGAGGCTATCCAGTAGATCGGCGCCAGGAAGATGATCGTCACCAGCAGGACGGCGACGATGGCGACCCGGTTGAAGGTGATTTCGGAAGAAGTGCGGACTGCGGCCATCTCAGCGCTCCTTCACCTTGTTGAGGTATTTGACATAGATGTTGGTGATCGCCAGCACCATGATCAACACGATGTAGGCGAGCGCGCAGGAGCGCCCGGTCTGCCATTCCTGGAACGCCATCTTGTAGAGCCGGATCGAGATCAGCTCGGCCGTCGGCTGGCTGGTCAGGATATAGGCGAGGTCGAAGGTCTTGAACGCCTCCATGGTGCGGAAGATGACCGCGATCATCAGGATCGGCGCGACCAGCGGCAGCGTGATGCGGAAGAAGGTGTAGAACGGCCCGGCCCTGTCGATCGCGGCGGCCTCGTAGAGATGCTTGGGCACGGCCGACAGGCCGGCCAGCGACAACAGCATGACGAAGGGCGACCACATCCAGATATCGGTCAGCGCGACCGCATAGAGCGCCATTTTCGGATCCGACAGCCATTCGAAGGTGCCGAGGCCCAGCGCATAATTGATGATGCCGAAGGACGGATCGTAGAGCAGTTTCCAGAACAGGCCGACGACGGCCATAGACAGCATCATCGGCAACAACAGGAGCGTCGTCAGCAGGCCCTTGAGCGGAATGTCGCGGTTGAGCAGCATGGCCACGCCGAAGCCGACGAGCAGCTGGCCGGCGACCGAGATGATGACGTATTTTGCGGTGATGGCGAAGTTGGACCAGACATAGGGATCGCTGAGCAGGTCGCGATAGTTTTGCAGCCCGACGAAATTCGCCGCCGCGCTGGTCGAGGCGCGAAAATCGGTGAACGAATAGCCCAGCGAATAGATCAGCGGGAAGATGTTGAAGACGATCAGAAACAGGATCGTCGGGATGATGAAAAGATTGCGGATCGAAATGTCGCTTAGACCGCGAGCAGCGGCCCGCGAGGACCTGTCCAGCGTGGTGATCATCGTGGTCGCCAAGACCCTGCTCCCGGTTCAAGAATCAGAAAAAGAAACGGAGGAGGCACGAACGCCCCCTCCGTGAAGCTTCATACTTATTGGCCGCGGCCGTATTTCTTGAAGGTCGCGTTCCAGTCGGCTGCCAGTGCGTCCAGCGTCTCCTTGGCGGTGCCTTCGCCGCCGATCATGTAGGGGTAGATGCGCTGGTTGAGCTGCTGCAGCAGTTCGGCATATTCCGGAACCGCCCAGAAGTCCTTGACCTTGAACATGGTCTCGTAGAACGCCTTGTTGTAGGGCGTGGCGTTCTGGAATTCGGGCGACTTGAGCACGGCGGCACTGCAGGTGTAGCCGCCAAGCGCTGCCCATTTCTTCTGGGTCTCGTCCTTGATGAACCATTCCAGGAACTTGGTCGCCTCTTCCTGCTTCTGCGAGTAGGAAACGATGGAGATGCCCTGACCGCCGAGTGCGGCGAACTGGTCCCCGTTCGGGCCGGGAGGATTGGCGAAGAAGCCGGTGTTCTTGGCGTTCGGGTTCGACGCCTCGTTGATCAGCGAGGGGAAGAACGCGAAGTAGTTCATGCTCATCGCGGCCAGGTTTTCAGTGATCGCCTGGTTGTCCTCGACGAAGAACGACTTGGCCCAGCCCGGAGGCGTGAACTTGTAGAGTTCCTTGTAGGCGTCGAGCGCCGCGATCGCCTTGTCGGAGTTGATGAAGCCGTCGACCTTGTAGGTCTTATAATCACCCAGCTCGCCGCCAAAGGAAAACAGCGCGTTTTCGAAGCCCATCGCCATCGCGTCATACGAATTGTCGGTGTAGATGGCGATGCCGTATTTTTTCTGGTCCGGCCGGTAGAAGAACTCGGCGATGTCGCGCAGCGCCTTGAAATCCTTCGGCACGTCGAGATCGTAGCCATACTTGGCCTTGAAGGCTTCCTTTTCCTTCGGATCCTCGAACCAGTCCTTGCGGTAGGACCAGCCGACGGCGTCGCCTTCAAGCGGAATGGCCCAGTACTTGCTGCTGCCGCCCGGATATTCGGCGTAGTACTTCACCGTCGCCGGTGCCATCACGTCGCCGACCTTGTGCTTGTTGAAGAAGTCGGTCAGGTCGACATAGTGGCCACCGGTCGAGCCGGCACCGAGCCATTGCGAGTCGCCGACGACCATATCATAGGCGTCGCCATGGGCGTTGAACTCGGTGAAGGCTTTGGTCTGGAAGTCGGGCCACGGTGTGGTTTCCACCGTGATTTTGACGCCGGTTTCCTTCTCGTACTCGTTGCCGAGTTCCTGCAGGTAATTGGCCGGATCCCATTCCGCCCAGAAGATTGTAAGTTCCTTTTCCTGCGCGTAGACGGACGTTCCGCAGGCTAGCACTAAGCCGATACCAGCAAGCAAGCTGGTCATTGTCTTGCGCATAATGATTTCCTCCCTTGTGCGCATTCTACCGCGTCATGCGAGCCGGCGGCGAGGCCGGCCCTGGTAGTCCTCCCGTGACGGCACCGTTCCGGTTTTTGAGCCTCCTCGTTCGACCGAAACGGATATTAGCCTTCACCCTTTGATCCGCTTTATTTGTCCTGATCTGGTATTACCAATTTCAGACGAACGTCAAGCCCTTTCTTGGACGGCGGCGGACACGCAGACAAGTTGGTTTCTGCGATATCTGCCTGTTTTCCCTGAATTTTCCTACTCCTTGATACAGAGGGGCCTTGCCTCGGCCGCTGCATCGCCAATAGTATGAGTAGGCAGGGTGCAAATCTGGTCGAACCAGATTGGCGTCATCTAGCGGCTGTCATCGGTGCGATCCCATCTCCTTCAATCATCGATTCCGTCACAGCTGCGCGTACCAGCGCGCTGGCGGCCCATTGCGCGACCGACATCATACTGCGGCTGTCCAATCCCCATATATCCTTCAGTACGATCAGCATCTCAACACCGAAGATCAATGACAGCGCCTGCGCGAGCCGCTTGAATTCGCGCGGCGGCAACCGGCCTTTGAGTGGCGCAATCGCATCTTTCAAAAGATCGACGCGATGGCCGCGCGTGAACGCCGGTTCGCCGTCAAACGTGCCTGCCTGTCGCTGCGCCCACTGGTCGAGCGACAGTTTCAGCGCCGCCTTGAACGTCGCTTCGAAGGCCTCGATGCGCGGCATGGCGGTCTCGAACAGCTCGGCCACCCGGCGCTCGGGATCGGCAGAGCTCGATTTCCAGGTAAGGATCGGTCCGAGCCCCTCATCGACCACCGCCTGCACCAGCGCCGCCTGGCTCGGAAAATACCGATAGGCGGTGGCGCGTGAGACTTCCGCCGCCTCCGCCACCTCGCTGACCGACGGCGTGGCGCCCGCCTGCATCAGCTTTGTCGCCGTCTCCAGCATCAGCCGCCTGGTGCGCGCGCGGGCCCCGCGCTCTACCCGCGGGTTCGGCCCCTGGCCGGCATCGTCGTCCGTTGCCGCTTGTTGACGTGAGACATTCATGTCAATACGATACGCGCGTCTCAAAAAATTGCAATGGCCCTTCGCGCCGTCGAATGGCCGGGCAAAGGGGCGGCAGCGTCGAACACGCCCAGGACCGGGGAAACGCGATGAAGCGCATCTATGTGGTGGGCACCGCCGACACCAAGGGCGAGGAACTCGCTTTTCTGGCCGATGCGGTCGCCGCAACCGGCGCTTCGATTGCCCGTGTCGACATCGGAACACGCGGCGCGACCGTGCCGGTCGATGTTTCGGCAGACGAGGTCGCCAGCCACCATTCAGAGGGTCGCAATGCCGTGCTCGGCGTCGACGACCACGGCACCGCAGTGGCGGCGATGGCTGCCGCCTTTGCCCGATTTGTTCAATCGCGTAGCGATATTGCCGGGATTATCGGCATCGGCGGTGGCGGCGGCACCTCGATCATCACCACAGGCATGCGCACGCTGCCGCTCGGCCTGCCCAAGATCATGGTTTCGACCTTGGCCTCCGGCGACACCGCGCCTTATGTCGACGTCTCCGACATCGTCATGATGCCGTCGGTGACCGACATGGCCGGCCTCAACCGGCTTTCCCGTGTCGTGCTCCACAATGCCGCCCAGGCGATATCAGGCATGGCGGCAAAGCCGGCGCCGCCGGCCGACGGCAGACCCTCGATAGGCCTCACCATGTTCGGCGTCACCACGCCGTGCGTGACCGCCATCGCCGACGAACTTCGTTCGACTTATGACTGTATGGTATTTCATGCCACTGGAACCGGCGGCCGCACCATGGAAAAATTGGCCGACAGCGGCTTGTTGTCCGGCGTCATCGACATCACCACGACCGAAGTCTGCGACTTGCTGTTTGGCGGCGTGCTGCCGGCGACGGACGATCGCTTTGGTGCCATCGCCCGCACCGGGCTGCCTTATGTCGGCTCGGTCGGCGCGCTCGACATGGTCAATTTCTGGGCGCCGCCAACAATTCCGGAACGCTATCGCGGCCGGCTATTCTATGAGCACAATCCAAACGTCACACTGATGCGCACCACCGCCGACGAAAGCAGAATGATCGGCGAATGGATCGGTACAAGGCTGAGCCTCTGCCAGGGTCCGGTTCGTTTCCTCATTCCGGAGAAAGGCGTGTCGGCGCTCGACATCGAAGGCGGCGCCTTCTTCGACCCTGAAGCCGATGCAGCTTTGTTCGAGGCGATCGAGCGCACCATCAAACCCGCCAAAACGCGGCGCGTTCTGCGCCTGCCGCTGCATATCAACGACCCCGAATTCGCCTGGGCCGCCACAACGGCCTTCCTCGACATCGCCAGACAGTGAGACACCAAGATATGGCCGCCATACCGCGCAAGAAAATCCTGGAGAAATTCCGCAAGATGATCGCGGACGGCGTTCCGATCGTCGGCGGCGGTGCCGGCACCGGCCTGTCGGCCAAGGCAGAGGAAGCTGGCGGCATCGACCTGATCATCATCTACAATTCCGGCCGCTACCGCATGGCCGGGCGCGGCTCGGCCGCCGGCCTGCTCGCCTATGGCAACGCCAACGAGATCGTCAAGGAGATGGCCTACGAAGTGCTGCCGGTAGTGAAGAAGACGCCGGTGCTGGCCGGCGTCAACGGCACCGATCCCTTCGTCATCATGCCGCTGCTTTTGGCCGAGTTGAAGACGATGGGCTTTTCCGGTGTGCAGAACTTTCCGACCATCGGCCTGTTCGACGGCCAGATGCGGCAGAGTTTTGAAGAAACCGGCATGGGCTTCGGGCTCGAGGTCGACATGATCGCCGAGGCTCACAAACTCGACCTGTTGACCACGCCCTACGTCTTCAATCCAGACGAGGCTCGCGCCATGACACAAGCCGGCGCCGACATCGTCGTCGCCCATATGGGGGTGACCACCGGCGGTTCGATCGGTGCGACCTCGGCTAAATCGCTGGACGACTGTGTGAAGGAGATCGACGCCATTGCCGAAGCGGCACGCTCAGTGCGCGAGGATATCATCCTGCTTTGCCATGGCGGGCCGATCTCGATGCCGGACGACGCCAAATATATTCTCGAGCGCTGCAAGGGCCTGCACGGTTTCTACGGCGCGAGTTCGATGGAACGGCTGCCGGCGGAAGCTTCGATCGCCAGGCAAACGGCGGATTTCAAGGCCGTCACGTTCGGCGCTGCGTAGAAGAAGGGGTGAGACGATGACCGACAACAGCAAGGTGTTCGTATACCCAAAAGACGTCAGCGCCTTCGGCTTCGACTGGGGCAGGCTGTCGCTGACGGTCGCTCCCGAAGTGAACGGCGCGAAGCGCTTTTCCGGTGGTGTCGTCGACCTGCCGTCGGGCAAGGGCCATACGCGTCATAACCATCCGGGTGCCGAGGAGATCATTTTCGTCATCTCAGGCAATGGCGAGCAGATGGTCGAAGACGAGAAGGGCAATCCGGTCGTCGAGAAGGTCGGCCCCGGTTGCACCATCTATGTGCCGGAAAGCCGCTTCCATTCGACGCTCAATACCGGCGACGCGCCGATGCAGCTTTTCGTCGTCTATTCGCCGGCCGGGCCGGAATTGGCACTGCGCGACCTGCCGGATTTCAGGCTGCTGCCGTCAGGTGGGAATTGAGATAGACGGCGCCTAAGCCCCGCCCCTGTTCCAGCCCCTACCCCGATCGCCGAACATAATGTAACCGGCGCCGGTCACCGCCACCGTGTCCTCCAGCTTGATGAAGCCGCGCGTCGGGTGGAGCATGGTCGTCTCGACCGAAAGCACCATGTTCTTCTCCAGCGGCTTTGCGGCATAGGTGCCTTCATAGGTCACCGGATGGTTGGTCATCAGGAACGGCGCTTCGTGCGTGATCAGCCCCATGCCATGCGCGAAGAAATCGGTATAGGCCGCAACCTTGGATTTCTTCAGCACGCCTTCGGCATGAGAAATCATGTCACCGCCCAGCGTGCCCGCCTTTACCTTGGAGAAGGCCGCCTGCTGCACCGTCTCGATCTCGGCCAGCAGATCCTCGAGTTCGGCGTCAGGCTCACCCAGCACGCCCATGCGGCAAAGGTCGCCGATATAGCCGTGGTAGTTGCCGCCGGAATCGATCGACATCACCTCGCCCTTCTTCCACGTTTGCGGCGAGGCCGCGCGGTTGTGACTGGAGCCTAGCGTCAACAGGCAATATTCGAAATGCGCGCCGCGATTGGTCTCCTCGCGCCTGAGCTGTTCGATGATCTCGCTCTTGGTTGTGCCTTCGCGTGCCCAGCCGATGGTCGCCAGCATGGAATCGGTGATCAGCTCCGAAGCAATGCGCAGCTTCTCCAGCTCGGCTTCGGTTTTGATTGCTCGCATGCGCTCCAGCATGTGCGTGGCGTCGATCAGCTTGGCGTCCGGCAGCGCGTTGCGGATCAGCATATAGGCGTCGGACGGCAGGAAGGCGGGCTCGATGCCAATGCGGGCATTGCCCTTGCCGATCTTCCGCAAATGCTCGACCGCCAGGTTGGCGGCATCGAGCGTGCCCCAGCAGGCGGCATGCAGTGTCGGCGTCCAGAACGGATGGTTCTGGTGCTCGCCGCCCTCCATGCGGTTGCCGATATAGGCGGCATGCTCCGGCCCGCCTTTCTCGTAGACGACGACAGGCAGATAGCGGCTATGGCCGATCGCATCCATGGCGGCGAAGAAGATGAACTTGTAGCCGCCAAGCAGATATTGCGTGTTGTGCTTGGAGGTGGCGAGCAGCACGTCGATGCCGGCTTCCTCCATCAGCCCGTCCACCCTGGCCTGGTCGAACGGCACGCTGCCGACGACATTCTTGCCCGGAGCAACGTTCATTGTCTCTCTCCCTGAAGTGCCATGACCGACCGCACGTGGCGCCGGCCTTTCTGGTTTTAGAGCCTTGGCTCCCCTCAAATCTGCATCATTTTGCCCGGTCTGGTCCAGCCAGAATGGGTCGAGCGGGCGCCAAAAGCTCATTCCGCTACCGGCATGGTCTAATCTGGTCCGGCCAGATCAGCGCATTGGACCGCTTCCCTGTAACTGGTCCAGCGGACGGAAATTTCAAAGCCACGTGAGGATGCGCCAATTCCGTCTCTGGCGAAACCCCGGACAAGGGCCATAATCAGCTTTGCAGGATGCTCACGAGCGTCCGAGGGGTACGGCGCACCCGGCCGGGTCGCGGAGAGGACGGAGTTCGATCATGCCAGAGTTCACCATTTCCAGGCGTACGATGCTTGCGGGTTCGGCATTGCTGCTGGCCTCCACCGCCATGCCGACGATCGGCTGGGCGCAGACGCCGAAAAAGGGCGGACGACTGGTTGTCGCCGCTGATTCCGAGCCGCGCAATCTCAATCCGGCGATTGTCGCCTCGAACGGCGTCTTCTTCATCTCGAGCAAGATCGTGGAAACCTTGGCCGAGGCCTCCTTCGGCGGCAAGGACGGGCTCGAGCCACGGCTGGCGCTCAGCTGGGAAGGCGCCGCCGACGGCCTGTCGGTGACGTTCAAACTGCGCGAGGACGTCAAATGGCATGACGGGAAGCCCTTCACCTCAGCCGATGTCGCCTTCTCGGCGTTGCAGGTCTGGAAACCGCTGCAGAATCTCGGCCGCACCGTGTTCAAGGATCTGGAGGCGGTCGACACGCCGGACGAGGCGACCGCCGTGTTCAAATTCGCCAAGCCGACCCCGTTCCAGCTGATCCGCAACGCCTTGCCGGCGCTGAGCAGCGTGGTGCCCAAGCACATCTACGAGACCGGAAAGATCGAGGACAACCCGGCCAACAACGCCCCGGTCGGCACCGGACCGTTCAAATTTGCCGAATACAAGCCCGGCGAATATTACCGGCTGGAGAAGAACACCGACTATTGGGGCAAGGACGAGCCCTATCTCGATGAGATCATCTATCAGGTGCTGCCGGACCGCACGTCGGCGGCCAGCGCGCTCGAGGCCGAAGAGATCCAGCTCGCCGCCTTCTCCGCCGTGCCCCTGGCCGATCTCGACCGCATCTCCAAAGTGCCCGGCCTCAAGGTGATCACCAAAGGATACGAAGGGCTGACTTACCAACTGGTCGTCGAGATCAACCATCGCCGCAAGGAGCTGGCCGACCTGAAAGTGCGCCAGGCGATCGCTCACGCTATCGACAAGGATTTCGTCGTCAAGACGGTGTTTCTCGGCTATGCCGCCACCGCCACTGGCCCGGTGCCGAAAAACGACCCGCAATTCTACACCGCCGACGTGCCGACCTATGCTTTCGACGTCGCCAAGGCCAACGCCTTGCTCGACGAGGCCGGCTACAGCCGAGGCGATGATGGCAAGCGCTTTTCGCTGAAACTGCTGCCGGCGCCCTATTTCAACGAGACCAAGCAGTTCGGCGACTATCTTCGTCAGGCGCTCGCCGCCATCGGCATCGACGCCCAGCTGGTCAACAACGACTCTGCCGCGCATATCAAGGCGGTTTACACCGACCACGCCTTCGACCTTGCGGTCGGGCCGCCGGTGTTCCGCGGCGATCCGGCGATCTCGACCACCATCCTCGTGCAGAGCGGCATTCCCGACGGGGTGCCTTTCTCCAACCAGGGCGGCTACAAGAACGCCGATCTCGACGCTCTGATCGCCAAGGCATCGGAGACGCTTGACACCGCCGCCCGCACCGAACTCTACAAGGAGTTCCAGAGAAAAGTTGCCGCCGACCTGCCACTGATCAACGTCGCCGAATGGAGTTTCATCAGCGTCGCCCGCGATACGGTCAAGAACATCGCCAACACCCCGCGCTGGGCGGTGTCGAACTGGGCGGACACCTATTTAGAATCGTGACACATTCTGGCGGATGAAAATTCGCGCCGGAATCCGTGTGGAAACTTGGTCAAATACCGAGTTCCTTCACACCCCCCTCTGTCCTGCCGGACATCTCCCCCGCAAAGGGGGAGATTGGCTGGCCGCAACGTCGGCTTATTTGCCTGCTGCGTTGAAGATTGGCGAAATCGCTAATGACATCCGATCTCCCCCCTTGCGGGGGAGATGTCCGGCAGGACAGAGGGGGGTGGGAAGAAACACCGCATCTCCTAATTGCCACTGCGCCAAGCACCCGGCGCCGCCATGAGCCGCGCCCTCACCCTCCTTCGCCGTCGCCTCGTCGGCAGCATCTTCGTGTTGCTGATTGTCGTCATCGGCACCTTCCTGTTGCTCGAAGCCGCTCCCGGCGATGCGGTCGATGCCTACATCGTCTCGACCGGCGGCGACGCCGGCATGATCGAGCTGTTGCGTCACCGCTGGGGGCTCGACCAATCTGAGCTGACGCGGCTGGCCAATTACCTTTGGGCGCTGCTGCATCTCGACCTTGGCCAGTCCGTCACCTTTTCGCGGCCGATCCGCGATGTCATCACCGAGCGCCTGCCCAACACGCTGCTGTTGATGGGCAGCGCCACCGCGCTCTCCTTCGGACTCGGCTCGGTGCTCGGCATCTATGCCGGCGCCAGACCCGGCAGCGTCCGTGATCGCTTCCTGTCTATCGGCTCGCTGGCGGTCTATGCCATACCGGGCTTCTGGCTCGGGCTGGTGCTGATCATCGTCTTTGCCGTCGACCTGCGCTGGTTTCCGATCGGCGGCATCGAGAGCATCGCCTCGGCCAGGACCGGCCTTGATCGCGCTGGCGACATCGCCCGCCATCTCGTCCTGCCGGTCTCCGCGCTCGGCTTCATTTATCTCGCGCTCTATCTGCGCATGATGCGCGCCGGCATGGCCGAGGTCTGGCGGCAGGATTTTGTCCTCGCCGCTCGCGCCAGGGGACTTTCCCGCCGTCGCGTCGTGCTCGCCCATGTCGCCCGCAACGCGCTGTTGCCGCTGGTCACCATGCTTGGCCTGCAGTCCGCGCAAATGCTGGGCGGCAGCGTCGTCATCGAAAGCGTCTTTTCGGTGCCAGGCCTTGGCCGATTGGCGCAGGAAGCGGTGGCGGCACGCGACACGCCGTTGCTGCTCGGCATCATTCTCGTCAGCGCCGTTCTGGTCGTCATCATCAACCTTCTCGTCGACATCGCCTACGCCGTCCTCGATCCGCGCGTCGGAGCCAATGAGGCCGGCGCGTGAACCCGCTTCGCCGTTTTCTCCGGACGCCGGAAGCGATCGCCGGCATTGTCATCCTGGCGGCGCTGTTTGCCGTGGCGCTTGCCGCACCTTTGTTCTTTCCCGGCGATCCGCAGGCCATTGCCGGGCCGGCATTGCTGCCGCCGTTCCAGGACTGGTCGCTACCACTAGGCACCGACCGCCTCGGCCGTGACATGCTGGCCGAGCTTTTCCACGGCGCCCGCACCTCGCTGGCGGTCGGCCTGGCGGCCGCCGCCGCCGCCCTTGCCGTCGGCGCAGTGATCGGCACGCTGGCCGGCTTTGCCGGCGGCCTTATCGACGAAGTGCTGATGCGCATCACCGACGCTTTCCAGACCGTGCCAGCTTTTCTGCTGGCTTTGGCCTTCGTCAGCATCGTCGGGCCGTCGCTCGGCGTCGTCGTCGCGGCGATCGCACTGGGCGCCTGGACCGGACCGGCACGCGTGGCGCGAGCCGAAGTGCTGTCGATCCGCGAGCGCGATTTTGTAGCGGGCGCCCGCGTCATCGGCATGCATCCGCTGGAGATCGCCTTTCGCGAGGTGCTGCCCAACGCATTGCCGCCGGTACTGGCATTGTCGTCGGTGATCGTCGCCGCGGCGATTCTCACCGAAGCGGCATTGTCCTTTCTCGGCCTCGGCGACCCCAACCGCGTTACCTGGGGCGGCATGATCGCCGAAGGCCGTGCCGTGCTGCGCACCGCGCCGTTCCTGTCGATCGTTCCGGGAATAGCACTCGTGCTCACGGTGCTAGGTGTGTATCTCGCCGGCGAAGGCGTCGTCGAGACGACGGCGGTGAGGAGGGGCCTGTCGTGACGGCGCTGCTTTCGATCCGCAATCTGACGGTGACCTATCGCCGCGATGGCTCCGAGGTGACGGCACTAAAGAGTGTCAGCCTCGACATTCCCGCCGGCGAGCGCTTTGCCATCATCGGCGAGAGCGGTTCGGGCAAGAGCACGCTGGCGCTTGCCATTGCCGGGCTGCTGCCGGGTTCTGCCAGGATCGAAGGCCGCATCGATTGGCTCTTGCGCCCGCCGCCAATGTCTGGTGCCAAGACACCCCCCTCTGTCCGGGCCGGGCAGGGGGGGCGGGGGACCGGGGGGGGGGGGGGGCGGGGCGCGGGGCGGGGTGGGGCCCCAGGGGGGAAAGG
>NZ_JAMYPA010000042.1:0-20919 GCF_040320105.1 Mesorhizobium sp. M0778 | reverse complement strand
GTCAGAGAAAGAACGGCGTAGGGCCATGCCTGCCTTAGAATGGGCCAGAGGAACGACTCGCGTATCCACGGAAATTGCGGAAACAGCGAACCCAGTCCGTAGTAGAGCAGCCAGAGCTGGAGCAGCAGCGGCGTGCCGCGAACAATCGTGCAGAACACCTTGGCCGGCACGCTCAAGATCGGCGGGCCGATCACCTGCGCCAGGCCGAGGGGGATGGCGAGCGCGATGCCCAGAGCCGACGTTACCACAAGCAGCCAGATGGTCCGCCATATGCCTTGCAAAGCCAGCGGCAGATAGGTGGGAAGCCAATCCCAGCGCATGAGGAAAATCGATGCCAGTACGACAACCAGCGCGATCAGGATCAGAGCTATGCGGTGTGGCTGCATCCAGAGCGAGGCCCGTGCGGCGGCGTCAATGACCGGGGTTTCGGTCGCCATCAGTGCGATCCCGCGATCGACGGCATGCCGCGTCGCGCCCAGCGCTCAACCCGCCCGATGACGACGTTGGAGACGAGGGTCAGAACGAGATAAAGCGCGCCCGCCGCCATGAAGAAGGTGAAATAAGCCTTCGTCGCGCCGGCTGCCGTCCGTGTGGTTTGGGTCAGTTCATTGACGCCGACGATCGCGAGAAGCGCGGTGTCCTTGGTGGCGATCAGCCACAAATTTGCCAGCCCCGGAATGGCGAAGGGCAGCATCGCCGGCAGCGTTATACGCCTGAGAAGCAGGCCGGGAGGCATTCCATAGGCCCGCGCGGCTTCGATCTGGCCTTGCGGAACGGCGCGGATTGCGCCGCGCAAGACTTCGGTGGAGTAGGCGCCCTGCACGACCCCGAGCACGCCTATGCCGGCGACAACCCCGTTGATGTCGATCGCGGCATAGCCGAGCGCGGTAAGCAACTGGTTGATGAGGTCGGTACCAGCGAAATAAAGCAGCAGGATCAGCACCAGCTCGGGCACGGCGCGGACCACTGTGGTGTAAACTTCCAGCAGGTCACGGACCACCGGCCCGCCATAGAGCTTGCCATAGGCGCCGCCGACGCCGATCAAAAGACCAACCCCAAAGGAACCGAAAGCAATTCCGACGGAGTTTGCCAGCCCATGCAGAAGGCTGAGACCCCTGCCGTTCGGCGGTTCGAAGGACAGCAATTCCAGCGAACTGGCTCCGAACATGGTGGCGAGAACGTCGCTCAGCTTATGTCCCCTGGGACTTGCGGGTTGAGGCGCCAATGATGCGTCAAGCCGGACATGCCCACCGCGACGACGGCGGCTAGGCATGCCCGGCTTGACGCCGTTGCCGTCAGTTGGACTGCGACGCTTCGCCGTAGATGTCGAAATCGAAGTACTTCTTGGTGATTTCGGCATATTTGCCATTGGCCCGAATGGCCTTGATGGCGGCATTGATCTTGTCCTTGAGCTCGGTGTCGCCTTGGCGCATGCCGGCGCCGACGCCCGGCCCGAGCACTTCAAGGTCCGGCGCGACATAACCCTTGAGGTCGCAGCACGCCTTGCCTTGGTCCGACTTCAAAAACGCGTCGAGCGCGATCGAATCGGCCTGAGTGGCATCGATCCGGCCGGCGGCGAGATCCTGATTTGCCTCGTCCTGCGTCTGGTATTCCTTGATTTCCGCAGCGTCGGTGAAGTGCTTCTTGGCGTAGGCGGCGTGCACCGTAGACGCCTGAACGCCGACTATCTTGGCTTTCAACCCCTCTGGCGTCGCATCGAATTTCTGATCCTTGGCGCCGATCACCGCAGTCGGCGTGTTATAGTATTTGTCGGAGAAGTCGATTTCCTTCTTGCGCTCGTCGGTAATGGACATCGAATTCATGATCGCATCGATCTTCTTGGTTTTAAGCGCCGGGATGAGGCCGTCCCACGGGACTGGCGTCAATGCGCAATCCAGCTTGGCTTCGCCGCAAATGGCGTTGACGATGTCGACTTCCCAGCCACCCCACTTGCCGGAAGCATCCTGCGAGTAAAACGGCGGATAGGCTTCCGGCGAAAAACCCACCTTGATCTGTTCGGCGCTTGCCGAAAATGCGCCCGACAATGCGATCAGCGTGGCCGCGAGCGCCGTTTTGAGAAAAGGTTTCATTTTTCAGTTCTCCCGTTTTTTGGTTTTGACGTTCCCGTCTGCTTTTCTCGCAAGTCATCCAACATTGCGCAGAAACTGCTTCAGCCTTTCGGATTTTGGTGCGCCGAAGATCTGTTCCGGCGGCCCTTCTTCCTCGACCAGCCCGTTATGGAGATAGACGACATGCGTCGCCACCTCGCGGGCAAACTTCATCTCATGCGTGACCAGCACCATGGTGCGGCCTTCGCGCGCCAGGTCGCCGATCACCTTCAGCACTTCGCCGACCAACTCCGGGTCGAGCGCCGAGGTCGGCTCATCGAACAGCATGACGCGCGGATTGATGGCCAGCGCCCTGGCTATCGCTGCGCGCTGCTGTTGGCCGCCCGACAGATAGGCGGGGTAGACGTCGCGTTTTTCGGCCAGGCCGACGCGGGCGAGCAGCTTTTCCGCCTCGCCGATCGCTACATCGCGCTTGACGCCGAGCACATGCACGGGAACCTCGATGACGTTCTCGATCAACGTCATGTGGCTCCAAAGATTGAAGTTCTGGAAGACCATGCCGAGCTTGGAGCGGATGCGTTCGATCTGCTTGCGGTCGGCGGGCACGGTGTGGCCGTGGCTGTCGGCCTTCAGCTTTATCTCTTCGCCATTGACGCGGATGATGCCGCTGGTCGGGTTCTCCAGGCAATTGATGCAGCGCAGCAGCGTCGACTTGCCCGAGCCGCTGCCGCCGATGATGGCGATCACCTCGCCATCGCGCGCCGACAGCGAAACGCCCTTCAATACGTGCAGCTTGCCGAAATTCTTGTGCAGGTTCTCGACGTGGATGGCTTCGGCGGCGCCGTTCTGCACCGTATGCTTCAGGGCGGTGGCCGGCGCTGTCATCGTCGCGGTGCCCCGCGGAGCAGCCGAGGCAGTCCTTGCTGGAATTTATTACCCATTACCCGTCACTGGACAGCGTTCCGATTCTCAAGATGGACCGTTCCGCTTGCCTCCGTCAACCGCAGTTTTTGGACCATTGATCACGGCCTGCCGAGTGGCTATTGGCAGGAGGGAGCGCGTTTCAGGAGAATTTAGTGGGCAAAGCATACGGGTCGCAGTCGATGGCCGGGCCGCTGCAGCGCGTGCTGATGCGCTCCGCCGCCAGCGCCATGCATCGGGCCGAAGCACTGGAATGGCACTACGGTCCCGGCTTCGATCCGCAAAAAGCGGCGGCCCAGCATGAAGCGCTGGCCGGGCTGATTTCCGGCTCAGGCGCCGAGATCGAATGGCTGAGCGACGCCGATGACGGGCTTGCCGATTCTGTCTTTACCCACGATCCCTCGCTGATGACCGACCATGGCGCGGTCATCCTTGCCATGGGCAAGGCGCTGCGCCGGCCCGAGCCCGGCCTGCACGAGGCAGCTTATGGGCGCATGGGCATACCTGTCCTCGGCCGTATCGAGACTCCCGGCCAGGTCGAGGGCGGCGACTGCGTGTGGATGGATGCAAACACACTGGCGGTCGGCCGCGGCGTACGCACCAATCAGCACGGCATCCAGCAGCTCTCCAACCTGCTTTCACCCAAAGGCATCCAGGTCTATGGCTTCGACCTGCCGCTCTGGCAAGGCGAGGACGCCTGCCTGCATCTGATGTCGGTGATCAGCCCGCTCGCCGACGATCTGGCGCTGGTCTATGGGCCGCTCCTGCCGGTCGCCTTCCACCAGATGCTGCGTGCGCATGGCATTCGCCTGGTCGAGGGCGACGCCGACGAATTCTTCGCCTCGAGCGGGCTCAGCCTGAACGTCCTGCCGACCGCGCCGCGCCAGGTTATCGCCGTTGCCGGTTTTCCGAAGACGGCGGCTGCCATGCAGGCCGCCGGCTGTACGGTCTCGACATTCGAGGCCGATGCGCTGTGCATTGCCTGCGAGGGCGGCCCAACCTGCCTCACGCGCCCGGTGCTAAGACAATGACGACGATCGGCGAAGCGCTCATCACCTTGCTGGAAGCGCACGGCGTCGACACCGTCTTCGGCATTCCCGGCGTGCACACGGTCGAGCTCTACCGCGGGCTTGCGCGGTCGAAGATCCGTCACGTCACGCCGCGCCACGAGCAGGGCGCCGGCTTCATGGCTGACGGCTATGCGCGCGCCAGCGGCAAGCCGGGTGTCGCCTTCGTCATCACCGGGCCGGGGCTGACCAACACCATCACCGCCATGGGCCAGGCGCGCGCCGATTCGGTGCCGATGCTGGTAATCTCGGGCGTCAACGCCACGCCGACGCTGGGCAAGGGCCTTGGCCATCTGCATGAACTGCCGGACCAGCGCGGCATGATGGAGAAGGTGGCGCTGTTTTCGCACCGTGTCACCGAGGCCGGCGAATTGCCCGGCGTGCTCGCCCGCGCTTTTGCACTTTTTTCATCCTCGCGTCCGGGGCCAGTGCATATCGAGATCCCGACCGATGTCATGACCATGCCCGCCACCGGCATCGTGGCGCTGCTGCGGAATTCGGCCCCGCCCGAGCCGGGCGCCGCGGTGATCGCTGAGGCAGCCAGGCTTTGCGCTGCCGCCCGCCGGCCGCTTATCCTGGCCGGCGGCGGCGCCAAAGCTGCCGAAGCGCCGTTGCAGCGCCTGGCCGAGAGGTTGGGAGCGCCGGTCGTCCAGACCGCCAATGCGCGCGGCCTGCTCTATCGCCATCCGCTTGGCGTGCCGGCCAGCCCCAGCCTGAAGGCGGTGCGTGCGCTGATGGCCGATGCCGACCTGGTCATCGCCGCCGGTACCGAATTCGGTCCGACCGATTATGACGGCTATGGCGACGGCGGTTTTGTCCTGCCCGCCAATCTGATCCGCATCGACATCGGCGCCGACCAACTTACCAGGCGGCCGGCCCGGATTTCGATCCAGGCCGATTGTGGCGCAGCGCTCGAGGCGCTGCATGCCGAACTCGGCATGGGCCAGGCGCAATCAGGCGACGGCGCCGCTCGCGCGGCCGCGACGCGGCAAGCGGCCTTTGCCGAGATTGGCCCAGCTATGCAGGCGCAATTGCGCGCCGTCGAGACGATCCGTGATGCGCTGCCTGGCTCGATCATCGTCGGCGATTCGACCCAGCCGGTCTACGCCGCCAACCTCTATTACGATCACGACCGGCCGGGCGGCTGGTTCAACGCCGCTACCGGCTTCGGCGCGCTCGGCTATGGCCCGCCGGCGGCGATCGGTGCTGCCCTTGCCAGGCCTGAGGCGCCGGTCGTTTGTCTCACCGGCGACGGCGGCTTCCAGTTCACCCTGCCGGAACTGGGCGCCGCGCTCGACGCGGCGGCGCCGGTGATCTTCGCCGTCTGGAACAATCGCGGCTACCGCGAGATCGAAACCTCGATGCTCGATGTCGGCGTCGAGCCGGTCGGCGTCTCCCCGGCACCGCCGGATTTCTGCAAATTGGCCGAAGCCTATGGCATTGCCGCCGAGCGGATTTCCGGCGCCGGCGGCTTGGCGGACGCGCTACGGCGCGCGCGGGCGGCGGGACGACCCTACGTCATCGAGATTTCGGTTGAGTGATTGCGCGAAAGGCGCGACCTTCCGCATCGGCGGCGCGCAACGACGGAGCGGTCGAATATGACGGAAACACTGGACGGCAGACATATCGTGGTGACCGGCGGCACCGGGGCGCTTGGCGGCGCGGTCGTAGGGAAACTGCTGGAGCAGGGCGCGATTTGCCATGTGCCCAATGCCCACGCTGCCGCGCCTGCCCATTTTCCCTTCCCGGCACATGACCGCGTCAGGCTGGCGCACAATGTCGACCTCGCCGACGCTGCCAAGGTCGATGCCTTCTATGCTAGCGTTCCGGATTTGTGGGCATCGGTGCATCTGGCCGGCGGCTTCACCGCCGCACCGGTCGAGAAGATCGAGCCCGCCTCCTTTGCCGAGATGATGGACACCAACGCCCGCACCACCTTCCTGTGCTGCCGCGCGGCGATACGCTCGATGCTGGAATCTTCCGTATCGGGCCGCATCGTCAATGTCACCGCGCGAGCCGGGCTCGATCCGCGGCGCGGCTCCGGCAAGGTGGCTTACGCTGCCGCCAAGGCGGCGG
The DNA here is from genome assembly GCF_040320105.1 of Mesorhizobium sp. M0778. Classification (NCBI taxonomy): domain Bacteria; kingdom Pseudomonadati; phylum Pseudomonadota; class Alphaproteobacteria; order Hyphomicrobiales; family Phyllobacteriaceae; genus Mesorhizobium; species Mesorhizobium sp. M0778. Next base: position 14,786 of record NZ_JAMYPA010000042.1, on the reverse strand, counting down.
TCGCCGCGATGACCGTGGCGATGGCCGAAGAGCTGAAGGGCAAGGGCATACTGGTCAACGCCGTGGCGCCCTCGACCCTAGACACGCCGGCCACCCGGGCTGACATGCCGGGCGCCGATTTCAGCAAATGGGTCAGCTTGGAAGCAGCCGCGGAGGCCATTGCCTACCTCGCTTCGCCGGCCAATCTGGCGATGAGCGGCACGCTGGTGCCGCTTTACGGCAGGGCCTGAAATTCAGGTCGGGTGCAAAAAAGGCCCCGCCGGATCGCTCCGGCGGGGCTTTTTGTTTCGTTTACAACCTGCGCGAGGCGCAGTGTTGGCTTAGCTGCCCTGCTTCTTCAGCGCGGCACCCAGGATGTCGCCCAGCGAAGCGCCGGAGTCAGTCGAACCGTACTGGGCGACCGCTTCCTTCTCTTCGGCGATTTCCAGCGCCTTGATCGAGACCTGCAGCTTGCGGGTCTTCTTGTCGAAGGCGATGACGCGGGCGTCGACCTTCTGGCCGACAGTGAAGCGCTCGGGGCGCTGCTCGTCGCGGTCACGGCTGAGGTCGGAGCGCTTGATGAAGGTCTCGATGCCGCTGTCGACCAGCCGCACTTCCAGACCGCCATCCTTCACGCCGATAACCTCGCAGGTGACGACTGCGTTCTTGCGCAGTTCGCCTGACGTCGCCGCTTCGCCGACCGTGTCCTTGGCCAGCTGCTTGATGCCGAGCGAGATGCGCTCCTTGTCGATGTCGACGTCGAGCACCTGCGCCTTGACCATGTCGCCGCGATTGTACTCCTCGATCACCTGCTCGCCCGGACGGGTCCAGTCGAGGTCGGAAAGGTGGACCATGCCGTCGACATCGCCTTCGAGGCCGATGAACAGGCCGAACTCGGTCTTGTTCTTGACCTCGCCCTCAACCTGGCTGCCGACCGGATGGCTGCGCGCGAAGGCCTCCCACGGGTTCTCCAGCGTTTGCTTGAGGCCGAGCGAGATGCGGCGCTTGGCCGGATCGACTTCGAGCACCACCACGTCGACTTCCTGCGTCGTCGACAGGATCTTGCCGGGATGCACGTTCTTCTTGGTCCACGACATTTCCGAAACGTGGATGAGGCCTTCGATGCCCGGCTCCAGCTCGACGAATGCGCCGTAGTCGGTGATGTTGGTAACGGTACCCTTGATCTTCTTGCCGATCGGGAACTTGGTGCCGATCTCGGACCACGGATCGCTCTCGAGCTGCTTCATGCCGAGCGAGATGCGGTGGGTTTCCTGGTTGATGCGGATGATCTGCACCTTGACCGTCTGGCCGATATTGAGGATTTCGGTCGGATGGTTGACGCGGCGCCATGCCATGTCGGTGACGTGCAGCAGGCCGTCGATGCCGCCGAGGTCGACGAACGCACCATAGTCGGTGATGTTCTTGACGACGCCTTCGACCACCTGGCCTTCTTCGAGGTTCTGCACGATTTCCGAACGCTGTTCGGCGCGGCTTTCCTCGAGTACGGTGCGGCGCGACACCACGATGTTGCCGCGGCGGCGATCCATCTTGAGGATCTCGAAGGGCTGCGGGTTGTGCATCAGCGGCGAGACGTCGCGGATCGGGCGGATATCGACCTGGCTGCGCGGCAGGAAAGCCACGGCACCGTCGAGGTCGACGGTGAACCCGCCCTTGACCTGGTTGAAGATGACGCCTTCGACGCGTTCGCCCTTGGTGAACTTCTCTTCGAGACGGACCCAGCTCTCTTCGCGGCGGGCCTTTTCACGCGACAGCATGGCTTCGCCAAGCGCGTTCTCGATACGCTCGACATAGACCTCGACCGTGTCGCCGACCTTGAGCGTCGTGTCCTTACCCTTGACGCCGAATTCCTTCAGCGGCACGCGGCCTTCGACCTTGAGGCCGACGTCGATGATGGCCATGTCCTTCTCAATGGCGGTGATGATGCCCTTGACGACCTGGCCTTCGCCGGAATGGCCGGCGGAAAATGATTCTTCGAGCAGGCTCGCGAAATCATCGCGAGTGGGATTTGCAACTGACATAGTTTCTCCTGGAATGCCCCGCAATCTGTCGCGGGGCGGGCGCCGTGGGTTAGCGTTGCGTTGGCCTGCCGGCGTTCCGGGCAAAAAGCCCTGGCCGCCTTTGGGCGGCAATTCCGGCGCATGAAGAATGCTGGCAGGCTGGTCCATGCCCAATATGGGAATTCTTTTTGTCGCCGGCAATCGGCGGCGGCAGGAAAACCCGGCTCAGGCTTCGTTTCTCTTGGCCAGGACGTCATCGATGATCGCCCGAGCTGCCAGAAACGCGGCTTCTATAGCCATTTCCGACGTGTCGAGCAAGTGCGCATCGGCTGCCGGTTTCAAGGGCGAGTCCATGCGGCCCATGTCGCGCTCGTCGCGACGCACGATATCGGCAAGGATTTCATCGAAATTGGCAGTGCCGCCGATGCTCTCGATTTCGTCCAGCCGCCGCTTTGCCCGCACCTCGGCACTGGCCGTGACATAGAGTTTTACGTCGGCATCGGGACAGACGACAGTGCCGATGTCGCGGCCGTCGAGCACCGCGCCCGGCGGGGTTTTTGCAAAGTCGCGCTGCTTGTCGACCAGAATGCGCCGCACCGACGGGATGACAGCCACTTTCGAGGCAGCCTCTCCGACGGCGTGTGCCGAAAGCACGGCGCGGTCGAGCTTTGCCAGATCGACCTGACGAGCCGCGGTTTCAGCGGCCGAGACATTGTCGAGCGGCAGGCCGAGCCGGAGCAGCGAGTGCGCCACCGCGCGATAGGTGAGGCCGGTGTCGAGCAGGTTTAGCCGGTAGTGATCGGCGAGCCGTCGGGCAAGGGTGCCCTTTCCAGCGCCTGCAGGGCCGTCGATGGCGATGGTGAAGCCTGTCGTCATTCGAAACCTCGATGCAAGTGCCTCACTCCATCGGCGCTCGAAGTCAACCGCGTTGACCTCCGAGGCCTCGAACTGATTGTCGGAATTGATCTCTGTGAGATCGGGAAAGCCTTCTACGGAATTTCTGGTGCCCCCGATCTCGATATCCTCCGACCCGTCGAGGGCAGCGCCGCGAATGGCAAAACCCACGGAGCCATCGGTATAGAACTCGATAGTCCGGTTCTGGAAATTGTCGTCGGCAACTTCATACCAGAGATGGGACGGCTCCCCCGGTATGCGATGTTTCCAATGAACGTAAAAGTATCTCACTCGATCTCCGCACCCAGCCCCTTCATCAGCCCCATGAATTCCGGAAAGCTCGTTGCGATCATCGCCTGGTCGTCGATGGTTACCGGTTTTTCCGTCGCCAGCCCCATCACCAGGAAGCTCATGGCGATGCGGTGGTCGAGATGGGTCTGGACGATGGTGCCCTGTCCGTTGGGATGCTGGCCGAGGCCCTTGCCGCCCGGTTTTCCGCGCACGACAAGCGCGGCCTCGCCTTCGCTGCAGTCCACACCGTTGAGCTTCAGCCCTTCGGCCACCGCCGACAGCCGGTCGGATTCCTTCACGCGCAGCTCTTCCAGGCCAAGCATCAGCGTTTCGCCCTCGGCGAAGCTGGCCGCCACGGCAAGCACCGGATATTCGTCGATCATGGTCGGCGCCCGTTCGGGCGGTACGGTGACGCCTTTCAGTTCGGAATAGCGCACGCGCAGGTCGGCAACATCCTCGCCGCCTTCATTGCGGCGGTCGAGAATGTCGATCCGGGCGCCCATTTCTTGCAGCGTCAAAAGAAGCCCCGTGCGCGTCGGGTTCATCAGCACGTTTTCGATGGTGATGTCCGAGCCCGGCACGATCAGCGCCGCCACCAGCGGAAAGCCGGCCGAGGAGGGGTCGCCAGGCACCGCGATGGTCTGGCCGGTGAGCTTGCCCTGGCCTTCGATGAAAATGTGGCGCACGCCGCGCTCGTCGGTCTCGACCGACAGATTGGCGCCGAATCCCTTGAGCATCTTTTCGGTGTGGTCGCGCGTCATCACCGGCTCGATGACGGTGGTGATGCCCGGCGTGTTCAGCCCCGCCAGCAGCACCGCCGACTTGACCTGCGCCGATGCCATCGGCACGCGGTAGGTGATCGGCGCGGCGTGCTTGGGCCCGCGCAGCGTGATCGGCATGCGGTCGCCGGGTGTCGCCTTCAGCACCTGCACGCCCATCTGGCGAAGCGGTTCGAGCACGCGGCCCATCGGCCGGCCGGACAGCGAGGCGTCGCCGATGACGGTGGTTTCCATGTCATAGGTGCCGACCAGGCCCATGGTGAGGCGGGAGCCCGTGCCGGCATTGCCGAAATCGAGCGGGCCCTCCGGTTGCAGCAGCGCGCCATTGCCGGTTCCGCGGATCACCCACTCAGTGCCATGCTTCTCGATATGAGCGCCCATCGCCTTCATGGCAGCGCCCGTACGCATCACGTCCTCGCCTTCCAGTAGTCCGGTGATGCGGGTTTCGCCGGAGGCCAGCCCGCCAAACATGAAGGAACGGTGCGAGATCGACTTGTCGCCCGGCACCCGTGCCGCGCCGGAAAGACCAGATGATTTTCGGGCGGTGGCCTGCTTCGGGGCGGCAGTGTGCGACATGGTTCTTTCCTGGAAACGCCGGCGGCCGGCCATTTTCTTGTGGTTTGCGCGGTCTCCTATCATGGCGGATCGAGATGGTCATCCCCTTGGTACGAAGGCCTTCGAATTCAAGCTTTTTGGGACGCCGGCTTTTCGCTTTGACAGCGCCGTAAACTCTGGTTAAGGGGACCAAACTTTCATCGACGAGGCTTGCTGTGGCAAAACCCGAACTTGGCACCAAACGCATCGACCCGGAGACGGGTCGAAAATTCTATGACTTGAACAAGGACCCGATCGTCTCGCCTTACACGGGCAAGAGCTATCCGCGCTCCTATTTCGAGGAAGGCAAGATAGCCGCCCTCGAGGAGGAAGAGGAAGTTGCCGAGAAGGAAGTGGACGCCGAAGAGGAAGAGGGCGTCGAGGTCGTCTCTCTCGAAGAGGCGGACGAGGACGCGAAGGCCGACGAGCTTCCCGATCTCGGCGATGACGAGGACGACGTTGACCTTGGCGATGACGAGGATGACACGTTCCTTGCCGACGAGGAGGAAGAAGACGACGACGTTGCCGACATGATCGGCGTCGGCGAAGACGACGACGAAGTCTGAGCGAACCGCATTCGCCGGCTTTCGCGGCGCTGCCTAGAAAAAGCGGTTCTTGAAGGCTTGATATTGACTGAAGGCGGGGTTAGAAGCCGCCTGCACTAACGACGCGGTCTCAACCCGCGCCGGATCTCTTCGCCGGAAACGGCGCCGGCGAACTGCCGGAGTGGGGCCATAGCTCAGTTGGGAGAGCGCTTGAATGGCATTCAAGAGGTCGTCGGTTCGATTCCGATTGGCTCCACCAAAAATTCTCTGGCCTTTTCCGATACTTACCAGTCAGCCCTTCGGGGCTCTTTTTCCTGGAACCCTTCGGGGCACCGCCGGGGCACCCCGAGACGCTTATTGGGTCGCAAAATTATTTTTTGCCCTAGTCTCCGTTTTCCGCCAGATTTGCCGAAAGGCGAGGGGATGGGAAATGTTCGGACTAGGGACAGCGAGGTGCCAGCAAGAGCGTCTATTGGCCATCCTCGAATTGCGGGCAGAGTTTCACGCGCTTAAAGCAGACGCGCCGGCCGCTGCCTGGCTATTCGCGCGGACCATCTTCAACGCAGCAAATTCCATGCTGGCCAGCGGCGGCGGAGATCCGGCCAAACTGATTCCAGAGCTGGAAGCGGAAAGGGAGCTTTCCCTAGGCTCGACCTCGAATGTCGATGGCGGCTTAGGCGCGCTCTCGCTCTCGGCCCTAATCGCCTTCCTTCGATCTAGGCAGCAGCAAGAGAACGAAATGCACTTTGACATCGCCATTCGAGAGGAAAAGGAACTCGCGCGTTGCACGGGCAGTTAGTTTCTGCATCAGGCCAAAGAGGGGCCACTTTCAGCCCCCTCGTTCGAAAGTTGGCTTCCAATCGCGATTGCGCTGCCCGCTGGACCGGCTGACGATCAGTATTCGAAGCAACGGCGGAAAGCGCCATGACGGGTTTGATATGGATGGACGGTTTAACGGTTCTCAGCAACCTTCCGCCCTCAGGGACTGCACCATTCGCACCACAATCGGATCGTACGGGATTTTTTCATCGCTGCTGTAATTTATGACAAAGAGCGCGGCACGGTCGTTGCAGACCGCAATGGCGCGGACATATCGGATCTGTTCGTTCTTCATACCCGAGTAGCTGGCCCATCTCGGCGTGACGCGCCTATAGGTCAGTTTCCAGCCGTCCTTTTCATCCTCGACCATGCGGTGCTCAATCTCGGCGCGAAAACTGTGCTTGCCGAGCCTTGCGCCCCACACGGTAAGAAGGGCATCGTTTTCACCCCGAAATTCCGCGCCCTGGTCCGAACGCTGCGTCAGGACAAAGCCAGGGGGAACTTCGAATATGAAGCCCAACTGCCTGAAGCCGAAAAGCTGCCACGCTTGCGCTTGGAGAAGCGTGCAGCAAAATAAAATCGAAACGAGGCTCAACAGAAAACGTGCCATTGGCATTAAATTAGCGTCGCGTCATATACTGTCCAGACGGACACAATTGGCGACAAAGAAAAAGTAGCAGACGAATGCCGCTGATTTCAGCCTCGTGCGCGAAAGAAGCGGCCCGCTGCCGGAAGCAGCGAGCCGCACGAATTGGACGGAAGACGGAGGTACCGGCCAGGGCACAATAAGCATGCTCTGCTGGAGAAGGTTGGATTTCGGTTACTCTCCCTCCGCCAACGCACCCTGCCCCAACTTTCTCTGCCTCGACCCAGGAGGATCGATATCCCGCGGAACTGCGGGCTTTTCAAGAAAAGCTGGCAACCGCGTGCCGGCTATTCCTCGTGAATGGGCGTTCTCTGGCCAATATTCTCCAAAGCTGTCAACCTCGCATCTTTGGTTCTCAGGTTCAGATGTAAGCAATCTCAATGACTTGGAGGGCGCCAGGGTTGGAAAGTTGGGCTTTGGTCTCGCCAGCCGAGAGCAACTCCATGCGCCCTGCACCTCAGGTCAAGCGGAAAGGCGTTTGTTCGTTGAGCCGCAACCAGACCATCAGCGACTCCTGAAATGGCGAGCGGTGGCGTGCTGGTCCGGTCAGGGGATAATTCCCCGAAGGCCCCGGCGTAGCTGGATCTGGCGGGTACCGCAGCATTTCTTGAACTTCATACCTGAACCGCAAGGACATGGATCATTGCCGCCGCGTTGCAGCCGGCCGACCAGGGGCAGCATCGCTGCGGAAGGCAGGAGCGCCGCCGCAAGGGCAGCCAACTTGGCCGAGATTCCCGGTACGACGAGGCGACGACCGGATTTGAACCCTCGCCACGCACGTTCGGCCACATACTCCGGATCCACCTTTGGCAAGATGTTGAAGAGCACCGTCTGATAGGCGCCTGACCTTGCGAGAAACTCCGTCGACACCGGACCTGGTGCCAGGCATGTGACCGTCACACCGGTTCGGCGCAACTCCTGATGAAGCGCCTCTGAGAAGAAGCGCACGAAACCTTTGCTAGCGAAGTACAGAGCCATATAAGGCCCTGGAACGAACCCGGCCACGGAACTGAGATTGAGCACCCCGCCCCGTCGGCGCGCCACCATTCCCGGCAGAAAATGGAGGGTCAGTTCTGTGAGGGAATGTATGTTGAGATCGATGATGCCGAGTTGACCATCAATAGGCAGCGCCGTCGCCGCGCCCCGCAGGCCATAGCCGGCGCTGTTGACCAGGACATCACAGACCAGGCCGCGTGCGGACAGAAAGTCCTCTAGGCGCGTTGGCGCATCGCCTGCCACGAGATCCAACTCGAGCGTGAATGCCTCGCCACCCCCCTCCCGAACCTCAGCCGCCGCGGCGGCCAAACCCTCGGGCGAGCGGGCAACCAGCACAACCGCACCGCGCTCCCGTGCAGCGACGCTCGCAATTGCCCGGCCAATTCCACCCGAGCCGCCAATCACGACGACGGCTGGCCGGAATTCACGGTGCGAAATCATGTCGCGTTCCTCTTTCTTGCAGGAGCGGCAACACTTTGACCGAGCAGCACCACTTCATTGGCGACAGTGCCGTTCAGAATCTGTTCGAATCTCTCCAGTGCTCGTGCGACGTTCGCTCCATCCATTACCCGGTGATCGTAGTGGATGCGGACATTCACCGATCCGTCTTTGCCGATCGGACCGTAGTTTAGAAGCGTGGTCAATGGTGTCAGCGGGTTGAGTGATTCCGCACCGAGACCCGAATAGACGGACAGTTGGAAGGTACCGAAGTAATTTGCCCTTTGCCGACCGATATTCAGCCCTAGCCACATAAGCAGCCACCTGAGGGGCGCGGGCGCACGTGCCATCCGCAAGGCACGCCGGAACTCCGGGACCTCCAGGATCGGCCGTGATCGAGCCGCATGGATGGATTCCTCAAGTTCCGTGATAGAGTAGCGCTCCGGGCACTTGATGCGGCTCAACAGAACGGCCGGCTCGCCGTCATATTCGCGCTCGTGGGCAATCGAGGCTACGCTTACCGGATACTCGTAAAGCTGCGGCCAGGGCAACTTGACATAGGCGCGCCGCAGCTCCGGCATCTCTCGGGCGAGAAGCGCGTATCCCTTCAGGAAGATCGCGGTCCAAGAGGGCCTGGTCTGCTGCGCCATTCTAGCCCTTACGAGTGGACCGAGGTTCATCTGACGCTGCACCGCGACCCGTGGCACGCCGATCGAAAACCTCATCAGATCGCCAACAAGGCGCCGGGGCGCCGAAAGCTTGAGGGCTCGGCCTCGCATCAAAAGACCTCTAGTAAAGATAAGGGACTATTCGCTTGGTCTTTTCCATATAGGCACGGTATTGCGAGCCGAACTTCTCCAGCATCATACGCTCTTCCTTATCCACTCTCAGCAGAAAAAGGACTGCGAAACCAATCAAACCCGAAGTGCCCGCAACCCAGTTCGACAGCAGAAAGACCTGGCCGAGCCCCATGAGCAGGAACGAGGTGTACATCGGGTGGCGGACCAAGGCGTATGGCCCGGCGCAGACCAGTTCATGGCGTTCGCGAATCTCCAGCGTAATCGACCAGTTACGGCCAAGTTCCTTGTGGGATATGCGAAAAATCCACAGCGCGGAGCAGAAGATCATGGTTCCGAGCGCCACGGACCACGCGCTGGCCGGATGGTCAGCCGCTCCGGGGATGCCGGTGGCGACATAGAAGCCAGGCAGGATCGCGAGGCCAAGGAGAGCCGATGCAAGCCCGACGGAGTCGGAACTTGAGCGGCCGCCCGCTACAATTCGCACGCGCCTTGCCCGGCGCTCGAAGGGATACCGGGTCACGTACCAGGCAACGATGCCGATCACCCATATGATCTCGCCAACTGAGGCTACAGCAATGCTCACTTCAGGTCACCGGAGCCTTTTCTCGATCTGGGACCACGGCAAGCCGTCGCAACGATGTCACCGTCCGAGTTGTCGACCGATAGACATTCGGAGCGCGTTCCTTTCGGACTTAACGGGGCGAACGAGCGCGAAAGCGGGTTTTGCCAATCGCATTTCAACCCCCGTTCATCTCCCGAAGCTTGGTTATGAATTGTTGCGGCCGGAGCCAGGTACCGGGGGTCTTATACCCCATGGATCTGGCGATGTCCGCTACGAAAGCGTTGCAGTTGTAGAGCGACGCGTGCCAAAGCGGAGAACTGGCCTGCAGCCTTCGTATGCTCGCGACGACTTTCCTATATTCGGCTTCGGTAAGCAAAACTCGCCAGCTTGCCGATCGGTAGGCATCTTCCAGGTCGCCGTCCGTCCACCCGGTCGAGGCTGGCACGGGCGCCAAATGGCCGAGAACATAGACATTGGGATCACTGGACTTCGGAGCGAGCCCCGCGACTTCGGGGTTGACCATCCGTCCCGCCTGGTTCAATCGTCCAAAAATCACGAAGGAATGGCCGTAGGTAAGGGCGTACCGGGAGCGGAACTCGATGAAATGCCGTTGGGCTTGAGTTGATGCCGCCGCGCTCGCCGGCATCGCCGCGGTTCTTAGTGCCCGATCATTGGACACGAAACTCGGCTGGGGCTTGTTGTCCTGCGACTGACATGACGCTGCGGCAAGCGCGAGCAGGGCCACAATTGTTGAACGGCCACTTACAAGCGTCATCTCATCCCGAACTCCGAGGACCGCAGACCTAGTGCCAGCCTATGCCCGCTAACCGCACGTAGGCTACGAATCCGGCCTTGGCCCCTGCGTATCGACGGGGAAGGGCCTGGCGGCCCCTCCCATACTTACCGAAAGCCGGTCCTTATTTAATCACGGGCTGCTCTACCGGAGCGGGTTCCGGTGGAGGAGCCTTCCCCTTTCCTTTGCCGATCCAGCCGTTCGCGCAGCCGCTCAGGCTGGCAACGGCGAGCGTGGCAACCATTGCAATCAAGATCCTGCTCATCAAGCAATCCTTTCCCCGGGGGCGGAATAGCCTATAGAAGCGCCACAAATAATATGCAGCCCCGCCAAGTTACCTGCGATCTACACCAAAGCCTAGTGCAGAAATGACACAGTTGGCACCCGGTTGCCGGCGGCACCTTTACGGTGACGTGCTGGCAGGGTTCACCACAACGGAGATCAGGCCTGCCCGGGCATCTCAGACCATCAAATAACCACCACCGTCGTGCCCAAAGGGATACGGTCGTAGAGGTCAATAATGTCGTCATTTATCAAACGGATGCACCCGTTCGATACCGCTGTGCCTATCGTCCATGGCTCGTTTGTACCATGTATCCGGAAGTGGGTGTCGCGCCTGTCGCGATAGAGATAAAGGGCACGCGCACCAAGCGGGTTGTTTGGTCCGCCAGGGACCCCCCCTGCATACTGCACCAGGCGCGGCTTGCGCTTCATCATGCTGGCGGTCGGTGTCCACGACGGCCAGTCCGCCTTGCGGCCGACGGTCGCTGTACCCTTGAACGAAAGTCCCTGCTCGCCGACGCCGACGCCGTAGCGCGTCGCCCAACCGTCCGTCTCGACGGCATAGAGGAAACGTTGCGAAGTATCGACGACGATCGTTCCAGCCGGCTCGTTTCCGTAGTACCGCACATGCTGCCGTCGGTAACGAGGATCCAGGCCACGCCTTGGTGCGAACGCGGATGAAATCGGCTCAGCCGCCTGTCGTAACGCTGACGTACATCCGGAAACCATCAGAGCCAGACTACCCAGCACGAGCCCCCGGCGCGCTATGTGGTGTTCTTCCATTTCTACCTGCTAAGAAACTGGTCAACTTACCGCCGCCCTCGTCTCTAACATTCCAAGGCATGCGGGCCAAGTCTCGCTGTGTGGTGCCTTGAAATCCAGTCAGGCCGGTTGCTTGGTGTAACCGTTTGCCAGCGTATGCGGCCGCAGGTGAGATGGTAAGGGGCAAGGTGAATTCACAGGATTGACAAGCGAATTGGAGCGAAACTTCTTGCGATAACCGTCTGCCTCTGTTCGGTTATGTCACAATGGGCATAGGATAGAGACGATGAAGCCTGACTTCCGTGGTAAAGTCGCGATTGTGACCGGCGCAGGCTCCGGAATAGGAGCGGCTGTTTCACGGCAACTCGCGCAAGAAGGAGCCGAGGTTGTTGTCGCCGACCTTGATGCCGAGGCCGCGCACTGCAAAGCCGCCGAGATACGCTCGCAAGGAGGCAGGGCCTACGACTTTGCGGTCGATGTCACGGATGCGGCAGCCGTGGAAAAGCTGATCGAGTTCACTGTCCAGAAATGCGGCGGACTGGATATGGCGGTAAACAATGCAGGTATGGACGGCGTTCGAAAAGCAACGGCAGACTATCCGCTCGACAACTGGCACAAGCTGATAAACGTCAACCTAACTGGCGTTTTCTACTGCATGAAGTACGAAATCGCCGCCATGCTGGATCGAGGCGGAGGCGCCATCGTGAACATGTCCTCCGTTCTCGGTTCCGTCGGCTTGCCAACTGCGTCCGCATACACGGCAGCGAAACACGGGGTCGTTGGACTAACCAAGGTTGCGGCGATTGAATATGCGAGGATGGGCATCCGGATCAATGTCGTCGGCCCCGGCTGGATCGAAACGCCTCTTTTATCGGAGCAAATGGAGGCATTAGCCATCCGGCGCATGGCAGCCCTTCAGCCGATGGGCAGGCGCGGGAAACCGGAAGAGGTAGCGGCTCTTGTGTGCTTCCTCTTGTCCGATCAGGCCAGCTTTATCACTGGGAGCTACCATCTGGTGGACGGAGCTTACACCGCCCATTAGGTAAATGGCGCCTGCATGGCGAGCCTCAAGGCGCAGAACGACGAGCAAACGTGGCGTGTCAGCTAGGTGACGAAGGCCAAGGCGGCGCCAAAGCCAGCACCCACTATGATGGTGAACGCAAAAAGCGGCAGTTCCCGCCCACGTTGTAACCGTAATGAAATACAAGAAAGAGTGCCGCAACGTATTAAGAGTTTGCTAATGCAAGGACGCATCGGTCCGCCAGATGCCATTCGCGTCGCAGCGTGGAGAAGATGGGCGCTGCGCTCAGTTGGGGCGAAAGTCGCTCAGGCAGAGAACTAGCCTTGGGGAAAATTCTCAGTCGCCCCTTGCTGAGACAATAGGAATATGGTCCTCATAGCCCCGTTGCGGCGATCCTCAAACGGAGATCGCAAAAATGGCCAGACACAAACCTTCTAAGCAACTTTCACAGGTCGAGATCGACCGCTTCATGGCGGCTGCGGAAGAGCTTCACAAGAGCATCGTCCGGCCGCTGCTATCGCCTACCTGCGACCACCATCGAGCGCTTCGAGCGGTCCATGAAACCCTGTTGAAATCGGTGAAGGACATTACCGGCAAGGATGCAGCTTTCATCCGATGGCACGGCACGGGGCCAGCGAACTAGCGGGAAGCGGGAATCTTGTCGGGGTAGGTAATCCGGACCTCGCGTCCGCACCCATCGCATTTGTAATGGGAAACGACCTGAAACCAACTGCCGTTCCGGACGACGGCGAAGTTGCAATGCGGGCATTGGAAAGTCAGACCAACGGAGGATAGACTGGGAGAGAGGGACATTGCAGCGCCTCGCATTCTGGAGAGCTCATGCTTGGCTTCCCGCCGCACCCTTCGGCACGGCGGGCTGTCTTCTCAGTCGTCAGGTCACTGGATGATCTTGACGATCTTGCGTGTGCCCGGGTCGACAACGACGGTCCGATCGTCGACGACCGTGTAGCGATACTTCTTGACGTTAGGCACTTCATGAAGCTCGACCGTATCGGGCAACGTCGAACCAATATTGAGCTCCACTCCAGGGACTTTCACCGATGCGAGCGGCTGTTTCTTGACATATTCCTTGATGACGGTTTCCTGCTCAGGCTCGATGACGACGTCCTGAGCGGCTACGGCGCCGACACCTGCAAGCAGCAGGAATCCCGCGACTGCGGTGGAAAGATGAATTCTCATAGCTGTCTCCTTGTGGGCTCGTGGGCGCAAAACATCGCGCCAAAGCTTCCCCAAACCTGCAGCTTCCGCAGACGTTCCGAACTGAGCCTTCGGTCTGCCGCGCGTAGGACCTTAGTCTGAGTTGCTGTGCGCAATGGCCCCGCATACGCCGCCGGCCGGAACTGCGTCTGTTCGTACTCGTTGCGGTCCCTCAAGGAGGAGAGCCTATGGAGAACAGTGTTCACGAAGCTCGCTGGCTGCTTGCACCGGTTTTCGCCATCTCCATCACCTTCTTGGTAATTGGAATAGTCGCAAGCTGATGGTCGTTAGCCAGAAATGAGGCTCCAAAACAGTCCCCAGAAATTGTATCTGCGCAGCTAAAGTCCCTTCCTGCGCTGATAGGGGCCCGCCGGCCTTTCCTGGATTTGGCAGGCGGGCCTTATTTCCCAGGACGCTCCGGATCGTCGCCGAAGCCCAGCAGCGAAGCAAAACCTAAAGCTTCGGCCTTAGATCAGCAATCAAAAGACGCGCTTCTCTCAAAATCGAGGCACGATCGAGCCCGACCAGAGATGCAATGTCGCGTATTTGCTGCTCGGTTGCTCCGGACTCCCGGGCAAGTCCGCTTACGAATTCTGGATTCAGGCGGGCTCGCCCTTGTTTTTCTGACATCACACCAAATGCCTTGTGTTGGGCCAAGAGTGCGATGGTCGCTCCTAAGCGTCAGCGGCCATGTTTTGTTGCTGACGATCTACTATTGTACGCTTTCGGACAGATTTCCGCCAGCGGGCTGGGAAAGATAGGCTTAGCTCTCATCGTCGAAACCCAGCAGCGGGGCATAGCGTATATACTTATGTTCGCCACGATAGGTGCTTGATCCGCAGCTTCACGCCTGGCCCAACCCACTGCTTCGTAGGTCGCTTCTTGACGCCCTCAGGAACTGGCCGGCATGTTCTTGGACCCGCTTCCTTTCGCGCCAACTCCGAGCCCGCTCCCCTGTTTCCTCACTGAATCGCCGACGAGCGGCCGAACATTTGGATAAGCGCCCTACAGCGAACACTCAAAAGGTTCAAAAGGGTCAGCCGCCGCTGCTGTTACGCCGCTGTTTTCAGCGCGATCCGGGTTCGGACCCCTACCTGTTCCGCCACTGTTCTCAGTGGGCTAAGTGGATCGGTAGCGATGGCATGGCTGAATGCCCGGCCCGCGCTCTCAATGGCAAAGGGCTGAACGTTCCAATCTCTGATCGATGCAACGATGATGGTAACTGCGCATTCCAAACAGCCCGGTGCCTTCCGGCAGGAGATGGACGTCGAGGCGATCTTTCGAGATGTCGATTCCGAGCGTTCGTGCTATGATTGCGGTCATCTTTTCCGTGTCCCGTGCTTGTCATC
>NZ_JAMYPA010000041.1:0-24123 GCF_040320105.1 Mesorhizobium sp. M0778 | reverse complement strand
GGGACGCGGTCGGCGCGGTCGTCGACCTCTTCACCCCAGCCGAATGTGCCAACTACTTCAAAGCCGCAGGATATGAACCGGATTAAACAGGACGTGCTCTAGACAGGTATCTACGCACGCAAAGCAGGATCACGACTGGCCAAACTGCCGTCCCTTGAACATCGCTGCCCTCCGAAATTGGTCGAGCGGCTCGGTGCCACACCGCCGGTAATCACGTTGCACCAGATCCTCGCGCTTGGCCCCACCATAAATCGTAGCCCCGATGTAGCCCCGATCCGCTTTAGGCGCTTGCGTGCACAGACTTGTCCAGAATGTCCAGACCACGTTGAAGCGTCTGCCGGTCAATCGTCAAAGGAGGAAGAAGTTTGACAACTTGGTGCTCCGCGCCGCATCGCTCTACCACAAGCCCACCTTCAAAGGCCCTGCGGACGATTTTCTCGGCCAGCTCACCTGTACTGCAATCGAGCCCCAGCATCATGCCCCTTCCGCGGACAGAAAGGCTGTGGTCTCGGCTGCTTTGAGCGACTTGCTGAAGCCGCTCGTTCAGAACGCGCTCCGCCTCCGCAACACCGTCAGACAGCTTTTGATTCGTCCAATATTTTCGCAACGCAGCAGTCCCGGTCACAAGCGCTAGGTTGTTGCCTCTGAAAGTCCCACTGTGTTCGCCCGGCTGCCAAACGTCTAGTTCGGGTTTGAGCAGCAAAAGGGACAACGGTAGTCCACAGCCACTGAGGGACTTCGACAAAACAATGATGTCCGGCGACAAATCGGCAAACTCAAAACCGAAGAAATTGCCTGTTCGTCCGCAACCCGCCTGAATGTCATCAACAATCAGGAGGACGCCGTTCTTTCTGCAAAGCCGCTCGACCGACTGAAGCCAGTCCTTGCTCGCAGGCTTGATGCCACCCTCGCCCTGGACGGTTTCCAGAATGATGGCTGCCGGCAAGTCAACACCACTGCTTGCATCAGCAAGCACCCTATCCAGATACTCTGAAGTATCGCTATCGGCTCCCCAGTATCCGTCGTAGGGCATGAACACTGCGCCTGCTGGAGGAATACCTGCCGCATCTCGGTAGTATCGAGCACCCGTTACAGCAAGCGCACCCAAACTCACTCCATGAAAGCCATTGGTGAATGAAACTATGCTGTGCCGTCCGGTGACCTTGCGTGCGAGTTTCAAAGCGGCTTCCACGGCATTGGCGCCGGTGGGGCCAGGAAACTGAAATTTGTATGTCAGACCGCGCGGGCGCAAAATTATCGCGTCAAAACACTCCATAAACTGCCTTTTGGCCGACGTCGCCATGTCCAACCCGTGGATAATCCCATTTGACTTCAAGTATTGAACGGCATCTTGCAGGAAGTCGGGGTCGTTGTGACCGTAGTTAAGGACGCCCGAGCCGGAGAGAAAATCGACAAACTCGAAACCATTCTCGTCCTCGAGAATGGCTCCTGCGGCCTTCCTGAACACAACAGGAAAGGATCGCGAATATGACCGCACGTTCGACTCGAGGTTTTCGAAGGCAAATAGCGAGTTTGAGCGACACTCTTGAAGCATGATTTTTCCTCAATCAGACGATGTTCCGCAGCACTGCGTCCATACCTACCATCACGAGCCCGTGTCTACTCAGGCTCCAGCGGTGGCTCAGCGGTTTTTAAATGGCAAATTCGGCCCGTTCACCTACCTAGGATGGTAGTGTCGTCACCGCCGTTTCTTAATTACTATCAAATAACAACAAAACAGTGCAGTTGTAACTCATGGCCCGAACGCACGAACTCCCCACTCTGGCAGACACATGTAATTTCATAAAAAGCCTGAACAAACCCTGCGTCGCGCAACTACTTGCAGAGGCGAAAGGCACAGGGGCGGTCGCCGTTCAGCCTCGATCCGGCGTCGGCGGCCACGGAGAGATGCTGGAGCTTCTATCCAGGATCGAAGCTGAAGCCAATCCGGATATTTTGACGCTCACCATAGATTCCTATTCCCGGCTTGGAATGTTTGATCATGCTAGCCGAATACTTCACAAGAACCCCGCGGCCCTGAACGGATATCCATTGGTGTCCCACGGCTGGCGCAGAGGCCGCGATCTCAACGAGCGAACGAAGCGGCCTCTTGACATTCGCCACGGCTCACCAATTGCCGACCATCTCTTCGAAACTGCCATTGCTTCTGGAATTACATCTTTCGAGGGCGGCGGCATCGCCTACAACCTGCCCTATGCCAAGAAAGTCCCGCTTGAAGAATCAATTGCTTCTTGGCGACGAATTGACCGCCTTTGCGGAGAGCTCGCCGATCAAGATATCATTGTGTCGCGCGAGATGTTCGGCACTCTCACAGCAGTTCTGATCCCGCCTTCAACTTCCTTGGCGATCACCTTTCTTGAAGCAATTAGCGCCGCGCGCGACGGAGTACAGTGCCTGCTGATCGCTTACCCTCAAGGCGGCAATAGCCTTCAGGATATTGCAGCGCTGCGATCGATCGACTCGCTCGCACGGCGATATTTGCCCCCCGGACCGCGCGTTTATCCCGTTCTGCATCAATACATGGGGCCGTTTCCCCGAGACAAGGCAAAGGCGAGCGCTCTTATCCTGCTCGGAGGGTTGGTCGCGAAGCTTGGAGCCGCCGCAAAGGTTGTCACAAAGACCTACGAAGAGGCGCTCGGTATCCCAACGGTGGAGGCTAACGTCGACGGGATCCGGTTGACCAGATGCGCTCTGGCGAGAATATTCGATTTCATCGAACTTGACGAAGCGACAATTACAGAAGAGATGCGTTGGATCGAGCGCGAGGTCATTGAGCTGGTCGATCCGATCGTCGGGGCCAGGGATTTTCACAAGGCCATAGTGGAGGCGTTCAAAGCAGGAAGGCTCGATGTTCCCTTCAGTCCCAGTATTTTCACGATGGGAGACGTCATCCCAGTTCGAGATCCACAGGGGGCTATTCGCTACCTGTCCAGTGCCGGACTTCCATTCTCAGAGGCCACCAGGCGACGCAATCGCGAGTTGTTGAGAGAGACAGCGGCCCCGAAAGAACAGCTTCGGCAGATCGCAGGCGATGTACACTTTTTTGCAGATCAATCGGAGGTCTATCTGCTTTAGTGTGCATCGCCGCCCACCGTCACCATTTCCCGATCTGGATCACTTCAGCCACTGCTCCGAAGAGGCAGGTTCAGAAAACCTCGTATAACAACCGATGTTGACGCATAATGTCGCCTGCATAATGTCGCCTCAAGAATCCAAACCTCTTGAAGCACAAGGACGGGACTTTAGCATGAAATTTCTTCAACGCGGCTTCTACAATTCGATCATCCCGCAGTGTACTGCCTTTATAGCAGCGACCGTTCTACTAGTAGCATCCAATTTTCTCATAACGTTTTTTATATGGAAATCGACAGTATTTTTGGATACCCCTAGAATAACTCCTATTTCCCACGACGATTTTCCTTTTGCCGTCCATAGAATACACTCTTTTTCCCTCAGAGAAAGATCGGGGGACTCCTCGACGGCGCTCGAATTCGTGAACTTCGCGACACGTGACATTTTGGGCTCCTTCAGTTTGTATGCCGCCATCAACGCAGGAGATGTGCCAAGCGAGAAAACGTCCGTCGAAGCAGCTGATTTACAATCATAGTTCTCAAACCAGCCGACGAGGGGAAATCCACGCTTTCCCGCAAAGCACAAAAATTGTGTAGCAATTGGCAGGTTCAGGACATGGTTATCTCATACGAGATCAGGCCGGGCGACCCAACCCATTTGTCGCGCAAACTCGGCGTCAGCCCGCACCCCTTTCGCGAAGCGTTAGCCGTCTCGGTTCCGACGGATTCTTGGATTTTGTCTCCGCCAAGGGGCTCCTGCGCAAGCGAAGGAAGTATTCGATCGTATACACCTGCGTATTGTGATAGAGACAGCCGCGTCCCGATTTGCAGCAGATAACCTGACAACTTGCTTGCACATCAGCCGCAGTGCGGCTTGCCTTCCCTTCGGCTTTGCACAAGCGCGTCCGGGACATGACCATCTGCATCGACGGCCGGCGACATCCAGTGCTTCTTCCCCCTGATAGCGACTATCCAACTCGTCGATATGCCATCTGCTGGTTCGCTTGCGCCGGTTGAAGCGGTCCAGCAATAGAGGCGAGAAGCGAACGATCCAACGGTAGTTTGTGGTGTGATCGACGCAATGCCTCGCTAGGCCATCATCTGCTTCAGACCACCCAGCTGACATTTAGGCCAGGTAACCCGCGCACGCAAAAGCAGGATTGCAGACTGGCCAACCTGGCGTCCCTTGAACACCCAACCCTCCGAATTTACCGAGGCCCTCCGTGCCCCCGGCCAGCAACCAAAACGTTGCAACAGATCCTTCAAATAAGTTCACAGAATCTTGGCGATCGCAAACCACTAACAATGGTACGTTCCCCAGTATTTCGATGGCAGCCTCACTGCAAAGCCTGAGTCAGGCACGGCTGAAGAAAGCTGATGCCGATTAACGCGTGGACCGCCGCACAGCTTGTAAACTCGGAGTCAACAATCGATGGCAAAAAGAGCGCTCATCCTGCTTGAAGGCAATAAACTGGGTACGGGTCTGCTATACGTGCAAACGGCCCAGCGTCTTGGTCTTCATCCAATTACCCTATCGGCTGATCCAGCTCGCTATGACTATCTTGCGGCGGAAAGCTACGAGGCAATCCGTGTCGATACAGCCAATCTCGATGCGCTGATCCACGAGTGTTGCCGGTTACAGACGATCTATGACATTGCCGGGATCACGGGCGCCTTGGAGTCGGTCTATGCGACAGTTGCCAAGCTCTGCCGGTATTTCGATCTACCGGGACCGAACCCCGCATCGATTGAACGATGCTGCGACAAATTCGCTCAACGTCAGCTCCTCGCGGAGGCCGGAGTTCCAGTACCTGCTTATCGCGTGGCAGCGAATGCAACGGACGTAAAACGCTCTGCCGCGGAGATTGGCCTGCCGGTGATCCTTAAGCCAGCCGTAGGCAGCGGCAGCAGCGGTGTCCGATTGTGCCGCAACGTCGAAGAGGTAATCGAACATACAACCTATCTGTTGAGCGGGAAGCACATATGGCGGTCTACGCCGAGGATACTGGTCGAAGAATTCGCACAAGGGTCCCATTATACCGCTCATACAATGGGAAATGAGATCATTGGGATCGGCACTGCTGACTTCAGCCCCCCACCGCATTTCGTCTATCGTGAGTTCACCTTTCCGGCCGTGCTGACTGATGACGAGCATGAGCGTATCGCCGCTGTTTCGCTGAGCTGTTTGCGAGCTCTCGGCCTTGGCTGGGGGCCAACGAACATTGAACTCCGGTGGACGAAACTTGGCCCAGTCGTCATTGAAGTCAATCCGCGTCTTGCTGGCGCGCCCGACCCTCAACTGGTTCAGTTGGCTTACGGTGTCGATCTAATCACCGAGCACATCAGACTTGTCATCGGCGAGGAATGGAATTTGCGCAGAAATCATTCGCACACTGCGGCCGCGCGATTCCTGGTCGTTGATCGCGATGGCACGCTCGACTCGATTGGCGGTGTCGGTCGGGCAGCTGCTGTGCAAGGTGTCGCCGAGGTCAAGCTTTATTTTGAACCAAAGACGGCGATCGTCAGGAAAGGCGATTACCGAGACTGTATCGGATATGTCAGCGCCGCTTCACCGAGCCGTGCTCGGACCGAAGCGGTACTTCAGAGTGCCGTCGACTTGATCGAGTGGTCGATCACGCCATTTCCGAGAACAATCTCGGAGCCCAACGCTTTCTGCTCCAACGGCGGCGGCGCCAGTTAAGAGATGATCGTCTGGATTCAGCAAACAGGCAGCGCGTGGCGAGCTTCCGGTGCCTGCGGAACCGCCAGGTCAGCAAACAGCATCACGTAGATCATGCTTTTGGCCGTGCCGTTGCAGCACCCGCGACCGAGGAACTCGAGATCATGATCCAGCCTGCGACCGGATAGTTGAACAGCATGATTGGCAGGTTCGCCGCCTTGTCAATTACGAGGACGTGGTTCGCCAGCTCGAGCTTAGTCAGCATCGCAAGCTCTCTGAAACGAGCAGCATTCATGCCTGACGCCAAATAGCTGAAAACAGCACAAAAATGTTTTCTTCGCCTCGTATTGCGAGGCGGCAGCAGGCACCGACCGGCGCGCCGCCGATCACCCACTGCCCCTACACGGAGGAACTGTCATGAACACCCTCGATCAGCAGACGGCATTGAGCAAGCCTCACGACGGCGCATCAAGGATTCCCACGCCTTGGCGGCGACGCCGGTCGCTTGACTAGACTAGCTAGTGCCCACCGACCGGGTTTCACGCGAAACAGATGGAGGCGCAAGAGATCTTCGTATTCGTCGCGCAGAAGATTGCCCAATACGTGGCGCCGTTCAAAATCCTTGGAGCAGAGAGTAACGTCGCCGTTTGGAAGAAGAACATTCCGATACTGTCGTTCGTCCACGCATGTGAGTGCTCCTATGATTGGCTGCCGGTTCAACGGTCTTAGGGTTGACGCTTCCACCCATGCTACTCACCGGCCGCGTGCGAAGTAGCGCTTCGGCAGGGAATATCTCGACGATATCCGGATGGACCTCGCCCAGGACTATAAACCGAATCCAGGCAATGTCTGTGTCGACCACTTGACGAATCAAAGCGAGATACTTGTCACCGACGAGACGGCTATTCATGTATGCGCCATCATCGAGAACATGGACCACGAATACCCTTGAGCGCATCGCTTGCAAGCGGTGTAGATCCCGCCCCTTCATTCCTACAAGCGTCGTGAAAATCCGGATGCCATGGCCTCTGGCGTAAGCGTGCTCGACCATTTCGGTGCAATCCGGATTGAGCCAAGGCTCGGAGTACCCGGCGAAACTAATGTCGACGGAAGTTGGAACGCGCGCCAGACATCGCTTGAAATCCTCAAGACGAAGATGCTTCACATGAGAGATCGTTCTTTGCCGATGGGCGAACTTGTCCTGCGGACAATAAGAACATCCGACGATGCAGCCGGTGGTAGGCGTTATTTCCAAAACCCTGCCGCCCGGGATGGCAGAGCCCAGTTCCTGTAAGATCTTCGGATATGCCTCCACTTTCTGGGGCTCTTGGCCAATCCCGAGTATTCAAGCAACAATTTACTCGTTTAATTAGGACGGAGCTTTATTCGCGCGCTGGCATATACCGAATTATTCTATCTATGACACCGTCTTATTAACTAGGCGTCTAATATTCAATGTTAATACTCTCAGCGGATTTTCGTTTTCCATCGATCAAAATTTTGCAAATGAACTCAGTCAGCTTCGCGTTGGGTGGCAATCAAACCCCGGCTCCATCGGTTTGCTGGGCGGCCCTCGCACCTAGTTTGAGCGCTTCGCCGGCACGCCAGGACGGCGAAATCGCAATCTGTCGAGCGTCAGCCGTTGCGGAAGGTGTAGCTGTACCCGTTGATGGCTGGCCCGCCGCCGAGATGCGCGTAGAGCACCCTCGATCCCTCTGGAAAGAAGCCTTTCTGGACGAGATCGATCACCCCTTGCATGGATTTGCCCTCGTAGACGGGATCGGTAATTATACCCTCGAGCCGCGCACACAGGCGGATGGCCTGCTTCGTTGCCTCGGACGGAAGGCCGTAACCGGGAGACGCGTATCCCTCGAGCAGCACCACGTCATCGTCCACGATTTCCATGCCAAGCTTGACGAGCTTCGCAGTATTCCGGGCAATACTTAGCACCTGCGCCTTGGTTTGGGCGGGGGTGGCGGAGGCGTTGATACCGAGTACGTTGCGCTGTCGACCGTCCTTGGCGAACCCGACGAGCATGCCGGCATGCGTGGAGCCCGTGACCGTGCAAACGATGATGTAGTCGAAGCCAAACCCAAGCCGTTTTTCCTGGGTGCGCACCTCCTCCGCGAACCCGACGTACCCAAGCCCGCCATATTTGTGAACTGAGGCCCCGGCCGGTATCGCGTAGGGCTTGCCGCCCCTTGACTTGACTTCATCGAGCGCCTGTTCCCAACTGCGGCGGATGCCGATATCGAAGCCCTTGTCGACAAGGCGCACTTCTGCTCCCATGATCCGGCTCAAGAGAATGTTGCCGACCCGGTCGTAGACGGCGTCCTCATGTGGTACCCAGCTCTCCTGAAGCAGGAGACATTTCATGCCGATCTTGGCGGCGACCGCGGCGACCATCCGCGTGTGGTTGGACTGCACGCCGCCGATGGAGACAAGCGTATCGGCATTTGACGCGATCGCATCGGGGATAATGTATTCGAGCTTGCGCAGCTTGTTTCCGCCAAACGCGAGACCGGAGTTGCAGTCCTCGCGTTTAGCGTAGATTTCCACCTTGTCCCCCAGATGCTTGGAGAGGCGGTCGAGCTTTTCGATGGGCGTGGGTCCAAATGTGAGCGGATAGCGTTCGAACTTTTCCAGCATTTTCTCTCCGGCAACACGCGATGGAGCTGAATTGGCCATTCACGATTCATTCTAGTCTAGAGGCGTCTTTGATTTGACCGTCATCTGCATTATCCGGCACCAGAAGTCCCATTACTATTTACAGCGCCTCGTTCGTCATTGAGAGTTGCAACCGCACGCCGGCGTGCGAGAGACTACCCCAATGCGTATGGCGTTCAAGAACTGCATCTCCTGGATTAACTAGAATGACCGGATTGCGGTCACCATCGACTTCTCATGCACAGTATTCCTTCTAGACTAATATCTGCTCAATGTTTACGGTTGGTCCAAAATTTGCGCCAGCTTGAGCTCTGACCTTGTCATGGCACCTCAAGGCAGCAGCAGCGATATGGCCAACATTTGGTCGCGCTGGAGTAAATCTGCGGATTCATTCGTCACCTCATCAAGGTCTGGTGGCTCGGATCCCACTTCCTTGCAACTGTCGAAATGCGCAGCCCTTTGGCCAGCTCGGTTAACGCAGCCAGACCGCCAGATCAGAAAGAGCACGCTTGCGAAATAAACCAACTGAAGGAGCAACGAACAAGCCAGCGTCGTGACGACTACTGTGCGGATGGAATGAGAAGCGAAGTAGACAATCAGAACGTTGCTGCACAGCACCAGCCCCAGGAGGCGACAAAAGATTTTTAAGGGCAACGCCGTTTTCCTGGTTTTGTCTCCTCAGATCATGCTGCGACCTGGTCGGCCGCAACATGGATCTGGCAGTTCTTCGGGCAGACGCGGCCGCAGGCTCCGCAGCCAATGCAGCGGCCGGCATGGTCGACGACCATGATCATGCGATTGAGCTCGCCGTCGAAATCGTCGTCTTCACCGTCGCAGGCGCCGAGGATTTCACCCGCGTCATCGACGCCGTAAAGATGCATGACCTCGCGCGAGCAGACCTTGAAACAGCGGCCGCAGCCGATGCACGTCGTGCCATCTATAGCGGTGAGATATTCCGGCACCCATCCGGAGCCGTCGCGAGTGGTGAATGTGCTCGTCATCGTGACTTTTTCATTGCAGCGAGCTCTCTCCTGGCACTATCCAACTCGGCAAAAACGGCCGACGCTTCCTCGGCAACTTCCACTATCTCCGTCCATTTTCCCGGGAGCTTCTCTACGAGGTCGCTCAATTTCATCTTGGCAATTGCCGCGCGCAGCTGAAGCTTTCGGACTTTCTTCCTCATCTCATCTAGCTTTGACATAAATCCTTCCTCGAAATCGGTTTCTTCACTCCCGTGCCACGTCGGGATAGGCTTCAATGGCTGCAGTCGCATCGTCGACCAGTTTCGTACCGGCCTCCCCGAGCTTCCTGAACGTCTCGAAGCTGAACCGGTGGATGCCTCGACAGAGCGACCAACCGCCCGGCCGTAAAAAGCAATCGTCCGAAGCCCCCATGGGTTTCATCTCAATCATTGACGGTGTCACCAGGCCGGAGCGCTCCTCGATCGCAAGCCCCACGCCGGTGTAAAACATGTCGAGCCTCCACAGCACGTCCGGATCGGGATCTCCGATGACAGGGATCGCACGGCGCTGTTTTCTGGTGACGGTGAAGTCGGCCAGCAGCGTGGGGTCCGATTTGCCTTTCCCACGAGCCGTAGGAGTCTTGAGCACGGATCAGCCGCACGAGGCATCTGACAGAAGGCATGACAAGGGCCGCCTCGGCCTCGTTGATAGCCCGGCTGACCGCGGCATCAGACATTTCGCCTTCTCCTCATTTCAGTCCTCTTCCTCGAAGCACGATGTCTGTTTTCGGGGACGCCTACTTCGGGCAGACTTGCGCAGCTGGCGCCCGGCTCGGGGCGGCCGATTCCACGCAATGGATGTCCCAGTGGCCGACCTTGAACGCGTCCTCGAGTGCGAGGTCTTCCACCCCGGCCGGAATTCGCGTCGAGCATCGCTTCCGCCGTGATGCGGCCGGAGGTGATCGCAAGATTGGAGCCTCGAACCCGCTGCAAGCGATCCACACTGTGCTGCATGGAACCGACTTGCTGCGGCCGCGCCAGGGAAATGGACGAATTGGACAGTATACATTCCAACCGTCACCCCCTTTTACGGGCGGCGCTTTGACACCTTCGGCAAAAAATTCTTTTGCGGTGCCGCGCAGAGAGCGCCGTGACAAACCTTCTCATCCTTGTAGTTGGCCAGAGCCTGCAGCAACTCCGGTAGAAGGTGCTGTTTCAGTTTGTCCGGGATAGGCTCCGGACCGTCCAGCGACGTCAGTGCCAGCTCGATCAACTCGATCGCCCGATCTTTGTTGCCGCTCTCATGATAGTAACGAGCGACCGCCGGATAAGACCAGAACTTTGGGCCTTCGCCTTGCGGGGGATTGAGTACCAGGATGTGTTCGGACAACTCCTTGCCCATCGCGAACCGCTCAGCAGATGGAAAGCGCGAATGATCATAGTTCGGCTGGAAGAGTTGCTCTAGCGCCGCGATCATCCAGTCCTCGGAGTTTCTGTCGATCGCGTCGCGAACCAATTGGTGCATGAGGGGCAAGCCGGTCCACATGTCGTGCATTTTGTGAAGCACCAGATTCGCATGAGCCAGGCGGAAATTGAGGTTGTCCGGCAACAAGGCAATGCCCTCTTCGATTGCCGAGCGCGCCGTCTTCCAATCCTCTGTCTTCACCGCCGCCCGAAATCTAGCATTGATCGGCTTCGTCAACGCTTGTTCGCGCGCTATGGGTTCGCTTTCGGCGATACGCTCCTTATCGGCGGCTTTCGCTTCATCGCTGGAGCGCCAGCTGCCGTTGAGCACCTTCGGCAAAACCTCATCGAGTTTCGCCGGGCCACCGATAAAGGCGATGTGGCCGTCTCGGTCGACCACGAAACTGGTCGGAATCCAGAAAGAAAAGCTGGGCTCCATCCAAAGCTTTTTCATTTCGCCTGTGGAGTCGAACGCCATTCGAAAGTTCAGATTCGAGAACTTTTCGGTCAACCAAGCGTCCAGATTGCTTCGGGCCTCATCGGCCGTTGGAGCGTTTTCAGAAGCCGCGACTCCGATGATCTCAACGCCGCTGTCCCTGTATTTCTCCTGCAGCTGCATCAGATGGGGCATCGCGTCCACACATGGGCCGCACCAAGTTGCCCAAAATTCGACGATGTACACTTTTCCGGGCTGAAAGCTCGTGAGGGGCTCGCCACGCAGCCAGTTCTCGACTTTAATCGAAGGAGCCGGGGACCCCATTTGCAATACCATGTTGTTCTCCAAAGCTATGGCCAAAGGTTGCGCGACTTTAGGCGCGAGCTTGTTTGCCTCTTAGAGAGGGGCACACGGGTTCAAGGAGAGGAGAGCATCGCTCGTCTCGCGCGTTTGCGTGCAGCCAGCCTTCCTCAGTGTTGCCGCATCTCAATTCGCAAGGGCCGTGCCAGCGCGCTCAGCGCGCATTAACCCCATGATTTTGCGTTCAAAAGCCTCGATCTGCCAAGATGGCCGGTTGTATTGAACCCGACATGTTTTCCTGCCGCTGTCCGGTTTTGGACATGCCTCTAGCGCTTCGGGCCGGCCCGAAAGCCTGGCCACGGACGACTCCACATGTATTCGGGCCGAGGGACCGAGCAGATGGACATCATGACTGCGCTGGCTGCCGCCAAGCCCGTCATCATCGTCCGCTTCACGCCACCGGCTTGAGAGTCTTGCAGTTCCGGTCCCTCAGGCGGCAGCGGATCTCGCCATTTGCGATTGCAAAGGGCTGTTCCATCCGAGCGCGGCCTGTGCCCCCTCGCCCGCCCTGCGATTGAACTGGCTGGCGACCTGGGAATTTTCACAACGAAGCCGGTCCAGCTTCGGCTCGCCAATACCCCCATCCTCAGATTGACGATGATGATCGTGGCGAAAAGGCCAGGATGAGTGCCGGCATGTGCCGGTCGGTGCACTCTGCGGGATTCCTGCTTTGTTCCGATATTTTCTATGTTCCCTGTGCTCAGGCGCTGCAGGGATCGCCTGGTGCGAATGTGAGCGTTGTCGGAATTTTGACCAGCCTCAAGGCCGCTCGCTCGCCACGCGATTGGCCGGGCAGACAGAAAACACTGAAGACGCGGCCGTTCTCGCTGCTAACCCGGCTACCATCCCAGGCGATGACAACGTGATTGATGCCATCAATTCCCGCCGACTCCGGCAAGAGCCCGACCGTCCCGACTCGCAGTTGAGGGCCTCGGCCACGGCACGGTCATCGCGTTGTTCAGCTCCCGGCGAGCAGCCCCGCGAACGCGCGCTATCAAACAGACGTCCGGGATGTTCTCGGCGACGGCGCGTGCAGATTGGCTCCGAGCAGCTTCGCGAAACTGGGCGCGTTTGCCGCGGCCTTTCTCCGACTTGGCATCAGCATAGGTGACCCAGGGGAGTAGAGCTTCGAACAGCATCGGTGCTGCTTCAAAACCCGTTAGCGAGCCAAAAACAGCGGCAATGGCGGCTTCCCCACTATCCATCTCGTTACGCCACCGAAGAGCCGCTCGCGCAGCCGTCGGCTGCCATAAGCGCCCATCACTATCATGTCGGCAGACGTGTCGATTGCGTGCTGCGCGAGCACCGTGGCCACTGGTTTGCCGGCGCTCGGCAGCCGGTCAACCGACACCCGAGCACCGTGCCGAGTGAGATAGGCAGCGATGTCGGCTCCTGGCTCGGCGCCGTTTCCGGTGCAGGTCGCCTCCGGATCGACTAGTGCGACACGAACTTCCTCAGCACCGGCTAGCAGATCCAGCGCTTCCCGAACCGAACGGGACGCCTCGACTCGCGAATCCCAGCCGACCAGCACGCGCCGTGGCGATAGAGTCGCCTCAGCGCCCTCCGGCACGACAAGCACCGGCTTTCCGGTATCGAACAGGCTGCCGTTGATAACAAGGGGTCCGAGATTAATGTCGTTGAGAAGTGCGGGGCCGACGATTGTCAGGTCGTTGCAGAGCGCCCGCTGTCGCACCGCGTCACCGACGCTGGCCTGATCGCAGTAGTGGGTATCGACGTCATAGCAAAGCCGCATGGCTCTCAGCTGTTTCTGAATTTCCCTGGATGTTGTTTCCAGTCTGGCCATGTCCTGTGAAAATCTTTCGATCTGCCTAAACCGTTTGTCCAGTCTGGCAATGGCCTGGGCGCGTTGCGTAGGGCACGCGTGCATGCCATCGCTTAGCAGCGGAGGCGACATAACGCGCGGCGGAGGCGATATGATCAGTACGGAAAGATGCGCTCCGACCTCGGCACACAAGCTGGCAGCTGTTCTGACCTCCTGATCGGAGTGGTCAGCTCCCGTCACACTGAGCACGCTTCTGAAAGCCATCTGACTGCTTCTTTCTGAGTATGTGTTCTGCGTATGTCGTACTTGTAAGCGCGTTCGAGGCCGCTAGACTTGCGCCCCAGCACGACGGAGATGCGAGTGGCAGCGCACTGATGCCTATTCACCGTCAGCTTCAGGCTCAACGTCCGCCTCCTCCAGCGAGTAGCCGTCGGACCTGATGGTTCGAATGACGCTGCCGGCCGATGTCCTCTCCAGCTCCTTTCTGATCCGGCTGATATGGACATCGACGGTGCGTTCCCCGACATGGATCTTTTCCCCCCAAGCTGCGTTCTTTAACTCGACTCGGCTGAACACCATGCCGGGAGTCTCGAGCAAATGCCGCAGCAGCTTGAACTGGATCGGTCCAAGGTGGATGTCTTGGCCGTTACCGCGGACTCGGCGGGCATCGACGTTCATCTCAAGGCTGCCACAGCGGAGTAATCTGCCGCCGTTTGCAATCCCGTTTGAACCGGGTTTCGCCAGCGCCAGGTTCGCCCGTAGACAGTCGAGCAGCTTGGCCGGTGCGATTGGCCGCACAAAACTTTCGTCAATGCCTGCCTTCAAGAGATCGAATTCTTGGTTCCCCGCGCCGGGCGCGATCAGGGCAATAACCAGCAGGCCTCCGTTCCGGCACTCCGCCTTGAGCTGGGCACAGATGGTGGACCCTGTCGAGCTTGCCGGCTGGCAATCCAGCACCACGGCCTGCGGCTCCCGTTCACTGGCTAATGCCAGCGCTTCCTCCACGCTTCTGGCCAGTTCAATCCTGAAGCCATCCACCTGGAGGACGTGGCTGTGGACCAGATAGAACTCCAGATCTTCCGAACAGATCAGGACGAGTGGCTTCATCGGTGCTGCCCCGTTTAAACCATCAATTCTGCCTCGGTCGCATGGGTTGATTGAGCTCGGCATAGAGGTCGTCCCCCTGGGCGGCGCAGAAGCCGACGGTATCACCCGCCTGATCCATGCCGTGAAGTTGCATGACCTCGCGCCAGCAGATCTTGAGGCCGCGACAGCAACCGATGCAGGTCGTCGCGTTGATAGCGGTCGCATATTCCGGGATCCTTCTGGACGTCGCGGGTAACGGAAGGGCTCGTCATCATGAATTCTCCAATGCGGCGAGTTCTCTCCTTGGCATCGTCCCCTCGGCAAAAAACTCGAACGTTTTCCTGGTGACGGCCTTGATCTCGCTCAAGTTGATGGGAAGGTCCTCGGCGAGGGTTGCGCATTCCTTCTTCGCAGCCCCGCCCGCGAGGGTTTCCGGAGCTTCTATGCAGCGCCTCAAGGTGTGACACGATCTCCTTCCCTCGAACCGGTTCCATCACGCTCGTGCCACCTCGGGATAGGCTTCGATGGCTGCGATCGCAGCGTCGACCAGTTTCGTTTCGGCCTCGGCGAGTTTCTGGAACGTCTCGAAGCCGAACCGATGAACGTCGCGCAGGGCCTTCGACAAAACGACCAACCGCCCTGCCGTGAAAACCACGCGCCCAAAGCCCTCATGGCTCATCTCCATCATCGGCGATGCCATCAGGCCGGAGCGCTCCTCGATCGCAAGCCCGACGGCGGCGTAAAAAATCTCGAGCCTCCACAGCACGTCGGGATCGGGATCGCCGATGATCGGGATCGCACGGCGCTGTTCCTTGGTGACGATGAAGTCAGCCAGAAGTTCGGCGTCTGTTTTGCCTTCCCAAGACCCGTGGGAATCATGAGCCCGGACCAGCCGCACGAGACATTTGACGAACGGGGTGGCAAGGGCCGCCTCGTCTTCGGCGACAGCAGGGGTAACCACGGGGTCAGACATTTCGCCCACTCCTCATTTCAGTCCTCGTCCTCGAAGGACGGTTTCTGTTCGGCGACACCTGCCTGCGCCAACACCTTGCGCAGCCAAGGGGGAGGACACGTCCTGAGCATCATCTGCGTACGCAACAGCACCTCTTGGATGGTTTGGGGGTGCGGCACTTTGATCGGATGAATTTTTGCCGAAACAACCTTGGCTGCCGAAGGTCCGCCGATCGCCAGACAAAACAGGAGATGACAGCCCTTCAGCGCCTCCACCTTCGGGGTGATGCGGTCGTCGCCCTCAGTTCGATGCTTCCCGCTCTCGTCGGAAACGTCATCGAAGGCCACGGCCTCGACGAGATTCCACTCCTCGCGTCCCACGTCGTAGACGGCAAAGCGCCTGGCCGAACCGAAATGGGAGTTGAGGTTCTTCATGTCCTGCGTGGCGATCGCCACGCGCAATGCGCCGGCTTGGCGTTCCGGCGTCGGTGCGTGAACCTCGTCAGTGACGAGCGAGAGGCGGCGGACGGGGGCCATCTGGCGTTTCTCGCTTGCGGAGGGGATCAAGTTCTTCAGGTGTCGGCGCCTGCCAGTTAGACTGGAAAATATTGGCAACCTCGAAAACCAGGTCGCGGGTCCCCTGGTAGAGGATTGTGAGCTTGTGCTGGCTGCCGAGCCGATCGAAGATCGGGAAGCCGACCCGCATGAGCGGAATGCCGAGGCGCTGCGCCGCCTGGTAGCCATGGGAATGGGTGACGAGAAGATCAGCGTCGGCGCCAAGAGCTTCCAAATTGCCGAGATCGCCGATCTGAACCGACTGCGCCGGTACTTCCTCCAAAATTTTCGACATAGCGGTCGTGGTGACCGCCGCCGTGATTTCGGAGCCCATTCCGATGAAGAAGCTCGCGAGTTGGTAGAGTTGGTCTGGTTCAGCAGCGATCGCAATTTTCTTGCCTCCAAAGTGGAAATGTCCGTCGAGCAAGGCGTCTTGCAACTGCGCCCGGCGACGGCGCACCCCAGCCGGCGCCCCCGCGCCCGAAACCGCAGAGAGAAGCGAGACGAACCGGTCGGCGTCCTTCAATCCAGTCAGCGACCGGAACAGCACGTAAGGCACGCCGGTCAACCTCTGGAGCAGCTCGGCCGGGCGGCGCATATGCTCACCGATGACGATGCATTGCTCGGCCGTGCCAAGTTCACGGATATCCTCGACACTGGTGCCGCCATAGGTGGTCGTGACCCAGCGGTCGGGCACCGTCCCGTCGAGCGAGCCGGAGACGTCCGGCAGAATCACGGGCTTCAGTCCGAAGCTTTCAACCATCTCACGCAAATGCTCGATATCAGCCACAGTGAGGTTCCAGCCAGGCAGGATCACGATCTTCTTCGACTGCCGCGCCTGCTCGCCGGGACGCGTAATCCTTTCGATCATCGCGGTGACCGCCTTGGCCCAACCCTCTTCTATCGCACCGTCGAAATCCGGTGTGTTGGCTAGCACCACCTCCGTACCCGCGAGTTCTTCCCTGCGCTTCAGCCTGATATTGGCGATGTCTCCTGCGCAGTCTTCGCCCCGGGTTTCCACCAGCGCCGTCGTGCAGACCCCGATCAGCGTTGGCTTTGTGCGGGCCTTGAGGTTGAGGATCGCCTCTTCCAGATGGTCTGCACCGCCGAGGATCGTCGCCACCTCGTCCATCGCCGTGGTCTGCAAGGGGATGGCTTCCTTGAAGTGCCGCACGAAGAGCACGAGCGCGAAGCTGGTGCAGCCTTGGCTGCCGTGGAACAACGGCATTGCGCCGTCCACCCCAAGGAAGGCGAAGGCGGCACCGAGCGGCTGCGACGACTTCAGCGGATTGATCGCCGCCGCTTTGGTCTGGGGAAGGATGCGGACCATCGGCTTTCCTCAACACTCGCCGAGTTCGTCGGCCATCGTGCCGGCGAATTTCTTGAAAGCCTGGACAGTCGCGGTCTCGCTCTTTGTGCGCGGCAGTTCCTCCCTCACCGCAGGCTGGCAATCCCATGGTGCCGGCTCCCGCACCTGGCGCCAGATCGGGTTATGAATGGCGAGGTCGATCTGGCGTACGAGTTCCACCATGCCGTCATAGCCGGCGTAAGGGTATTGGCGCTCCTGGTTGATATCGAGCCAGGGTGTCTTGGCCTTCAGCGCGATGAATTGCGTGCGCCCGCCCGACAGCATGATATCGGCCTTGTGTTCTGAGAGCATGGTGTAAAGTTCGCGCGGCGCCATCTGCTCGAACATGTGGTTGTCGTCCTTGAGGATCTGCTTGATGCGCTCCTTGTCTTCGACGGTCGACTTCTTGACAGAGGTGCCGACGATCTCGATGCCGATCTCCATCAGCGCATGGACGACCGACCAGGACTTCACACCGCCGGTGTTGAGCAGCACGCGCTTGCCTTCGAGCCTTGGCCGGTAGGCCGCGAGCTTCTTCCAAGCGATCGCCTCCTCCTCTGCAATCAATGCCTCGGTGCGGCCGAGGATCTCCGGATCGGCACCCTTCTTCACGAGCAGCTGAGAAATCTGTCGGAGCGCTTCCGAGGTGTCGGTGATGCCGTAGAAGGAGCCCTCGAAAAACGGGATGTCCCAGCGCTGCTCCATCTTGCGGGCGAGATTGATGAGCGCGGTCGAGCACACCATCATAGCCGCCCGGGCGCGGTGCGCGCAGGCAATGTCGAAGTAACGCGCGTCGCCCGGAATGCAGGCGCGCACCCGGATGCCGAGCCGATCCAGCAGCGGCTTCACCAGCCAAAATTCACCCGAGAGGTTGAATTCGCCAAGAATGTTGATGTCATAGGGTCCGGCGTCGTCCGGTTCTACCGTGCCGATGACATGCTCGAGCAACGCCTCGCCGGCAAGCTTGTTGCCGAGATTCTTGGAGCCGACGAAGCCTGGCGCATTGACCGGCACCACCGGTAGGCCGAACTTTTCCGCCGCGCGCTTGCAGACGGCCTCGATGTCGTCGCCGATCAGCGCCGTCACGCAGGTCGGATAGACGAAGATAGCCGGCGGCCCATACGCTTCCTTGATCTCGCGGATCGCTTTGAAGAGCTTCCGCTCGCCCCGCCCCATCACCACGTCGAGTTCGGTGAGATCGGTCGTGAAGCTCGTGCGCCAGAGCGTTGGCCCGGACGAAGCCGCACCGCGGTTGTCCCAGGAATTGCCCTCGCAGGCGAGCGGCGCATGGATCAGGTGCGCGACGTCGGTGATCGGCTGCAGCACGATCTTGGCGCCATCGAAGGCACAGCCGCCGGCCGCCGCCCCGGGGGTCAGTGGCTTCGAACAGCCCTCCTTGCGCGCCTTGGCATCCTTGCCGCGGTTCTGCTCGCAGGCAGGCTCGTTGAAGACATCCTGGATTTTGGCTCTGAGCGAGGACATTGCGTTGGTCTCCGAAGTCCCTTCGGGAAGACGACCGGCCTCACCGAAGAGCCGGCCGCCACCCTTAGCGGGTGAGGTCATACGAATAGTCCGTCACGCCCGTCTCGCTTGTCTCGCGATCGAGCTTGTCGAAGATCTTGTCGAGGATCGTCGTCAGGACGCGCAACCCGCCTTGGTAGCCCATGAGCGCAAAGCGATGGTGATGGTGCCGGTCGAAGATCGGAAACGTCAGCCGGATCAGCGGCGTGCCGGTGTCGCGCTCCAGATACTTGCCATAGGAGTTGCCGATCAGCAGGTCCACCGGCTCGGTGAAGAGCAGCGAGCGCATGGCCCAGAGGTCCTTGCCCGCCCAGACTTGAGCGTCCTTGCCGAAGGGCGATGATGCAAGCAGTTCCTTCAACTCCGCTTCCCATGCCGAGGTGCCGTTGGTGGCGAGGCAATGGGTCGGCTCGCCGCCCGTCTCCATGATGAAGCGGGCCATGGCGTAGACAAAGTCCGGATCGCCGTAGATGGCATATTTCTTACCGTGCAGCCAGGATTGGCTGTCCGCCATGGCGTCAACAAGTCGGCCGCGCTCCAGGCGGATTGCCTCGGGGATTTGCTTGCCGGAAATCGCGGAGACCTCCATCAGGAAGTCGTCGGTCGCCTGGACTCCGAGCGGGTAATGAAACGAGGCAGTCGCCTGCCCTACCCCCTCGCAATACTCCAGTGTTTTTCGGGTGTTGTAATGCTGTAGCGAAAGTGTCGCCTCGGCGTTGAGTGCCTTCCTCACGTCTTCGATCTTCGTGCCGCCGTCATACATGCGATATTCGCCGTCCGACGGCGTGTCGAACTGGTCAGAGGCGTCTTGGATAAAGGTATAGGACACGCCTATCAGATCGAGCAGGCGCTTGAGTTCCCGGTTGTTGCCGACACAGAAGCCGTCGAAGCCCGGAATGATGTTGATGGTTCCCTCGGCTTCCGTTCGCTCCTCGCCTTTCCAGAAATGCTCCAAAATGCCCTTGACCGCAACGTCATAGCCGTCGACATGGCTGCCGACAAAGGCCGGCGTGTGGGCGAAGGGCACGTCGAAGTCGCGCGGGACCGAGCCTTCGTCCTTGGCGTTCTCGATGAAGCTGTGCAGGTCGTCGCCGATGACCTCCGCCATGCAAGTGGTCGAGACGGCGATCATCTTCGGGTCGTAAAGTTGGTACGTGTTGGCGAGCCCGTCGACCATGTTCTTCAGGCCACCAAACACTGCCGCGTCCTCGGTCATCGAGGAGGAAACTGCCGAAGCAGGCTCCTTGAAATGGCGCGATAAGTGCGAGCGGTAATAGGCCACGCAGCCCTGGCTGCCGTGGACGAAGGACATGGTTCGCTCGAAGCCCGCGGCCGCGAACACCGCGCCGAGCGGCTGGCAGGCCTTGGCGGGGTTCACGACAAGCGCTTCGCGAGCGAGGTTCTTTTCGCGGTATTCCCACGTCTTGGTGAATTCGCCTTGGTCGGTAACGACCTGGTCCGGGTGAGGACATTCGAAATTCAGCCTCTTCTCGGCGAGCATCTGCCTGTATTCCGGCTCGCGGAACAGGGGCGCGTGGTCGAGAACTTTTTCAGCCGACTGCGGCATGGGTGGTTACCTCTTCTCCATCTGGCCCGCCATACGGCGGCACAGGGACGTCGAAACGTTTCAAGTCTCCCGCGGACAAAAGGGCCACAGGCGTTCAACGGCCTCCCGGCTTCCGGGAGGCCAGGTTTTCATTCGGCTGCGATCGCCGCCGACGGCTCGGCTTTTTTCTTCCAGGGGGCGTCGTAGAGGTTCCAGACTGGGTTGTTGATGGCCAGATCCATGTCACGGGCGAAGATGGCGAAGCCGTCGTAGCCGTGATACGGGCCGGAATAATCCCAGGAATGCATCTGACGGAACGGTATGCCCATCTTCTGGACCGGGTACTTTTCTTTGATGCCGGAACCAACGAGATCAGGACGGATCCCCTCGATGAACTTCTCCAGCTCGTAACCAGTCACGTCGTCATAGATCAGCGTGCCCTTCTTCACGTAATGGCCCGTACGCTGATAGTCGTCGTTATGGCCAAATTCATAGCCAGTGCCGACGATCACCATGCCCAGATCCTCATATGCCGTTACGACGTGACGGGGGCGCAGCCCGCCGACATAGAGCATCACCGTCCTGCCTTCGAGGCGCGGCCGGTACTTGGCGATGACGGCATCTACCAACGGCCGGTATTTGGCGATGACCGCCTCGGCCTTGGCCTCGATTTCCGGTCCGAAATGCTTGGCTATCTTGCGCAGAGAGGCTTCCGTCTGGGAGGGGCCGAAGAAATTGTACTCCATCCAGGCGATGCCATACTTTTCCTCCATATGCCGGCAGATGTAGTTCATCGACCTGTAGCAATGGATGAGATTGAGCTTGGCCTTTGGCGCTCGCTCTATTTCGGCCAGCGTAGCGTCGCCCGACCAGTTGCCGACCACGCGCAGGCCCATCTCCTCGAGCAGGATGCGCGAAGCCCAGGCGTCGCCGCCGATGTTGTAGTCGCCGATCACATTGACATCGTACGGGCTGGCCTCGAACTCGACGTCTTTCTTCTCGAACACCCAGTCGCGGATCGCATCGTTGGCGATGTGGTGGCCGAGTGATTGCGAGACGCCGCGGAAGCCCTCGCAGCGCACCGGCACGATCGTCTTTTCGTGCTCCTTGGCCTTGTTGCGGGACACAGCTTCGGTGTCGTCCCCAATCAGGCCGATCGGACATTCGGATTGCACGCTCATGCCCTTGTTCAGCGGAAACAGTTCCTCGATCTCGTCGATGATCCGTTCCAGCTTCTTGTCGCCGCCGAAAACAATGTCCTTCTCCTGGAAATCGGAGGTGAACTGCATCGTGACGAACGTGTCGATGCCGGTCGTGCCGACGTAGTAGTTGCGGCGTTGCGACCAGGAATATTGCCCGCAGCCGACCGGGCCGTGCGAGATATGGACCATATCCTTGACTGGACCCCAGACCACGCCTTTCGAGCCGGCATAGGCGCAGCCGCGAATCGTCATCACTCCGGGGATGGACTTGATATTCGATTTGACCTCGCATTCGGAAAGGACCTCGCTTTCCTCGCCAGCCTCGTCGCCGCTCTTTGCGACGCTGAGGTGCTTTTTGCGGCGCTTCGCCGCCTTGTCAGGATATTGCGACAGCACCTCCTCGATAAGCTTCGCATGGAGGGCGCCGTCATTCTCGTATTCCAGGCTCATGAGACCCCTTTCAAGGTTCAGGGTGACGCCTCACCAACGAGGCGCCGTTCTTTGAAAGGCGCGCCACGTCAGGCCGCGCCACCAGTCAGTAGCGGTCGTTACCGTGCGGCCGCCTTCGCCGCTTCCTTGACCTGAAGCTCGGCAAGCATCTGCTCGTCCGTCTTCATGATGCCGAAGTCGAGCAGCATGTCCTCGAGCTCCTCCATGGTGATCGGGGTGGGGATGGTGCCCTGGCCCGAATTGTTATGGATCTTCTCGGCCAGCGCCCTGTATTCCCCGGCCTGCTTGGAGTCCGGCGCATACTGGATCACAGACATCTTCCTGAGCTCGGCGTGCTGGACGATGTTGTCGCGCGGCACGAAGTGGATGAGCTTGGAATTGAGCCTGGAAGCCAGCGCTTCGGCGAGGTCGAGCTCGCGGTCGGTTTGGCGCTCGTTGCAGATCAGGCCGCCGAGCCGCACGCCACCCGAATGAGCGTATTTCAGGATACCCTTGGCAATGTTGTTGGCGGCATAGAGCGCCATCATCTCGCCGGACATGACGATGTAGATTTCCTGAGCCTTGTTCTCGCGGATCGGCATCGCGAAACCGCCGCACACTACATCCCCGAGCACGTCGTAGGAGACATAGTCGACATCGTCATAGGCGCCGTTCTCCTCGAGGAAGTTGATCGAGGTGATCACGCCGCGACCGGCGCAGCCGACACCCGGCTCGGGGCCGCCCGACTCCACGCATTTGATGCCTTTGTAGCCGACCTTGAGCACATCCTGGAGTTCGAGGTCTTCCACCGAACCTTCCTGAGCCGCGAGGTGCAGGACCGTATCCTGCGCCTTCGCGTTCAGGATCAGGCGGGTGGAGTCGGCTTTGGGGTCGCAGCCGACGATGAGGATTCTCTGCCCGAGGTCGACAAGGGCGGCGAGGGTATTTTGGGAGGTGGTGGACTTGCCGATGCCGCCCTTGCCGTAAAAGGCGATCTGACGCAAACCTGACATGTAGCTTTCCTTCCTTCGTTCCATTCATCGCGGCTGCCGCGACACGAATGCCGGTCGGGCAGCTGTCGCCGCCTCGCACCCAAGGATTTCAAGACTCGTGCCAATTTGGCTGGTCGAACCGAAGAATAATTTTATGGTTGCTTTTCAGGTATTTAGCTTGAAGCCAAAGAAAGGATCGTCGGAACAAGCCATGTAGCGGACCCGACAATGGCGACACAAAGCGTCGGATCGCGATCCTCAGTCACCGCATTCATTCGAGCCGCATCGTTGTGTTGAGATGGGCGAACAGCATCTCGACCCTTTGCGTTAATTGCGGGATGCTGCGAACCCTTCTGTTCCGGCGAGCTGACGTGCTTGGTCTCGCGTGTCCTCATCGACACTGCGCGGAATCTGCGCGCTCCGCTGGCACACCATCGATCCACGGCCATCTATACGGGGCCACGGGCGATAATTCCGCCATTTCACCAACCCAAGGCGACTCGGCTCACTTATCGGCGCAGGAGTTCAGTATCGGCGTCATCGCCTTCACATGCTCGTCGATCCACCCGAGCACTTTCGCCGCGACAACGTCGCGCTCAGGCAGATGCCACCAGTGCTCGTTGACGAGTTCGACGGTCTCGACCACGGCCTTCAGGACTGCCGCTCCGGAAGCCTTGCGCGGTTCGCAAATGCCTTCCATCGCGGTGCTGCTAGCGCCTTGAACGAGCGCTCCCCTCCAAGCGAAAGCGCCATGGCGTCGGCGGGACTATATGGCACGGTCGACAGAACGTCGTAGATTGGTGCAAGCACCGGCTTGTCGCCTTTACCGGGATAAATCAAAGACCAGTTCTTCAGGTGCACGTCGCCATTGCCGGTGATGACCGTCAGCACCAGGCGGCGGACGAATTCGAGAGCAGCCGTAGGCGAGACGGCCGCGCCAAGGGCCAAGGCTATGTCATGGTAAGCAGCGCCCTCGTATTTGCGCGAGGAATAGACACCGAAGACCTGAGCAAAATCCTCAATGTGAATCCTATCGCCATCGGCGCCGCG
>NZ_JAMYPA010000040.1:0-29068 GCF_040320105.1 Mesorhizobium sp. M0778 | reverse complement strand
GAATCGGTGATTGCAACGTCACCACCGTGCCATGGCCGCTCGCCCTTCAGAGCAAGCGCCGTTCTCTCTCCAAAACTTTTTGCAGAACCTTCAGGACACTATCGGGAATCTATCACGAGGGTTTTGCTGTAGGACCTAGCTTTCGAAACGGGCGTGACCATGACGGGATCGTGCTGCCGTTGGGAATGAATTCTGGTGGCCCGCTCTTCTTTTCGCACTATTCTTTCTGCGGGCTCGATCCCCGGGGCCTAAGTGACCGCTACGCCGATTACTGGCAACAGAACGTCAGTCATACGCAGATCAATTATCGGCATTGCGTTCGCAATCCCCATAGCCATTTGGGATATGGACCGGACTGCTGGGGTCTGACCGCGAGCCATGGGCCGCGAGGATACGTCGCGCATGCACCCGACAGGGACTTTGGCGTGATCACTCCGTCTGCTGCCCTGTCGAGCTTTCCCTATGCCCCGGCGGAGGCGATGCGCGCACTGCGTGGCTTCCTGGGCAAGCCTCGAAAACGCATATGGGGCCGCTTCGGCTTTGTTGACGCGTTTTGCGAAAGCCGCAACTGGTACTCCCGAACCTATCTGGCGATCAATCAGGGGCCGATCATCGCGATGATCGAGAACCATCGTACAGGGCTGTTGTGGCGGCTTTTCATGAGGGCGCCGGAAGTGCGCAGAGGCTTGGAGAGGCTTAGCTTCATCAGCAAGCATCTCAGAATGTCAACACCCTAATAGATCTTTGCGACGCCGGGTGATTCCGCTTCGGTGCAAAAATGCTCGAAACGCGCGGACCGCACTCAGGCAGCCGCCTTTGTGCGCGCTTCCGATTTTTCCAGATAATAGCTCGAATATTTGTCGAAGAATTTTTCCGAGCCGCCGATCGCGCCATACTTGGCGAGTTTCTTCAGCTCGACCTTGTTCAGAACCGCGCCAATGATCTTCTTCGCGATATAGGGTTCCGAGCTGAGCATCGATTGCACCATCGCACGCGGCGTGCGTCCCCACTCGGTGACCAGCACGAAGCCGTCGACAAGCGGAGCGAAGGCCTTGGCGTCGACGACAGGCCCGAGCGGCGGCAGATCGACGATGATGTACTCGAAGGTTTCCTTGGCGTTGTCGATGAAGCGCCGCATGCCGGCCGAAGACAGAAGCTCGCTGGTATGCGAAAACTGGCCACGCAGGACGGCCGGGATGATCGCCAGTTTGGTCTGCCGGTCGATCTTGCCGACCGACTGCCAGGTCTGCCCGCTCACCACCGCTTCCATCAAGCCCTGCTCGGCCTCCATGCCGAGGCTGCGGCTGAGGCCGGGATTGCGCAAGTCGCCGTCGATCAGCAGCGTTTTCGATCCGTTGGCGGCAAGCAGCCCGGCAAGATTGGCCGCCACCGTCGACTTACCTTCGCCCGGAAGCACCGAGACCACGCCGATGACCCGGCTGCCCTGGCCTTCTATCACGACGTCGAAGGCGATCTTTGCGTTGCGCAGCGTCTCGGAGAACATCGATGCCGGTGCATCAACGGTTACCCGCATGCGCGCACGTTTTTCGGCTGCCGACAACGTTTTGGAGGGCTGGGATTTGGAGGACTTGGCGGTCTTGGATTCAACGACTTTGACGTCAGGCTGACCGCCATTGCGCTGGTCATCCTTGCCAGCCTTGCCGATGACCGGGAGATAGCCGAGGAATTTGAGGCCGACACGGTCGCGCACATCCTCGCCGGTCCTGAAGAAGCGTTCCCTGAATTCATTCAGACCACCAACCCCTGCCCCCATCATTATGCCAAGCGCCAGCGAAAGCCCCAGCACGATGGCCGTTCGCGGGGTTGCGGCCGACTGTGGCATCGTCGCGTCCGAGATGACCCGGATCTTGCCGACTGGGAAGGATTGCTGTTGGGCGGCCTCCTCATAGCGGTTCAGGAATGTCTGGTAGAGTGTCGAGAGCGCCGTCGCCTTCTGGTCCAGTTCACGCAACTTGACCTGCGACTGGTTGTCGATGGAGCTCTTGCCTGCCGCCAGGGCGACATTTGCGCGGAGCGCGGTTTCGCGCGCCAGAGCGACCTCGTATTCGTTGCGGTAGCTTTCGGTCAGTTGCTTCAGCTCGCCGAAAATCTGCGCCGATATGTCGGCCTTCTCCTTGGCGAGCGCGACGGCCTGCGGATGTTGCGGGCCGAAATTGGCTTCGACGTCCTGCTGCCGCTTGGCGACTGTGAGATAGCGGTTCTTCAGCGTCGTGATGACGGAGCTGCTCGGCTGGTCGTTCGATATCGCGGCGTCCTTGAACGCATTGTCCGAGCCGCTTTCGACGATCGACTTGTACTGCTGATAGCGGGCGCCGGCACGTGCGGTATCGGCCTGTGCGACGATCAGCTGAGTGTTGAGATCGGACAGTTGCTTGTCGCTGATCAGCTGGCCGTCATTGACGGCCAATCCATGTTCGGCCCTGAACTTTTCGACCGCCAGTGCGGCCGCCTGGGAGCTCTCACGAAGCTCGGTCAGCCGGCCCTGCAGCCAGACAGCCGCCCGCTCGGTCGCGTCGAAGCTGGCATCAAGCTGATCGGCGAGATAGGCGTCGGCATAGGCCTTGGTGATGGCGGTCGCAAGCGCCGGATCCGTCGCCTGAAAGGAGATGCTGATGACAAAGCTTCGGCCGATCCGCTCGGCATCGAGTTGGTTCTGCAGTTTGAAGATTGCGTAGTCGCGGGACGACGACGATGCGGTGATCGCGTCACGCGTCGCGGCATCAAGCTGAGTGACATCGGTTGTGCTCGCGGCGCGCTTGGGGCGGACAGACTGGATGATACCGCGTACAAAGCTTGCGACCTTAGACAGGGCCGATGTCGGAGGGTTCATGAAAGCGTCGTTCTGATCGAGCTTCAGCTTGTCGACGACCACCCCCGCCAGCCTGGCCGACTGTAGAATTTCGATCTGGCTCAGAACGGCGGAGTCGGTCTGCATGCTGACCGACGCCGCCGAAATGTCGTCGACGACCTTGTTCAATCCTTCGTCGATCAGCACGCTGCTCGTCGCCACATAGGTAGGAGGCGTGGTCTGCAAATAGAGCACGCCGAGAAAGAGACCGATGATGGCGCAGGCGGCAACCACTTTCGCCTGCCGCGCGGCCATGCCAAGCAGACGCTCGATGTCGATGAAGTCTTCGGCGTTTGCCGCACTCGAAGTCGGCAATGGCGTCCTCTTGTCGACAGGAAAATTGGCATAGTTCATCTTCGGTCCAATTCTAGTTTGCAGGCGCTACCGCCTCGAAGATCGGCACATAGGGTGCAAACCTTGCGCCGGACAGTGCGCGTTACGCGCGGCGCAACGGCCTGTCCTGCGTCATCAGCCGCACCCACAATGCCTCGAAAAAATGGACATTATGCGGCTTCTTCCCGACGCTGATGCGACCGGACGAATTCCTGCAGCATCTCGAAGATCGGACCCTTCATGTCCTCACGCGCCAGCGCGAAAGCGACATTGGCCTGGATGAAGCCCTCCTTCGAACCGCAGTCGAACATGCGGCCGTTGAAAGGCTGGGCGAAGAAGGCCTGCGTCTGTGCGAGACGCACCATTGCGTCGGTCAGTTGGATCTCGTTGCCGGCGCCGCGTTGCTGGCTGCCCAGCAGCGAGAATATCTCGGGCTGCAGGATGTAGCGGCCGTTGATGTAGAAGTTCGACGGCGCGTTGGCCGGTGCCGGCTTTTCGACCATGGCCGTCACCTCGAAGCCCGTACCGACATCCGCGCCGCGCCCGACAATGCCGTATTTGCTGGTCTCGGTCGGATCGCAACGCTCGACGGCGATAACGTTTGCGCCAGTCTGCGCATAAAGATCGGCGACTTCGGCAAGACACCCTCGCCCGCCAAAGGACACCATATCCGGCAACAGCAACGCGAAAGGTTCGTCGCCGATGACCTCTCGCGCGCACCAGACGGCGTGGCCGAGGCCTTGCGGCGACTGCTGACGGATGAAGCTCGTCGCGCCGGCGACGGGAAGCAGGCTCTCGAGCGATTCGAGCTGCGCCTTCTTGCCGCTCTGCTCCAGGGTTCCGATCAGTTCAGGATGCAGATCGAAATAGTCCTCGATCACCGCCTTGTTGCGGCCGGTGACGAAGACGATGTGCTCGATGCCGGCCTCGAATGCCTCGTCCACCGCATATTGCACCACAGGCTTGTCGACCACCGGCAGCATTTCCTTCGGCATGGATTTGGTCGCCGGCAGGAACCGCGTTCCAAGCCCCGCCACCGGTATGACTGCCTTCCTGACTTTTTTCATTGCATGTTCCTTCTGAGGAGATCGATTTCAACCCTGTCGCAGGCGGCGAAATTTGTCTTCATTCGCCTGCAGCCCTTTACCTCCCCGCCACCACGGCAAACTGTGCCGCTACCCTTCGCAGCCGGACGCCGATCGGCATGCTCATATGCCGAACCGCCGCCGGATCGCTGAGCGCCGTCCATATCGCCTTGAGCGGGGACCGCGCCTTGATGTGCTGAACCAGCGACAGGAATGATGCCGCCCGCCTTAGGCTGCGAGCGCGCCTGGCGAAGGCCGCCGCGGCCGCAGCATCCATGGAATGGGTCGCGGCGAAGGTGGTATCGGCCCTGCGCATCGCCTCGACGTGATGAAGTTCGAGCACCCGGGAGATGGAACCGGTGCGAATGTGGTAAATATAGCCCGTCGTCGGCTCGACCACGCATTTGCCGCCTTTGGCCAGAGCACTGGCCAGGAGGATGTAGTCTTCGCCGATGATCAGGCTTTCATCGTAACGAAGCCCGTTCTCGTTCAGGAACCGGCGCTGGAAGATCGGCTTGAGATAGCCGAGATTGAACCTCGATTCGAAGAGGACATTGCCGCCGATGTAATCCGCCAGCGAGATTTCACTGAGCCCTTCCAGATAGTCGGCCGGGAACATCGTCTCTTCCGCAACGCCGTCCTCCCGAACGACCTGCAGATTATCGACCGCGATCTCGGCGCCGGCTTTTTCCGCGCGTTCGATCATGGTGCAGATTCGCCCGGGATAGACCGCGTCGTCGGAATCGAGAACCGCTACCCACCTGCCGCGGGCAAGCTCAAGGCCGGCGTTCCTGGCGCCGCCGGGGCCACGGTTTTGCTCAAGCGCGACAACGCGTACGATATCTTCGGGGTAGGATCTCGCCAGGTCGAGCGTCCGGTCGCGCGACTTGTCGTCGACGACGATGACCTCGACGCTGACATTGCGCTGGGCGACGGCGCTGGCAATCGCCCGATCGATGGTCGCCTCGGCATTGTAGGCGGCAATCACGAAGCTCACGTCAGGCTGCACGCTTGCCCCCTTGCTGCGGCGAAGACAGGCCGTATTGGCGGATTTCACGAACCCCGACGAGGCCGCTGACGACGCCGACATGCATAATGCCGCGAAGGACGCTGCGGTTCCGTCGGACGGGGTCGATGGCGACCGGAATTGCCGACAGGAAACTATAGCCGGCCTTTGCCGCGGCCATGCCGACCTGCTTGAGCCGGGAAAGGCCGCGCGCGTTGCGCCCCAGGAGGTGGCCATGCGTCTGTCCGACGCGGAACCGGCGGCGGCCGAGCCAGTCGAATGCCGCCCTGGCAGGCGGCACCACTTCATCGACCCAAGCCTCTGGCGAAAAGGCGATACGGCCGCCGGCCTTGACCATCTGGTCGAAGAATTCGGTGTCCTCACCGCCGGTCTGGCCACGTGCCAGGCTGAAGCGCCGGCCGCGCAGGCTCTCAGCGCCAATTCTGAGCAGGACGTTGCAGGTGTAGCCGGTGCGGATCTCGCCGCGCACCCAGACCGGCAAGGTCGAGTGGAAATCGCCCTTGCGCATCCAGTCGGGCGCTTCCGGCCGGTAACGGGCTCGCACCGGTCCGAGCACGGCCGCAGCACCAGTTGCTTCCGCCGTCGCCAGCAGTTCGGCAAGCCAGCCGGCGGTGGCCGTCTCGTCGTCGTCGATGAAAGCA
This sequence comes from Mesorhizobium sp. M0778, assembly GCF_040320105.1. NCBI lineage: Bacteria > Pseudomonadati > Pseudomonadota > Alphaproteobacteria > Hyphomicrobiales > Phyllobacteriaceae > Mesorhizobium > Mesorhizobium sp. M0778. The sequence continues at coordinate 23,113 of NZ_JAMYPA010000040.1, read as the reverse complement.
ACAAAGTCCGATGCGCTGGCATCGAGGCAAGCGTTGCGGGCGATCGAGATGTTGCGGGCCGCGGCGTGCCGGTAGGTCACCGGTAGCTTCAGCTCCCCAGCCAGCTTGGCGACCAGCGGCTCGGCCGTCGGCGTATCGTCGTTGTCGGCAATGACGATACCGACAGCGTATTCCGCAGGCATATCCATGGCCGCTATCGAGCGAAGCGTGTCGGCAAGCTCCGGCCGGCGAAATGTGCAGACGCAAATATCGATGCTTCGATTTTTCTTGACCGGGTCCATCACGCTACCCCGCGCTGCGGTCGCGGTGCTAGCAGCTGCAGCCAGAAGCCGACCGACCAGCCGAAATGCATGACCATTGCCGAGACCCCGGCAAGCGCAATGTCGGGTTTGCGCTGACTGACCGCGGTCCAGAAGCCGTAGCCAAGGCAGACCGAGACCCATAGCAAAAGCGGCACGGCCGCCAGCCAGTGGACGAAGGAAAAGGCGGCGAGAAGAACCACGGGAAACACCAGAAGCGGCACCATCTGCCGGATCTTCGGGATCATGCGGTGCTTGAGAGCGTTCTTCGCCCGGCCGCGGCCATAGCCGAGATACTGAAAATAGAGGCCCTTCAGCGAGGAGCGCGGGTAGTAGACCATTTGTGTCTTACCGGTCATCCAGATCCGGTAACCGGCCTGACGGAGCCGATAGTCGAGTTCGGCATCTTCATTGTGGCTGAACGTCTCGTCATAGCCGCCGACCGCGGTGAAGGCCGATATCCGGATCAGCGCATGGTGGCCATGATCGACCCATTCCCCCGCCGAAAGGTGCCGATGCTTGGAGCCGCCGGTGCCGAGCCTGGAATTCTGGGCCGCGGCCGCCGCCTTCTGCACCATGCCGCTGCCACTGGTCAGCATCGAGACGACGACCGAATCCGCCCCGGTGGCCTGCGCTTCTTCGACCAGCCGGTCGCAATAGTCGGAGGGATAGCCGCCATGCGCGTCGATGCGAATGAGATAGTCGACGCCCTCCCCGAACCTGGCAACGGCGAGATTGATCGCCGCGCTCTGCAAGCGCTTTTCATTGTGGAGCAGGACCACCCGCTGATCTTTTGCGGCGATATCCGCGACGATCGTCCTGGTGCCGTCCGTACTGCCGCCATCGGCAACGATGATCACCGCGCCCAGCCTCTTGGCCGCAGGGCGGAGCTCTCGAAGCAACGCGCCGATATGGGGCGCTTCGTTCAGGCACGGAACCACGATCATGCAGGATGGGAGCGTTTCGGTTTGCGTCATCGGCCGTCCTTCTATGCCAATGCTTCGGCAGCATATGGACCGGGCGCCGCGGCAAGGCCGCGGAGTTTTTCGACGAGCGCCCGGCAATCGGCGCGGTCGTAGCTCCAGGTGCGCGGATTGCGGGCGAGAACACGTGCCCTCAATGTCTCGAACCGATGCTGCTCCATGGTGCCGAGGGCAGCTTCGAGCGCCTCGGGCGTGGCTTCTGGCAAAAGAACGCCGATGCCTTGCCGATCGAGGAACCGGCCGGTCTCGGTGTTGCCCATCGAGATCGGCACGGCTCCGAAGCGGCAGCCCTCATAGAGACGGTTGGGCAGCAGCCATTCGGAATTCAGGCCCTGCTCAAAAAAGTCGATGGCCCAGGAAAAGTGAACCTCGCGGTAGATCGCCGCCATATCCTCCGGATTGCGATAGGGTCCGCCAAACGAGAGCCAGGGTTCCGATTCAACAAAACCGTGGAAATCGGGAAATTCGGACAACGCCGGGCGGCCTCTGAGGACGATTTCGAAGCGGCCGTCGAGGCGGCGCGAAAATTCGGCCAGAAGCTCCAGGGAGCGGCGGCAGCGGAGCGCCCCGAACCAGCCGATTCGCCAAGGCGGCGCAACGGGATTCTCCTCCGTCATGCGGTCATCCAGGGAAGCCGCGGCTGGCTCGAAATACTTGTTTTCGAGCAGTTCGACCGGCGCGGCAATCTGTCCGAACGGCTTGAAATAATTGGCGATGAAGGCCGGAGAGCTGGTCACCAGAAGCTTCACATCCCTGGCCAGGAAGCGTTCTGCGCCGCGCATCGCCCAGCCCAGCGGATCGTCGCGAAGCAGCAGACGATGGATGTCGAGGCACTCGTAGACAATCGGCACCGTTGCCTGGAAAGCCGACCTGGCCCGCCGGGCAAGCGCCAGCATTTCCAAATTGCGCGCGATAATGAGGTCGGGCCGTTGCATTGAACCCAGCTTGGAGCCGGTCGAGACCACCGCCTTCATGATCGCCGCCAGACGCTGGGCGAATCGGCCATCACGCGTCGGGCCGAGATCGATCGGCTGCAAGCCCTCGACATCAGCAACCGCGCTTGCCGTTCGACGAAAGCCCGCCAGCGTAACCTGGGCGCCGCCTGCCTTGAGCATTATGATCCGCCGGCGCACTGCCGGGTCGGAGACGTCGTGTACCAAGTACAAGACATGCAGCATGAAAACTCGACCGCTGTTGGCCCGCCCGCGACAATGCTAGTACAGCTCTTGCTGCATCGCAACATTTTTGGTTGCAGCGTAGCAAAGATCCACATTTTTTGTTGCACTGCAAAATCGATGGGTTAATCTCGCTCTGCTTGGGCCGCATGGACCGCGCGTTGGCCCTGCCATTGGGCTGCGCGCCAATAATCACGACGCGAGGACCATCCTTGGCGTGCAGCATTTTCGGCCAACCCGCACCTCGGCATCCGTCGACCGAACCGCGGGACTACTCACGAAATGAGGTCATTCAATGAAGATCGCGGTTGAAAACACCGTCTGCCTGAATACCGGAGACGCAGCGATTCTCCTGGCGATTCGCCATGTTTTCAAGACGATCGTGCAGGACGATATCCAGTTCTACGTCTTCGACAGCCAGCCGGAGGTGGCGGCGAGGCTCTACACGAAGAAGGAGTATCCAGATCTCGAATTCCACAAGCTGCTGTCGGAATCGCTGTTCCGCTACAAATACGGCAGTGGGCTGAAGAACCTGTTCAAGCCGATCTACAATCGGCTCGTACTCAATGCCCTGCGGCGGTTCGGCATCCGCGGCGTTCTCGGGCGTTTGTTCAGCTCAAGCAATCGCCGTGGTCTCGAGATCTACAAAGACGCCGACCTCGTGGTCACGACAGGCGGAACCTATCTCGTCGAGACCTACAATCTGGAACGGCGCCTCAATCAATTCCGGATCGACGCGATTCTGGGCAAGGACCCGGTCTTCTTCACGCAATCGCTCGGCCCGTTCAACAAAAGTTACAATCGCCAGGAGTTGAGCCCGATCTTCGACCGGAGCCCGCTCATCCTGCTGCGCGATGAACGTTCGAGAGGCCACATTGTGGACATGGTGAAAGACCCCGGCAAATGCCACGTCGTGGCCGACGCCGTCTTTGCGCTGGCCGATACCGACAGGATCGGAAGTTTTCTGGCCTCCGGCCAGTCGGCGACTGTCACCGGCCGCGTCGCCATTTCCGTCCGTCACTGGAACTATGTCAGCGACGGCGAGGGCGGCATGCGCCGCTACATCGACTCGATCCGCGAGATTGCGACCATCCTGGTCAGGGACCACGCCAAGCAGGTGACCTTCGTCTCTACCTGCCAGGGCGTGCCGGAATACGCCCATGACGATTCCAAGACGGCGCGGGCGATCGTTGCCGAACTCGATCCGGAGATCGCCAAGCATGTGAGCGTGGACGCTTCGTTCCACACGCCGGAGCAACTGATGGCCCTGGTGAAAGGCTTCGACTTCGTCGTCGCGACGCGCATGCACATGATGATCATGTCGCTCTGCGTCGGCACGCCGGTGCTGCCGATCGCCTATGAATTCAAGACCAAGGAACTCGCCAAGCGGATCGGCGTCGCCGACCTGCTGCTCGACATCGACACGGTAACGCCCGAGGAAGCGAGCGAGAAGCTCGGCAGACTTACCGCCAATCTCGACCTCTATCGCAGGACGAGCCTTCAGGCAGTGCTTGAGGAGCATGCGTCGGCGATGTCGGCAGGTGAGCTTTTGAGGCCGGTTATTGCCTGCCTAGCGGGCGTTGCGCATGGCGCTGGAAAGCGTGGTGAACAACGCACTGCGCGACTGGCGAAGGGCAAGCATGAGGATCAGGCCGATCGAATAATTGAGGGCAACCGCCAGGACCACCGCGAGCAGGTCTGACTGGCCGGTCAGCGATACGGGCAACTCCCGGTAGACGGACCAGGCAAGCAGCGACGACATGATGAAAAGCCCCTGCATGATCAGGAAGTCGGCTGCGGTCACCGGGCCGACCCGGTGGACAAGAACGGCAAGCACCGGGACGCGCAGCATATAGCCGCTGATCGCGTAGGCCGCGGCGACACCGACGGCGCCCCAGTGCAGGCCGATGATGAAGGCGGCGACCGTCGTCAGCGACGAGTAGATGCCCCAGTGGAACATGGTCTTGGTCTTGCCCTGGCAGATGAAGATCCATCCGGTGGTGCTTGAGACGGACTGGATCAGGCTGGCGATGCCCAGCCAGGCGAAGATCGGCGCCACCGCTGTCCAGCGCTCGCCGAAGAGAAGCCCGACGACCTGGTCCGACGTCAGCGTCAGCGCCGCGATGCCGGGCATGGTGATGGCCGCCAGCATCCAATTGGTCCGCACATAGATGTCGCGAAACCGCGCCTTGTCCTCATGGATGCGGCTCAGCAGCGGCACCATCACGCGTGTCAGCGGCTGGTTGATGTTCTGCAGCGGAAACAGCAGGAGCTTATAGGCGCGGTCATAGTAGCCGAGTTCGATCGCGCCCGAATATTTTCCGATCAGGATGTTGTCGAGATTGCGCGAGAAGAAGTTGGCCAGATTGAAGCCGGTCAGATTGGCGCCGAAGGACAATATGTCGGTATCGACCTTCAGGTCCGGCCGCGACGGCGTCCAGCGCGCCACCTGCCATGCCGCGGCCAGCGCGACAACAGCCGAAACCGCCGGGCCGATGACCAGCGACCAGTAGCCCAGTCCCGCATAGGCGGCGATTGCGGTAGTCGCAAGTCCGGCAGCGGCGGTTATCACATCGTTCAGCGCGAGCTGGCCAAAGCGCAAATGACGGTTCATCAGCGCCAGCGGCACCGCGGCGAGGCTGCCAAGAAGCAGCGGCAAGGCAGAGCCGATGGTGATCCCGACCATGCGTTGATCGCCGTAGAAGGCGGCGATGGCGGGCGCCAGGCATGCCACCACCACGGCACTGCCCAGCCCAACCAGCGCACTGATCCAGAATACCTGGTTGAGCTGTTCGGTGCTGATGTCCTTGCGCTGGACCACAGCCTGCTGCAGGCCTAGGTTTTGAAGCAATCCGACAAAGGCCACGATCGGCCCGACGGAAGCCACGAGACCAAAATCCTCGGGGACCAGCAGACGCGCAAGCACGATGACCGAGAGAAACTGGATCGCCATCTTGAAGCCTTGCGCGCCGATCGTCACCACGCCGCCGCGCAGAGCGACGCGACCGAACTGGGGGGGCGGGTTGGCGTTCATGCCGGGCGCCTGGCTTCGGCCAGTTGAGCAACGATCTGCGCAAAACGTTCGTTGAGCAGGTCCGCGTTGAAATCCTGCTCGATCTTGCGGCGCGCCGCACGTGCGATGCGCTCGCATTTGTCCGGGTTCTCGGCCACCCAGACAAGCTTGCGGGCCAACGCCGCAACGTCTCGCTCCGGTGCGAGGAAGCCTGTCTCCTGATCCTCGATCAACTCGGGGATGCCCGAGTGATAGGTGCTGACAACAATCAGCCCGGCGGCCATAGCTTCCATCAGCGCCACCGGAATACCCTCGAGATCGCCGTCCTGTGCAGCAACGCTGGGCAGCAGGAATACGTGGGCGTCGCGCAGGCGCTGCTTGACCTCGGCGTGCGGGCGCGGCCCGAGGAAAGTCACCCTGTCGGCAACGCCGAGATTTGCGGCGAGCTTCTTCAACTCTTCCAGCAATTCGCCGCCGCCAATCACCGTATAGACCCAGTCGCGCCGCGGAAGGCCGGCGAGGGCGCGCAGGGCGAATTCGATGCCCTTCTTTTCGGTCAGCCGGCAGACCGAGATGAAGGACAGCGTGTCCCGGTCCCAGGAACGCCAATGATAGCTGATCTCGCCCGGCCGCACGCCCATATGGTGAACCATGACTTGCGCGGCAGGCGCGCCGACGCCGATCAGGGCGTCGCGGAAAAACGCGTTCACCGGCAGCTGGAGAACGCCCTTTTCGAAAACAACCTTGTAGCGCGCGAGCGTGTCGTCATGCAGCGGTTCGCCGACATCGCGGCCGTGGAATATGGTTACCAAAGGAGCGGAAATCCGGCCTCGTTTCATGGCGCGGGCAACGCGCATGCCGTTATTGCCGAAATGCGCGACGATCACATCGGCGTTCTGCAATTTGCGCGCAAAGGCGATGTCGATAACGGTCGAGAGCTTATCCCAGAACCTGCCCGACCATCTCCTGAGCGTCGGGCGAAAGCGCCCCAGTCCGCCCCACCAGCAGACGACCTTGCCAGGCAGCGCCTGCCAGCGGCGATCGTCGATGTTGCTGTCCTTGCCGAACGACGTCTCGTTGCAGACGACGCCGACTTGCATGCCGCGCTCGAGGCACCCTTCTATCTGGTCGAGGACGAAGGTCTCCGACAAAGAGGGGAACTTATCAACTACGAAGCAAATCTTCATCGAATGGACGATCTTTCGAGGCCGGTCGGCGATCTGCTCGCGCGGATGAGGGCTGAAGCCCGTCGCCGCCGTGCGAGGCGCCCCAAGCGTCTGGTGTTGTGCGTGCCGTTGTCCCAAAGCAGCTCCCACCCCGGTCAGGCGCGAGAGCCGGCTTTTGGGCAACGTGTATGGTTTTGGACGAAATGCATCAGGCGGCATGCTCCAGCGCGCCTTGCCTGGCGTTGTCGAGAACACCGAGGAAGGTCGCGAACTGAATGTCTGGATTCATTTGCGGCCGCTCCGAAAACAGCTGCGCCGCCGCCGACAGCCTGTCGTACTCGGCCTTGTCGCTCCATAGCCGCCTGACCGCGGCGACCCAGTCGTCGAGCGGTGCGTCATAGTCAAGTACAACGCCGCCGGCGCCGATCGCTTCCGGCAGGCCGCCGCGGCGGGACCCGACGACCGGAATGCCGCTGCAATGGGCCTCGGATGCCACGCGCCCCCAGGCCTCTTCCCATTTGCTGGGCGCCAGCAGGATCTTGGTGCGGCCATAGACCGTCTTCATGTCGCTGGTACGGCTTTCCAGCCTGACGTTGCGCAGCGGCGCGATGGTCCGTTCGATCTGCGCCCGGTGGTCGTCGTCGAGCTTCCAGCTTTCGACGAACAGAAACGGGATTTCGGGGCATTGGCCGGCGATGCGCACGGCGAGTTCGAACCCTTTTTCATTGTAAGGGTTGATCAGCGTGACGAATTCGCCGGTCGTCGGGGTGCTGTAGAGCCCGGGATTGATGGTCGGCGGAATCACGGTCGAGTCGATGCCGAACCTTTCCTTATAGGTGCGCGCGGTGAATTCGGAGTTGGCGATATAAAGCGCCGAATGCAATTCGCGCAGGTCGCCGGCCAGCTCGTGGAATTCGACGTTCCGCAGATAGACCACCAGCGGCACGCCGAGCGCCTGCAGCGCCTTTCCGATCGGCACCGATTTGTGGCACTGCACGACGGCGACATCGGGATCGAGCCGTTCGACCGCGAAGCGCGCCGCCTCCCAGGGAAACCATGCCCGCACGACCGGATAGCCGGGATAGCTGTCGATGACCGCACGCTGGCGAAGCAGCTTCATCTTGGCGCGCGCCTTGAAGCCGAACATGCCATCACCGAACAGTGCCGCCAGGACCGAGGCGTCATGACCGTGCTCGCGCAGCTGCTCGACCAGATGGTGCGTGCTCGACTGAACGCCACCGCTGAACTGCGGCGTGTAGCCGTTGCCGCCTGCAAACAGAACTTTCATGGACCTGGCTCCTTGCTGGACCGCCCTATCGTCACGCCGCCATTCTGCCGATGCTGTGGTATTCGATGCCGTGGCGGGCGATGACCTTGGGGTCGTAGAGGTTGCGTCCGTCGAAGATGACGGGCGTGGTCAGCGCGTCCTTCAATGCATCGAAGGACGGCGCACTGAAGCTCTTCCACTCGGTCACGATCAAGAGCGCGTCGGCGCCTCGCACAGCGGCCTCTTTGGTGCCGCACAGCTGCAGGTCGTCGCGCAACCCGTAGATCGCCTGGCATTCCTGCATCGCCTCGGGATCGTAGGCCTGCACATTGGCACCGGCGGCCCAGAGCGCCTCCATCAGCGTGCGGGCCGGGGCTTCGCGCATGTCGTCGGTATTGGGCTTGAAGGCCAGGCCCCACAGCGCAAAGGTCTTGCCCTTGAGATTGCCCTTGAAATAGCGGTCCACCTTCTCGAACAGGACCGACTTCTGCTGGTTGTTGCGCTCCTCGACGGCACGCAGCAGCTTGGCGTCGAACTTGATGGCTTCGGCGGTCTTGATCAGGGCGCGCACATCCTTCGGGAAGCACGAGCCGCCATAGCCGAGGCCCGGATAGATGAAGTGGTAGCCGATCCGCGGGTCGCTGCCGATGCCCTTGCGGACCTCCTCGATGTCGGCGCCCAGTTGCTCGGCCAAATTGGCCATTTCGTTCATGAAGCTGATCTTGGTCGCCAGCATGCAATTGGCCGCGTATTTGGTAAACTCGGCACTGCGCACGTCCATCACGATCATCTTTTCGTGGTTGCGGTTGAACGGCGCGTAGAGCTCGCGCATCACCGCCTCGGTGTCCTCGTTGCTGGTGCCGACGATGATGCGGTCGGGCTTCATGCAGTCGCTCACAGCGGACCCTTCCTTGAGGAATTCCGGATTGGAGGCGACGTCGAAAGCCAGATCCTCGCGCCCGCGCGCCCTCAGCGTCTCGGCAATCCTGGCCTTTATCCTTTCGCAGGTGCCGACCGGCACGGTCGACTTGCCGACGACGATCTTGGGCGCGTCCATCTCACGACCGATAGCCTCGGCGACGGCCAGCACATATTTCAGGTCTGCCGAACCATCCTCGCCCGGAGGCGTGCCGACCGCGATCATCTGGATCTGGCCATGCTTGATCGCCGCGGCGGCGTCGGTGGTGAACTTGATGCGGCCGGCGGCATGGTTCTCCTTGACCATGTTTTCGAGCCCAGGCTCGAAGATCGGGACATGGCCCTGGTTGAGCCGCTCGACCTTTTTCGCGTCGATGTCGACGCAAACCACCTGATGGCCGACTTCGGCAAGCACCGCCGCCTGTACAAGACCGACATAGCCGATTCCAAAGACAGTCAAATTCATTCGGTTTCATTCCTGTTCAAGGCTTCGGGCCTGTTCGAGCTTCGGGCTTCGGACCACCTTCGGCCCGGCCGGTTCAGATGCGCTTCTAGTTCGTTTTGCATGACAGCGATTCCGGGAATTGGCAGGGCTGGCCGAGTGCGGTGAATGCAACGCGGTCCACTTGCATGGCGAGCTTGCGGCCCGGATCCGAGAACGGCCCCATCCAGCCCTTCATAGTATCGCTGCCCCACAGGCTGAAATAGATCCTTTGCGAATGGGTGGGCAGCTTCGCCGGATCGGTGATCTCGTGGACAAGCTTGCCGTTGACGTACCAGCGCAGCCGGTCCTTTTCCCAGACGAAGGCGTAGTCGTTGAATGCCTTGTCGGTGCCGCCGGCGACGTCGACCAGCTTCTCGTTCTTGCCCTTGCCGGCTATGTAGGCGTTGACCTGGACCTTGGACGTGTCCTTGGTCAGCACCTCGAAGTCGATTTCATCATGCGGCTGCTTGTCGGCATCGCCGACGAAGCTGAAGAATGCCGCGTTGACGCCGGAGCCCGTGTCGGTCTTCATCCGCGCCTCGTAGGTGCCGTAGCCGAAGCGCTGCTTGGTCTGGATCTCGGCGCAGGCGAATTCGCGATCCTTCAGCTTGCGCTTCTCGAAACCGAGCGTCAGCATGCCGTCGGAAAGGCCGATCAGGCTTTTGGACCAGGTGCAGTTCTGATGCTTGCCGTTCGTCCAGCCGTCGGAAATGTACCAGCGCGCGCGACTGAGGCTGGTGAAATCATCGACAAAGGACGGCGCGGTTGGGAGATCCTGGGCGCGGACGGGCACCAGGCCCGCAACCAGGCTGCCGAGAACGATCAGCAGAAACGCGCCGTCTGAACGGAGCCGCCGCAGCTTGCCTGGGGTCGGGCGCGTGAGCGGGGTGCCGCCGGTTGCCGGGGTGGACGTGCTTTTAGGATCTGCGTTCATATCAAACTCACCTTTGTGCTGTGCGCCCCCAAAGCGATCGTTCGAACCGTGATGAAACAAGCTAATCTTGACCTCTTCGCTCCTAGGCTCCTGTAGCGTGCCCAAAACCATTGCGCCGACCCCGGGATGTTCGCTCAACCTGTGCCGGGACCGGCGGGTTTCACAAAATCGGTCCTTATGTCTGGGCCGTTCTGCCGATCCTCCTCGAAGATTTCATCCAGCGAATGACGGAGATCCTTCATCATCTGCTTCTGGCGCGAGAGCGCAGCGATGCGCCGCTCGCAATTCAGGATCGACCTAGTCAGTTCGCCAACTTCGGAAGACCTGCGGGAGGAGACCGCCCCGTTTTCCATGGCCTCGACCAGGAAGGCGGCATTGGTGGCCGTTGTCCTGTAGCGGTTCTCAAGTCCGTTCTTCTCCGCCTCGACCTCGGCCGCGATCTGGTCCAGCAGCTTCGCCAAGCGATCGAGTCGCGCGGTGTCGGTCTGCGTGTCGCGCGCCGGATCTCTCGATCGGAAGCGAAAGATCGAGGCCATGCAGTCAGCGCCCCATCATCGTCGAGACGATGACCGGCCTTGGCGCCCGTCCACGTTCAAAAGACATTTCTCGCATCGTCCAGCTCCTCTGACAGGGGATGTCTCGGGCCAGTTCGGTTGGCCGTCCAAAATTGCTGCACCGCAACATAGATTGCCATTCCCCGCGCGCATAGGCAACCACCTAGATCGTAAACTCATAAATCGCGTCGAAATGGTGCGAGCCGACCGAGGTAAGGCGATCGCCACGTTGACGAGCCTAGCTTTCGCCGGCTGTGCTGGTTCCGGCCATGAGGAAGCGCAGCGGCGGCACATGCTGACGCTTCGCGGCGAAGCCAGCGCGGCGAAACAGCGCATCCAGCTTGTCGGAGGCAACGCCGCGGACGACGGCCGTGAGGTTGGACGAGCCGGCCAAGGCATAGGCCACAGCCGGCGCCAGCCCGCGCTCAGTCTTCACGTCTAAGAACTTCCGCAACCGGTATTTGTCGCGAATGTGCCGCTCGTGCCTTCTCAGCGCAGCCTTCGATGCCTCCGGCAAACTGTCGATCGCAAGCAGTGCCAGGTCGGCATCGGCCAGATGCTTCAGATCCTGGGTGTTGTGCCGTCCGCTCAGCGAATCGGCGCGCACGATCGCGCCGTAGCCACAGGATTTGATGACCTTGAAGCGCGCGCCATGCGCAACCGCGCGCGCATAGAGTTCATAGTCTTCGCCAAGGCGCAGCTTCTCGTCGTAGCGCAGCCCATGCCGATCGAGGAAGGCGCGGCTGATCACGGGTTTGAGGAAGCCCAGTTCCCCTCGTTGCACACGGCGCCTGGAGATGTTGGCGTCGATGAAACCCTCGAAATCGAGGAATTCCGGCTCGGGCGAAAACGGTGGAGCGACGATTTTCGAGACGTCGGTTGCCGCGTCATCCCTGACAAGCATGATGTTGTCTGCCGCGAAATCCCAATCGGTGCTGGCGAACAGTCTGTGAAACCTGCCTTCGAAAAAGAAATCATCAGCGTCCAGGATGCTGATGAACGGCGACCTGGAACCGGCTATCGCGGCGTTGCGGGCAAAGGAGGGGCCGCGATTGACGTCGAAGCGGATGACGGAAAGGCGGCCCGTGCCGTCGTCGGCTGCATGGGCGACTTTCGCGGTATCGTCGGTGGACGCGTCGTCGACGACGATGACTTCCGCAACCTCCGGCTCGCGCAATGCCGATGCAATGGCAGCCGGGATTGTCCGCGCCGCGTTACGGGCAGCGATGATCACGCAGACTTGGGATGATGTCATGGACATGCCTCTCGATTGCAGAAATCGTTGCGGATTTCCTCGCCCTCCCCGCTCAATGCCTCACCGCCCGTCTGACATGCATCGGCCCAAATGCCTATGCTGCAAGTGCGAAGCAAGCATCGCCAAAATCATCGGCGCCGTCCAGTTTTTCATTTGGTTGGGTGTCATGACGCGGCTGGGCAGGCGGCGAGCCGCAATCGGGATAGCTCCCGAAAGGCGCCGCTTGGCAGAGCCGCTCCTGCACGGCCCGGATCAAGCCACTGGCGCGCTCAGTTGGCCAACCAGTCACTGCCGAGTAGGTCGTGGCGATGGAGAGCGGCCGCTTGGTGGAGGCCGGGAGCATCGAGGAATTGAAGAAACGGGATGCCGACTTGCGGCGTGTTGCTGGAGGCCAACGCCCGAAATCAGTGAAGGCCTCTCCTGGCGCTTAATTTCTCGCCTTCGGCCGCTTCGTTCGAACTCAGCTTTCGTTCTGCGTCGCGAATTTTGTCGGCCGAGGTCGGGGCATTTCTTGCGACCATGGCAAAGACCAGCAGAAAATAACCGAGTTGGATGACTATGGCGCAGCCGATGACGCGAAAAAGCGTCGTGCCGAGCGAGGCGCCGCCCAAATAGGACCAGACGACCACGATCGCCAGCGCAAAACACATTCCGATAATGAACTTTGGCAGTGACATACCCGATGGCCCATCAACCGGCTCGGGAAAAAATGTCGACAAGCCCACCCCGAGCACCTCCCTTAAACTCTGCGAGCTTGTTTAGGTTGCCCGCTTCTGGCCGGTTGCTTCCGGCCTTGCCCAATCTGTCCATACTCCGACAGAAACAATTTGCAACTCTATTGAGGCGAGCAATAGGCGGCAAGGGCAGCTACGGAATAATTTTAAGCGAATCCTCAGGATCGCCTCTGCCATGGTGCAATGCACACGTCGGCATCACCACTGATTGACGGATATCGACTCGCTCCAGTAAGATTTATAATATTGACCAGTATCTTATCATAACATCAGTCGATATTTTGAACTTCTAAATGACGGCAAAGCTCCACAACCGGGTATAAAGAGCGATTCGCCCAAAATAAGCCCCAAAATTGGACTAGATTTTCCAAAATTGCCCATAATCTGTCGCCTTTGCGACATAAAGGCAAAATTTTGTGCAGGACGAGTTCATTATTTAGTCAGTTCATGACGCGACTATTACAGCCGGCTGGGAAATTGTGTGTTGCGCTGCAACATTTTTTTGGTATCGTGCGCTAAACCATCCGTTCAACGTATGGAGTTTACGCATGAGGGACGTAGCCAAGCCGGCCGACGCGGATTTTTCGCAGGCCGGCGTCGATTTTCCGCCGCCGATCGGCGGCCTGCTCAAACGCAGCTTCGATATTGCCGGTTCGCTGATCGGCCTGGTCGCTCTCAGCCCGCTGTTCGTGATGATAGCGCTGCTTGTCAGGTTTTCCGATGGCGGGCCGATTTTCTATGGTCATAGCCGGATCGGCCGCGGAGGACGGATTTTTCCGTGCCTCAAGTTCCGCACTATGGTTCCAGACGGCGAGCGGGTGCTTGCTGCCTATCTCGCCGCGAATCCGGAGGCCAACGCCGAATGGATAGCGACCCGCAAGTTGAAGAACGACCCGCGGATCACGCGCGTCGGAGCGGTGCTGAGGAAGCTCAGCCTCGATGAGTTGCCGCAGATCATCAACATCCTGCAGGGGGATATGAGCCTGGTTGGGCCTCGTCCCGTGGTACGCGATGAGTTGGAGATCTATGGCAATTCGGCCGTCTATTACCTGAAATCGCGCCCCGGCCTGACCGGGCTCTGGCAGGTTAGCGGACGCAACGATGTTTCCTACGACAGCCGCGTCGCGTTCGATCGACACTATGTCGAGAACTGGTCGATGTTCGAAGACATTCGCATCATCATCAAGACCGTACCTGCGGTCTGGATGTCGCGAGGCTGCTACTGACGGCCGCTTGCTGGCCGTGCATCGAGGAGCGACTGTCCAGAATTCGAGCCCGGAACTCAGGCCCCGGGACTCAGGCATCGGGACTCAGGCATCGGGCGGGGCAAACCAGATCGGAAACGCTCAGTTGAAAGCAGATATAATCGATATCTTTTGCACCGGCATTCTCTCCAGACGCATGCCGCGAGTACGACTTTTGACGACTTGCCTCACGCTGGCGACCGGCCTGTCGCTGGCCCTGCCGCAGTTTGCCTTCGCCGATGACTATCGGCTTGGAGCACAAGACAAGCTAACCATCCGCGTAGCGGAATGGCAGACCGTCGAAGGCACGTTCCGTGACTGGTCGGCCATCAATGGAGAATACACGGTCGGGCCGGCAGGAACCTTGTCGGTGCCGTTCGTCGGCGAGATGCCCGCATCCGGCAAGACGACCTCGGAGATCGCGGCATCGCTCGGCGAGGCGCTACAGCGTAAGCTCGCCCTGGCTGACAAGCCCGAGGCTTCCGTCGAAATGGCGCAGTACCGGCCGTTCTATATTTCTGGCGAGGTGCAATCGCCCGGACAGTATCCTTGCGTGCCTGGGCTGACGGTGCTGAAAGCGATGAGCATTGCCGGCGGAACCCGGCGGAACTCGGAGAGCGGGCAGCGCTACGACCGCGACCTGATCAATGCCAAGGGCAATTTCGACGTACTTCAAGACCAACAGGTCAGGCTGATCGTCAAGCGCGCCCGCATCGAAGCGGAACTGGCGAACAAGCCGTCATTCGAAGTGCCGAAGGAAGTGGCCGACGATCCGAAGCTGCCCAGCATCGTTGCCGATGAGACGGCGATCCTGGCGGCCGACCAGAAGAAACTCAACCTACGCTTGCAGGCGCTCGACGACTTGAAGGCGCTGCTGCAGAGCGAGATCGATTCGCTGCAGAAAAAGATCGTCAACCAGCAGAAGCAGGTCGATCTGGCGAAGGAGCAGCTCAACGGTATCGGCTCGCTGGCGCAAAAAGGCCTGGTCGTCAACACCCGGGTTTTGAATTCCCAGCAAACCATCGCCGACCTCGAAGGCCAGATACTGGATTACGAAACGGCGATTCTCACGGCCAAGCAGTCGATCAGCAAGGCCACTCAGGACGCTATCGATCTGGAGAACACCCAGAACTCCACCCTCGCGACCGACCGGCAACAGACGGAAGCCGACCTCAACGAAGCGACGCTGAAGCTGAATATGGAAAAAGGCTTGATGACCGAAGCCCTGTCGGGCAACCCCATGCCGCAATTCTATGGCAACAACGAACCAGCCGCCATGTCGTTTTCCCTGGTGCGGGTGGTCGACGGCAAGACCAGCGAAATCACCGCCGACGAAGACACGCCGGTGCTGCCCGGGGACGTGATCAAGGTCAAACCGGCGCCCCTGGCCATCCAGTAGCTTCTTTCCACCGGAGCGAAGCACCCACCTCGCAGGCGGCGGCCTGCGGGGTTTTGGGCTTCGTATTTTATGGATCAGAAAACAAGGCGGCCTTTGGGCGACGAACAGCCCGGATCGGCCCGCTCTACCTAGCCTCGCACGGCGTCCGGTTCCTCGAGATGGTTCGCGGCGCTCCACCGGGAACGGGCGACGGACGGCACCTTCACCAGCTTGAAGTAGCTGTAATACAGCAGGAACGATCCCATGATGTAGGGATTGAGGGTCTCGACCTCGACGAAGGAGCGGATGAACAAAAGCACCATGACGCCGGCGAGAATCACAGACTCGGCTTGCCATGTCCTGAATATCAGCGCCGAGACGTGCCCCCAGAGCGTGCGCAGGATGATCAGCGACAGCAGTGTCGCTCCGACGAAGCCGAGTTCCACCAAGGTCTCGATGTAGGTGTTGTGGAAGTGGAAGCCGCTTCGGGCGGCGATGTAGAATTCATTCCACAGCCGCTCGGCCTCGGAGAAGCCCTGCACCCAATACGCCGCGTAGCCGACGCCGAGGATGGGCGATTGCTGCGCGGCATTCCAGCCCTGCTGCCAGAGGTAGGTTCGTCCGGTGAGCGTCGAATCCTTGCCGAAGAGGCCAAGGACAAAGTCCATTAGCCCGAGATTCAGCGCAATCACGGTGCAGGCGACCAGCCCGCCTGCACCGATCACGAAAATAACCCGGCGATGGCGGAGCGAAAGCAGCTTGCCCATGGAAAGCAGCGCGACCAGGGCGAGAACCGCCGGGGTCGATGCCATCGAAGTGGCCGAATGCGACACGACCAGCAGATAGCCCGACAGAAGGACGATTGGTACAATCAACAAAAAACCTATGCGGCCGCGCCTGAGAAAGGCCAGGTAGACAACGCAGAAATAGATGCCAAGCGATGCGACAAAGCCGATCTGGTTCTTGGAGCTGAAAGCGCCGACGAAATTGTATGTCCCGTCGAGAACGTCGTAGGAATAACTCGCGACCTTGAGCGAGTAGAGCAGGACGACGAAAATCCCTATTAGGGCGCCTATGGTCAAGGTCCGGACGCTGACCGTGCGCGCGGCAATGTAGGCGCATGCGATATGGGAACAATATTGCACGGCCGTCCTTGCCGTGGTGCCGGGAGCTGCCGACCAGAACACCGAGAAGCAGACATAGGCTGCAAACGCCAGCGGAAGCCAGGCGCTGGAGGCGTGCCTTAATATTTTCCGATAGTCGACCAGGATGAGCGGCAGCCAGACCGCATAATAGGCCAGGATCATGGCCTGGCCGAAAATGGTCGAGTAGGAGAATGCCCAGATCGAGACGGCAACGGCAAAGCTGCCATAGACCGTGTTCTTGTCCGGATCAATCAACAGAGATTTTGGGATCTTCATCTCGGTAGCGGTTTTCCGTCCTTGCAGCTCAATGCCGATTTCATGGCCGCTCATGGGCCGATTCATCGGATCGATGGGGGCCTCGCCTGCAGGCGCTCGCATTGTGCAGTGCAATATAGCGCATCCGGCGCTGCATGTCACCCGGATGACAAACTGGGCGAAGTCGTTCCTGCAGTTCTCCCATGCCGGACGAGACGATTTGGCCAAGAGGCAGTGCCGTTCAATTGCCTGGTGCTGGCCCATCACGAAGCTGTTCGGAGGCTGCAAGTCCGCGCTTGAACTTGTCCGCCGTTGACTTCACATTCGCCGCCGATTGGGAGGAAGACCACATGCCGATGAGTTTCGCGGGACGATTTGCCGGACGATCTGCTGTTATCACCGGCGGCGCCTCAGGCATCGGCCTTGCCGTCGCGCAAAGGATCACTAAGGAAGGCGGGCGTGTTTCGGTCTGGGATCGCGATGCCGCCCAGATCGAGCAGGCCAAGGCCATTGTTCCAGGCCTGCACAGCGTCACCTTAGACGTTGCCGACCCCATAGCGGTCGAAGCCGCCGCCCGAGAGACGATCGAAGCGATTGGCGCAGTCGATGTCCTTGTCACCAGCGCTGCCATCACCGGACCGAACATGACGACCTGGGAGTATTCCGTAGAGGATTGGCGCCGGGTCATCGACATCAACATCAACGGCGTCTTCTTCTGCAACAAAGCGCTGGTCCCGCATATGCTCGAACGCAATTACGGCAGGATCATCAACATCGCCTCGATTGCCGGCAAGGAAGGTAACCCGAACGCCTCGGCCTACAGCACCTCCAAGGCCGCGGTGATCGGCATGACCAAATCGCTTGGCAAGGAACTGGCCAAGACCAGGGTAACGGTGAACTGCGTCACGCCGGCGGCCGTGCGCACCGCGATCTTCCAGCAGATGAGCCAGCAGCACATCGACTTCATGCTGTCCAAAATACCAATGGCGCGGTTCGGCGAGGTCGAGGAGGTGGCGGCGCTGATTTGCTGGATCGCGTCCGAGGAATGCTCGTTCACGACGGCGGCCGTCTTCGACGTCTCCGGCGGCCGGGCGACCTACTGAGGCCGGCCGGACGCAAACCGCCCGACCGGATCGCGGCGCCTCAGTCGTGGAGCTGCCGCGAGATCGGCGGGCCGATCGAAAAGTCGCTGAATGTGACCTCGAAGCCCTCGCGCTGCGGCGAACAGCACATCATGCCGACATCGACCGTTTTCGAGGGTGGGAAATAGGCAAGCCGCACCGGCTTCCAATGCTTGTCGGACGCGTCCAGATACTGGACACGGATCGTCTCGGCATGACGCGTCAAGCGGATCCTGACGCCGTCCGGGTCGGCCGGAATATTGGCCAGCGACCAGTCGGAGGCATCGTTGGTGACGACGACGGAAAAATACATCAGCCCGTCGGTGTATTCGATGCCGGCCTTGATCCAATGGGTCTCGCTCAGGCGGACCATAAGCCCGGCTTGGTCGTAAAGCACCTCATAGTGCCCCTTGACGGTGACTTCGGCGCTGAAATCGCCCTCGACCTCACGATAGAGGAAATGGCCATTGTCGCGCCAGAAGCCGTAGAACGTCTCGCGCCAGAAGTCTGTCTCCTTGCCGGTCCGCACATGCACCGTATTGTCGCCGAACTCGTAGTGCGGCGGCGGATTGAGCCAGGTCAGGTCCGTATTTTCAGATGCCATCGATTTGCTCGCCTGCCTGGCTGGTCCCGGATGAGTGCCGCCGTGATCAGCCAGCGAAGGTATAGGCGGTCTTCACGGTGGTGTAGAACTCCGCGGCGTAACGGCCCTGCTCGCGCGGGCCATAGCTCGATCCCTTGCGCCCGCCGAAAGGCACGTGGAAGTCGACGCCCGCCGTCGGCAGGTTGACCATGACCATGCCGGCTTCCGAATTGCGCTTGAAATGCGTGGCATGCTTGAGGCTCGAGGTGCAGATGCCGGACGTCAGCCCGAACGGTGTGTCGTTGGCCACCGCCAGCGCCTCATCATAATTCTTGACGCGGATGACGTTGGCGACCGGTCCGAAAATCTCCTCACGGGAAATGCGCATGGCGTTGGTGGTTTCGGTGAACAGCGCCGGTTGCAAATAGAAGCCGCGGGTTTCGCGATCGAGCCGCTCACCGCCGAAAGCGAGATCGGCACCTTCCTGACGTCCGATGGCGATATAGTCCTCGTCCTGTTTGAGCTGGCTCTGGTCGACCACCGGCCCGATCTGGGTCTTGGCATCGAGAGCGTCGCCGATGACCAGCTTGCCCAGGCGATCTTTCATCGCCTCGACGAAGCGGTCATGGATGCCGTCCGTCACCACCAGGCGGGACGACGCCGTGCAGCGCTGGCCGGTCGAGAAGTAGGCGCCGTTGACCGCGCAGTCGACGGCGACGGCAAGGTCGGCATCATCGAGCACGACAAGCGGGTTCTTGCCGCCCATTTCGAGCTGGAACTTGCGCATGTGCTCGACGCTGGCGGCGGCCACGCGCTTGCCGGTGCCGACCGAGCCGGTGAAGGTGATGGCGTTGAGATCAGGGCTGTCGAGCATGGCCTGGCCGACCACCGAACCTTTGCCCATCACCAGGTTGAGCACGCCGTTGGGCAGTCCGGCGCGGTGCAGGATGTCGACAATTGTCCAGGCGCTCTCCGGAACGAGTTCCGCCGGCTTGAAGACGATAGTGTTGCCGTAGGCCAGCGCCGGAGCGATTTTCCAGGCCGGAATGGCGATCGGGAAATTCCACGGCGTGATGATGCCGACGACGCCGACCGCTTCGCGGGTGATCTCGACGCCGACGCCGGGCCGCACGCTTGGCACCAGCTCGCCCGACAGGCGTAGCGTCTCGCCGGCGAAGAAGTCGAATATCTGGGCAGCCCGCACAGTCTCGCCAATGCCCTCGACCAGCGTCTTGCCTTCCTCGCGCGCCAAGGCCCGGCCGATTTCATCTTTCCGCGCGGCGATCTCGTCCGACGCCTTCCTCAGCACCGCGTGGCGTGCCAGCAGGCCCGATCGGGACCATGCCGGAAATGCCGCCTTCGCCGCCGCGATGGCCTGCCGGGCGTGCTCGGCGCCTCCCGATGCATATTCGCCGACCACGTCGTCGAGATTGGACGGGTTGATATTGCGGCAGCCGGCATCGCCCACCCACTCGCCATCGATGAGGTTCTTTCGAAACGGGATCATGTCGCTGTCTTCCTTGTCGTCCTTCGATCGCCGTCTATCTGGACCACCGACCGCCACACCGCAAGGCCGAAAGGCGGGCAAACTTCTCCTCCTCGACAGGCATGTGATAGGGGTCGGGCTGGAAAAGATGATTCCAGTATGGTGCGTCGTGGATCGCACGGGAGGAAAAGTATCATGTCCGACAACGCGTTGCCGCTGGTGATCAGCGCACCCCATCCACGCACGCTCGACCTGATCTTCACGCCGGCTGCGCTGACGAAATTTCGGTCGAAATACCGCATCGTCGAAACATCGCCCGAAGGTGTCGCGGCGCTGCCGGCCGATATCCTTGGCGAGGCGCGCTACATTGTCGGCCAGCCGCCGATCGCGCCAGAGACACTGGAAAAAATGAAGGCGCTGCGCTGCATCTTCAATGTCGAGAGCAACCTCATCAACAACATGCCATATGAGACGCTGTTTTCGCGCGGCATCCATGTCGTCACCACTGGGCTGGTCTTTGCCGAACCGGTGGCCGAGCTCGGCCTTGCCATGGCGCTCAACCTTGCCCGCGACATCGTCGATGCCGACCTCGCTTTTCGTCAAGGCAAGGAATTGTGGGGCGGCGACGGCAACCGGACGGCGCGGCTTCTTTCCGGCGCGGATGTCGGCATCATCGGCTTCGGCGATCTCGGCCGCGCGCTCAACCGGCTTTTGACGGGTTTTCGCACGCGGCCAAAAGTCTTCGACCCGTGGCTGCCGCCGTCGATCCTGATCGAGAACGGCGTTGAGCCGGCCTCGCTCGATGAAGTCCTGTCGAGCAGCGATTTCGTCTTCGTCGTCACTTCGGTGACCAGCGAAAACCAGGGTTTCCTCGGCGCCGAAGCCTTTGCCAGGATGCGCGAGGGATCCGCTTTCATCCTACTCAGCCGGGCTGGCGTGGTCGATTTTCCGGCACTGATGGATGCTGTCCGCAGCGGCCACATCGTCGCCGCCAGTGATGTTTTTCCTGAGGAGCCGCTGGCCCAAGATCACCCGGTCCGCACATTGCCGGGGTTCCTGCGCTCCGCCCACCGGGCCGGCGCACTCGACATCGCTTTCAAGCGGATGGGCGACATGGTGCTGGAAGACATGGACCTGGTCGACCGCGGCCTGCCGCCGATGCGTTCGAAGCGGGCCGAGCGTGAGACCGTTTCGCGAATGCGCTCAAAGCCGGTCGACAAGAATTAAGCCGTCTGTCCCGACGGTCGCACATGCTCAGATCGTGAAGGACCAAAACAGGCAGGCCAGTGTCGCAGCGGCGAAGACGACGAAGAACAGGCTTCTCAACAGGATGTTGCGCCGCAGTTCGTTGATGAAGAGATGGCATCCGACGATGGCTGCGACAAACAGGAACCGCCAGTTCAGCAGTGCCGAGAGCACATCGTGCTGACCGAAAGCAAATCTGGCGGCGAGACATCCAACGATGACCGCGAACAACACGATGACCGTCCAGAAGATTGCATCGGCGGCATGCGTCAGGACGATGCCGGCGAGCCTGATCGGCAGAACCATCATCAGCAGTGCGCTGAGGAAGTAGACCGCCGCGAGCGGAATGAATGCCCCTGCATCGGCGACGTCACTCAAGCGCTTGGCGCCGATCGCGCCATAGGGATAGCCATGCCTGGCCACCGCCAGGCTGAGCGCCATCAGCAAAGCCGTCAGCACGGCCGCAAGCGCGAATGAGGTCAGGGCTTTACTCATGGGGCTCCCGTTCCGAACGAATCGAAGTCAGAACGGTGGTAGCCTATGGTTTGTAAATTGCTAGTAAGCATCATGCAGCGGCGCGGCAGGGTTCCTCGGCGCATTCACTCTGCAGCTTGCAGACGCCGCCCGTCGATAATGGTCTTGATCTCGGCGCGGCAGGAGCCGCAATTGGTGCCGGCGTGAAGGGCGGCGCCGATTGCCGCGACGCTGGTGCAGCCGCCGCGCACCGCTTCCGCGATCTGGTTGGCACCGACCCCGAAACAGGCGCAGACGATGGCGCCGCGGTCGACGCTCTTGCCGCCAGGCCTGCCGGCGACGATCGCCAGCCGCGCCTGCCGATCGGCATGGTCGGCACCCAGTTGTTCGGCCGCCCAGCCGCGCGACACCGCTACCGGGGTAGGCGCAAGATAGAGCGCGCCGACCAGCCGACCGCCCGCGAAACGGGCGAAGCGATGGTGCCCGCCGGCGATGTCGTGATAGGCGAGCGCCTCGCCTTCCGGGCCGAACAGCGCGGCGGCAAACCCGGTCCAGTCGCGGCTGTCCTGCAGCGCAATTTCAAGGCGCCAGCCGGCGGGGCAGCGGGCGAGGCTCCAATAATCGGCGTCGATGGATGCGGGCCGTTCCGCAAGCACCGCGAAGCCGAAGGCCGTGGCGGCGAACCGCTCGATTCGGGCGGCAACGTTCTTTGAAGCCGGCTGGCCTGAAATCGCATCAGTCGTCGGCGCGACCAGGGCATCGACGCGCGCGCGCGGAAAACTGATCGGTCCAGTGCATCGGCACGAACACAGAGCCTTGGCGTTGGCGCCCTGTCACCAGCGCGCGGACCACGACCTCGCCATAAGCTGTCGAGACGCGCACAATATCGGCATCGCCGATGCCGTAGTGCTGCGCATCAGCCGGGTGAATTTCGACGAAAGGCTCGGCCATGTGCTGCGACAGGCGCGGGCTCTTGCCGGTTCGCGTCATGGTGTGCCAGTGGTCGCGCACGCGCCCGGTGTTGAGCACCAACGGGTAGTCCAGGCTGGTGCGGGTTTGGGCGGTTGGGCGGATGGCAATAAAGCGTGCCTTGCCGTCGGGTGTGTAGAAATTGCCGTTGGCAAAGAAGCGGGTGCTTTTGTCCTCCGGCTGGCGCCACGCACCCCCCTCTGGCCTGCCGGCCATCTCCCCCTCAGGGGGGGAGATTGGCAGTTTTGCCGGCACCGCCTTTTCAGCAATGGTAACGATTGGCGAAACCGGTGGCGACATCCAATCTCCCCCCTTGAGGGGGAGATGGCCGGCAGGCCAGAGGGGGGTGCCTTGGCTCGGCGCTGGCCATTGGAATGGCGCCAATTTCTCAAAGGTCCCTGAATCAATCGCGCCATACGCGCCTATATCAA
>NZ_JAMYPA010000039.1:25000-30069 GCF_040320105.1 Mesorhizobium sp. M0778 | reverse complement strand
GGGGGGTTCTGCGGCGGTCTCCGCCGCGTTGGTGGGGCGTCCGCCCCCCCCCCATCTTGGGTGCCCCCCCCCCCCCCCGTGGGCCCCGCCCCACCCGGCGCCCCCCCACAGAGGGGGGTGCGACGGGACGTCAGCCTGCAAGTCTTCGCGACCATGCTTCAATCGGCGGCCGTGACATCGGCTTCATCTTCCAGGATCCATCGGCGAGCCTTGACCCGGTGATGCCAATTGGCAAGCAGATCGCCGAGGTCGCCTACACCCACCTCGGCCTCAATTGGCCGCAAGCCTACGCGAAGGCCCAAAACTTGCTTGAACGGGTCCGTCTGCCCGACCCCAATGCGGCTATGCATGCCTTTCCACACCAGCTTTCCGGCGGCCAGAAGCAGCGCGTCGCCATCGCCGCGGCAATCGCGTCCGGCCCGAAACTGCTGATCGCCGATGAGGCGACCAGCGCGCTGGACACCATCGTGCAGGCCGAGATCGTCGCGCTAATTCGGCAATTGGTGGCCGAGGACGGCATGACGCTGTTGTTCGTCAGCCACGACATCGCGCTGGCCGCTGAGCTGGCGGGGCGCATCGCCGTGTTCCGGAATGGCGAATTGATCGAACTCGGTGCGACGGCGCAGGTCGTCAGTGCGCCGCGGCACACTTACACTCGGGCGCTGCTTGACGCTCATCTCGGCCTCGACGCCGAGCCGCTGTTGCAGCGAACATGACCAGTCCTCTGCTCGCCGTTTCCGGCCTGACCAAACGATACCCTCGCGGCGGCAAGATCATTGCCGCGGCAGATAACGTTTCCTTCCACATCGAAGCTGGCGAGACGCTGGCGCTGGCCGGACCTTCAGGCAGCGGCAAGTCGACGATAGCCCGGCTGATGCTGCGGCTCATCGAACCCGACGCCGGCTATATCGAATTTGAAGGCAGCGATTTCCTGTCAATGAACGGCGCTGCCTTGCGCCACCGGCGCGCTCGTCTGCAGATGGTGTTTCAGGATCCGCTCGCCGCCTTAAACCCGCGCGCCACGGTGGCCCGCGTGCTCGACGACCCCTTGCGCATCCACCACATTGCCTCTCGTGCCGAGCGCCCGCGCCGTATCGCCGCTCTGCTGGAACGCGTCGGCCTCAGCCCCGGTCTCGCCGGCCGCGCCATTCACGAAATTTCCGGCGGCCAACGCCAACGCGTCGCAATCGCCCGCGCCATCGCCACAAAACCGTCGCTGGTCGTGCTCGACGAGGCCGTGTCGGCGCTCGACGTTTCGGTGCGCGGGCAGATCCTGCGGCTGCTGCTCGACCTTCAACGCGAGGAGCGCATCGCCTATCTGTTCATTTCGCACGATCTCGGTGTCGTCCGTGCCATCGCCCACCGCGTCGCCATTTTGGACGCCGGGCGCATTGCCGAGAGCGGCGATGCCCGTACCGTCATCGACGCGCCGCAATCCGCGATCGGCAAGGCGCTGGTGGCGGCAGCGCCAAGACTGTCAAGGATCGAACAGGACGCATCATGACCGACGTCGAAGCCCGAGCCGAAAAACTGTCGCGCGAACTCGATTCCGCCTTCCGTAACCGCGCCGATCTCTATCGTCTGTTGCTCGACGAGCTAACCGCGGAAGTTGGCGCGGAAAAGGCTGAGGCTATCATGATCCGCACCATCGAACGGCGCGGCAAGGAGGTTGCGGCGTCGGCCTTCGCCGATTTCGGCCCGAACGACGCACCGGCA
This sequence comes from Mesorhizobium sp. M0778, assembly GCF_040320105.1. NCBI lineage: Bacteria > Pseudomonadati > Pseudomonadota > Alphaproteobacteria > Hyphomicrobiales > Phyllobacteriaceae > Mesorhizobium > Mesorhizobium sp. M0778. The sequence goes on along the minus strand of NZ_JAMYPA010000039.1, from coordinate 28,353 downwards.
ATCGGCGAGGCGTTCCTCGCCGTCAGCCCGGATGGCGGCCGCATGTATCCGACCGACGTCGAACGCGGCCAAGGCCGCATCGCCTTCAAGGTCAAGCGCTGTCCGCTGAAGGACGCTTGGGTCGAAGCCGGCGTTGGCGACAAGAAGCTCGCCACGCTCTGCCGCATCGCCGGCGCCTTCGACCGCGGCCTGTTCGAGGCCACCGGAGTGCGCTTCGACAACGTCACCTGGACGCCGGGCCACGGTTCCGGCTGCTGCCACATCGCCTTGACCAACCGGGATGCCGGCTAGAGCTGCAGTTCGAGCCATGTCGGCGAAGACGTAAAGCTCCGTCCCGTTGGGCAGCACAGAGCCAACAAAACCCCCCGGCGCCGCAAGGCAACCGGGGGTTTTGATGTTTGCATTGCGAGGAATTTGGTGCGGACAGGATCTGCCTCGGTGTCCCGCTGTGTCGGCTTCGTTGGTAAGTGTCCGGCCGGAGGCGTCTTTGTGGGTTCATGGCTGTGGCCTCAAACCGTAGGTTCGAGCCACGGCCCAATCAAATCAATCCGAGATTTGTCGGATTGCGGCGTTCTTGTTCGTCTTCTGTAGGGGAATTCCTGGAGGTGAATTATGAGCGAATTGCCGGTAGTCAAAACGCGACGCAAAGGCAAAAACCTTACGCAGAGCATGCTGATCCCAACGGAGAACATGGTCGCAGACGAGCTCCGGGCTGCGCGACCTGGCCACTTGTCGGACCTTGCAGAGTTACGACGTAAGTTCGCGGCAAAATACGGGGCAGACGCCTGCTGCCCAGTGACTGTGCGGCGGCACTTGGTGCATATCAGTCAAGACGGCAGCGCGCCCTTTTGGCGCGTCGTAAATCCCGATCGGCCATTCGCCCGACGTATGAGAGGTGGATCGGAACACATACGCGAAAAATTGGCTGCGGAACGCTGAGTATCCTGTCGCTGCACTTCGGAGCAAACGAAAACGGCCCGCACAAGGCGGGCCGTTTTCGTACTTTGGTTGCGGGGACAGGATTTGAACCTGTGACCTTCAGGTTATGAGCCTGACGAGCTACCGGGCTGCTCCACCCCGCGTCAACTTCACGGCGACCGCCGGCCGGGCAGCCCGGGCTTTTTTGTTTGTCCGTCCTCAAGGCCTTCGGCCTTTGTGGGCGGATGGGGCGCTGCTCCACCCCGCGTCAACCCTAGAAGTAAGCCTTGGCTCACTGAATTCAAGCTTCCGCCAAATGAAAGGGCCGCTTGCGCGGCCCGGAGCCCCGTTGGCGGGCCTGTTCGTAAGGAGAAGATTAAACAACGTGCGCTTGGCAGACCTGGCAGCGACCTACTCTCCCGCGTCTTGAGACGAAGTACCATCAGCGCTGGAGCGTTTCACGGCCGAGTTCGGAATGGGATCGGGTGCAGCCGCTCCGCCATAACCACCAGGTCGGCAAAACGCACGTTGCTCGAGAAGCTGTTTTCTGTGCCATCCATGTCGGCGCAATCCAAGGATTGTCGCCAGAAATGGGCATTAGGAATGAGAACGATCAAGCCGATCGAACTATTAGTACCGGTAAGCTTCAAGCGTTGCCGCTCTTCCACACCCGGCCTATCAACGTGGTCGTCTTCCACGGTTCTCAGGGAATACTCGTTTTAAGGTGGGTTTCCCGCTTAGATGCCTTCAGCGGTTATCCCGTCCGGATATAGCTACCCTGCTATGCGGCTGGCGCCACAACAGGTCCACCAGAGATCCGTCCATCCCGGTCCTCTCGTACTAGGGACAGATCCTTTCAATATTCCTACACCCACGGCAGATAGGGACCGAACTGTCTCACGACGTTCTGAACCCAACTCACGTACCGCTTTAAATGGCGAACAGCCATACCCTTGGGACCTGCTCCAGCCCCAGGATGCGATGAGTCGACATCGAGGTGCCAAACAACCCCGTCGATATGGACTCTTGGGGGTCATCAGCCTGTTATCCCCGGCGTACCTTTTATCCGTTGAGCGATGGCCCTTCCACGCGGGACCACCGGATCACTATGACCGACTTTCGTCTCTGCTCGACTTGTCAGTCTCGCAGTCAGGCAGGCTTATGCCATTGCACTCAGCGAACGATTTCCGACCGTTCTGAGCCCACCATCGCGCGCCTCCGTTACTCTTTAGGAGGCGACCGCCCCAGTCAAACTACCCACCATACATTGTCCCGGACCCGGATAACGGGCCGCGGTTAGACATCCATAGTGATAAGGGTGGTATTTCAAGGGTGGCTCCACCTGAGCTGGCGCCCAGGTTTCAAAGCCTACCACCTATCCTACACATGCCACTACGAATGCCAATGTAAAGCTATAGTAAAGGTGCACGGGGTCTTTCCGTCTAACCGCAGGAACCCCGCATCTTCACGGGGAATTCAATTTCACTGAGTCTATGCTGGAGACAGCGGGGAAGTCGTTACGCCATTCGTGCAGGTCGGAACTTACCCGACAAGGAATTTCGCTACCTTAGGACCGTTATAGTTACGGCCGCCGTTTACTGGGGCTTCGATTCAGAGCTTGCACCCCTCCTCTTAACCTTCCAGCACCGGGCAGGCGTCAGACCCTATACGTCGTCTTGCGACTTCGCAGAGCCCTGTGTTTTTGATAAACAGTCGCTACCCCCTGGTCTGTGCCACCCTCCCATGCTTGCGCATGAAAGGGTCACGCTTCTTCCGAAGTTACGCGTGCAATTTGCCGAGTTCCTTCAGCATAGTTCTCTCAAGCGCCTTGGTATACTCTACCAGTCCACCAGTGTCGGTTTCGGGTACGGTCTATAAGGAGGAGCTATTTCCTGGAACCACGCAGCAGCCCTTTCAATCCGATAAGATTGGACTACCTCAATGATCCGTCACTTCCTCCAGGCCCACGAATATTAACGTGGTTCCCATCGTCTACGCATTTCTGCCTCGACTTAGGGGCCGGCTAACCCTGCTCAGATTAGCTTTAAGCAGGAACCCTTGGACTTTCGGCGGGGGAGTCTCTCACTCCCCTTACGTTACTCATGTCAGCATTCGCACTTCTGATACCTCCACCATCCCTCACGGGTATGGCTTCATCAGCTTACAGAACGCTCCGCTACCGCTTGCATTGCTGCAAACCCTAAGCTTCGGTGTATGGCTTTAGCCCCGTTACATTTTCGGCGCAAAGACCCTTATTTAGACCAGTGAGCTGTTACGCTTTCTTTAAATGATGGCTGCTTCTAAGCCAACATCCTGGTTGTTTTGGGATCCTCACATCCTTTCCCACTTAGCCATAACTTGGGGACCTTAGCTGTAGGTCAGGGTTGTTTCCCTTTTCACGACGGACGTTAGCACCCGCCGTGTGTCTGCCGACT
>NZ_JAMYPA010000039.1:0-20000 GCF_040320105.1 Mesorhizobium sp. M0778 | reverse complement strand
ACCCAGCACATCGTCACCATCGCGCTCGACGACCGCGACCAATACGTGCCGGCGCAGGAGCCGGAGCCAAATCCCGAATTGCTGACGGCGTTCGACGATTCGCCTGCGCCCGTGGTGCGCGGCAATCTACCGAACGTCTATGACGGCATCTATCGCACCGCCTATTCCTACGGCATGTCCAAGGCGATGACGCAGCGGCTGATCAAGTTGCTGGCATCCGGTGTCGATTTCCAGTCGCGCCTCAGTCCCACGGATCGCATCGAGGTGCTGTTCTCGCAGCCCGATGGCGACGACCAGGCGTCCGACGAATCCGAGCTGCTTTACGTCTCCGCGACTTTCGGCGGCACGACGCGAAATTTCTACCGTTTCCAGATGCAGGACGGCAGCACCGACTATTTCGACGAAAACGGCAGCAGCGCCCAGCAGTTTCTGCTTCGCAATCCCTTGCCCAATGGCAGGTTTACGTCGGGGTTCGGTGCCAGGCGCCACCCCATTTTGGGGTATGTGAAAATGCATACTGGCACCGACTGGGCAGCTCCGGTGGGCTCGCCGATTATTGCCGCGGGCAACGGCGTCGTCGAAAAGGCCGGCTGGGCTGGCGGCTATGGCAAGCAGATCATCCTGCGGCACGCCAATGGTTACGAGACGTCCTACAATCACCAGAGCGCCTTTGCCAAGGGCATTGAGCCGGGCGTTCGCGTTCGCCAAGGTCAGGTTATCGGCTATCTCGGCTCAACCGGCCTCTCCACCGGTCCGCATCTTCATTACGAACTGATCGTCAACGGCACCAAGGTCGATTCGATGCGCGTCCGCCTGCCGGTCGGCAAAACGCTGAAAGGCGACGACCTCGTCGCCTTCAAGCGCGAGCGCGAACGCATCGACGACCTGCTCAAGCAGGAAGACAGCAATCAGCTGAAGGTAGCGAGCGCCAAGATCGAAGGCTGAGCCGACGTTTTCGTCGTCAGCCCTGCTGATTCGCCGTGTCGCGCGCCCATGGCAGCCGCTCGCCGGAAACCGTCATCCAGGCGGTGATTGCCGAAAGCAGGCAAAGCAGCGCGGTCACTGCGGCAACGGCCGCGAATGCCGCGTCGCTGGCGGCAAGCCGTGCCGCATCGAGACCGGGCGCCAGGCCGGCGGGCGCCGGTTCGCCGAAACCCGGAATGCCGGAGCCGGCACCGGTATCGAGCACGGCAGCATAGACCCAGGCCGCCAGCGATCCCATCGCCGCCACGGCGATCAGCCCGCCGATGCGCGAGACGGCGTTGTTGATGCCCGAGGCCGCACCCGTATCCTTGTCCTCGACCGCCGTCATGATGGCGGTCGAGAGCGGCGACACCACCAGCGCCATGCCGAACCCCATCAGCGCCATCAGCGGGAACACCCCCAACCAGAAATTGTGGATGCCCCAATAGGCCAGCAAGGCAAGCCCGGCAAAGGCAACAGCCACCACCAGACTGCCGCTGGCGATCGGAAAGCGAGGCCCGATGCGGTCGGACCACTGGCCGACCGGCCCGGACAGCAGCGCGATCAATGCCGACAGCGGCAGGAAGATGAAGCCGACCTCGGCCGTGCTCAGCCCCCATCCGGCGATCATGAGCATCGGCAGATAGAACAGATTGGCCGACAGCGCGAAATAAAGGAAGAAGGTCGCCACATTGGCGCCCGCAAACGCCCCAATCCGAAACAGCGATAGGTCGATCATCGGCTCGCGCCGCCGGCGTTCGAAGACTATGAACACGACGAGCAAAACTGCGCCGGCGGCAATACTCGGGCCGGACATCAGCCCCTCCCCGTCACCGCTCATCGAGGTCAGGCCGTAAGCGAGCGCTCCGAACGCCGATATGGCGAGTGCTGCGCCGCCGAGATCGAGGCTGCGCTTTTCCGCCGGCGCGTCGGCGGGAACCTTGGCCAGCAGAAGATAGATCGAGATAAGACCGAGCGGCAGGTTGATGGCGAAGATCGCCCGCCAGATGCCGTCGCCGAAGGCCGACAGCACGAAGCCGCCCAGCACCGGACCGAGCGCCATCGTCAGCGCTGATGCCGCCGCCCAGATGCCGATCGCCCGGCCGCGTTCCTTTTTCGGATAGGCTTTGGCGATAATGGCCAGGCTGCCCGGCACCATGACGGCCGCTCCAACACCCTGGATAGCCCGAAACGCAATAAGCACCGCCGGGTTAGGCGCCAACGCGCAGGCAAGCGAGGCGGCGATGAACAGGACGATGCCGGCGACGAAGGAGTGGCGCAGGCCGAAGCGATCGCCAGCGGCGCCGCCGACGAGAATGAGGGCTGAAAGCGTCAATGCATAGGCATTGGAAATCCATTGCGCCTCGGCGAGGCTGGCGCCGAGGTCGACGCGGATCGCCGGCGTCGCAATAGCCAGGACCGATCCGTCGATAAAGCCGAGTGCGGAAGCCAGGATCGCCGCGATCAGCACGAACCGCCGCTGCGCCTGCGGGCAAAACGTATCGGACGGAAGTGAGCCGGTCAGGGGAACGGCGCCGGTACCGACTTTGGTTGGCGTGTGCATGCTGCCTTACCTAGACCGCCGGGGGGCCAGCGACAACCGGCCAGCAGGCTGTTCTCGTTGAAACCAGCCCGAACCTGGCCATGCAGGCAGGACCACGCCAGTGCGGGTGCAAACGGCCGATGCCGTGCTAAGCTTCTTGCAGCGCGACTGGCAAGGGGGAAAATACCCGCATGAAACGACCGCTCGAACCCTCGGCGGAAGGACGTGGGCGCGTCGTCGGCATCACCGACGGCGTGTTCGCCATCGCGCTCACCCTGATCGTTCTCGAGATCAGGGTGCCAGCGCATGAAACGGTGCATTCCGAAAACGAGTTGATCGCCGCGGTCACAGCACTGGCGCCGCGTTTTCTGACCTATGCGCTCAGCTTCCTGACGCTGACCATCTTCTGGTTCGGCCAGCAGGCGCAGCACGGGCTGGTCGCGAAGTCCGACAGGCGGCTTGCCACGCTGAACCTTTGTTTCCTGGGGTTCGTCGCCTTGCTGCCATTCTCGACCGATCTTTTGGCCGACTTCCTCGAATTCAGAACCGCCGTGCTCGTTTACTGGCTCAATCTTTTGATGCTGGGCCTGACGCTGCTCGCCAGTTGGCGCTATGCGGACAAAAACGGCTTCCTTGCCGAAGGCGTCGACGCGGAGACCACCCGAACGGTCTATCTGCGCATCGTCAAGGCGCAGATCCTGTGGGCGATCGGCGCTGCACTCTGCCTGGTCAGCCCGCTGCTCAGCGTCGGCTTCATCCTGGTGGTGCAGCTGATCTATGCGGCGGCGCTACGCGCCCCATTGCTGCGCAAGATCATCGGGTGAGTGGAGCAAAAACGCTCAACTCACTCGACGAACTCCACCGTGACGCCGGGCGACACGATCTTGGCCAGCTCGCGCGCGTCCCAATTGGTCAGCCGCACGCAGCCATGGCTTTCGGTCTTGCCGATCTTGGACGGATCCGGGGTGCCGTGAATGCCGTAGGTCGGCTTGTCCAGCGCAATCCAGACCGAGCCGACCGGGCCGTTCGGCCCCGGCGGGATGGTCAGGATCCGGTCGTTTTCGCCCTGCTTGAAATTGATGTTCGGATTGTAGGTGTAATTCGGGTCCAATGCGACACGCGACACCGTATGCGTGCCGGACGGCGACGGCGTGTCCGACGAGCCGATGGTCGCCGGATAGGCCGCGACCAGCTTGCCCGCCGCATCATAAGCGCGGACCTGCTTGTTGGCCTTGTCGGCGATGATGCGCGCCACCGGCGTCGCCACCAGCCTGCCGAAATTGGCGACCTTGATGATGGTGCCGGGGCGGCTGAAATTGGCGTCCGGATTGAGCGACTTTAGATAGTTTTCATCCATATGGAAGCGCTCGGCCAGCGCCTCGGGCACCGACGTGTAGCCCATGCGGTCGAGCTGGGCCTTTTGGCTGTAGTCCTCCGGTATCGAGGCGACATAGGGGCCGGCCGCATCCTCGGGCGTGATCGTATAGGAGGCGAAGGCATCGCCACCGGATTGCGCCAGGGCGGCCTGGATGCCGATCGCGTCGGTCGATTTCAGATTGCTGCCGGTGATCTCGTTATAGGCGGCAAGCGCCTTGTCGACATTCGAGCCGAAGCGTCCGTCGATGACGCCTGGCGAAGAACCGGCACGGTCGAGCAGCACCTGCAGCACCGCCACGTCCTGGCGGGCGCCGAGCGATAACGACGGGTCGACCGCGGTTTTGCCGCCAGTGCTTGGCGGCAAGGCGGTGTTTGGCGGCAAGGCCGCCTGCTCGCCCGGCACTGTCGGTTCGACCGGCTCGATCGAAGCCTCATTGAGCGGCTGGCGCTCAATGGTGCGCGGCTTCACCGGCTGCGCTTCCTCCGGAAAATTGTTGCCATAGCCGCCGTCATCCCGCGGCGCTTCGGGGAAGACTTCTGCCGAATTGTCGCCATAGGGGTCGTACTCGTCAGCCGGCGGCACGATGACCCTGCCTTCGTCTTCCAACTGCCTGCGACGGAACCGCGCCGTGTCCTCCGGATCGTCAAGATAATAGCGGTCGTCTTCGACCGGTCCGAGATTGCGCAGGCGCTCGCGGCGCAAGGCACGGCGATCGAGCCTGGTCTGCGGCGGCTGGATGGCGATAACCTTGCCGGTCTCCGCATCGACGATGACGCGGTTTCCCCTGGCGTCGTAATAGATGTCGAGATTGCCGTTCTGGGCGACAAGAATGCCGCCGTCATCGGCAGCACGACCCACCCGTGGCGCAGTATCCACTATCGGCGATGCCATCGTATTCGAAGCCAGCAGCCCGGCAGCAAGCGCTGAAAGGGTAAAGATGGTGCGCAACATGGTGGCCAAAATTCTCCGGTCCGTAATTGCCGCCGCCGGCATTGTCTCTCAAGAGCGCCGCGCGTCCTTTTGGGCTTAAGGACACTCTAACGCTTTAAATCTCCGCATCGTGCTTTGCGAAAATCAAAACTCGATTTCGGGCCGATGTGGTCGCGAACCCCTTCGCCAGCAAATCACTTGCGTACGATAAGGTTCCAATATGAACCGGGCATGAAGATGGCGGATTTCTGGCAGATCAACCGGCAATGAGTCCCAATTCCTTGCGCGCCTGCTTCGTCAGCTTCAGCGCGACGAGACGGTGGCTTTCGCGCAGATAATCCTTCAGCGCCTCGTCATCCATGCTTTCGCCTGTCTGGCGCTGGATCCATTTCATGCCGCGCGAGGCGAGATAGGGCGCCGGCCGAAGGCCCGGTTGTTCCCTCAGCACGTCATAGGCGATATCGGAGCATTTGAAGGTGACGAACGGCTCCTTGCCTTCACTCCAGCCGCCGATCGCAAACACCTTGCCGCCGACTTTCCAGACATGGGCGACGCCCCACTGCACGACATGGGTCGTCGAAGGCAGCGAGGCGCAGAAGCTGTTATAATCGTCCAGCGTCATCTGCGCCCCGCCAATGATGTTAGACCATGAGATCATGGTCATAAGAGAAGAGAGGAGCCCATCCGAATCCATCAGGATGGAACAGGCTCTTGCCTTGAAGTCAGGCGGCCGCCTCGGTTGCCACGACCGCCGGCTTCGAGCGGAAGTTCAGCCGGTCGGACCCGGCGGTGACCTTGACGGTCGAGCCGTCGAGGATCTCGCCGAGCAGGATCTTTTCCGCCAGCGGATCCTGCAATTCCTTCTGCATTACCCGCTTCAGCGGCCGCGCGCCATAGGCCGGGTCGTAACCCTTGGCCGCCAGCCAGTCGATCGCCTCCTGATCGAGCGAAAGCGCGATCTTGCGGTCGACAAGCAAGTTTTCCAGCCGCTTGAGCTGGATTTCGACGATGCGGCCCATATCCTGCCGGCGCAGCCGGTGGAACAGGATCACCTCGTCGATGCGGTTGAGGAATTCCGGCCGGAACGAAGCCCTGACCACATTCATCACCTCGTCGCGCACCACGTCGACATCCTGGTCCTCGCCGAGATTGACCAGATATTCGGCGCCGAGGTTGGACGTCATGATGATCAGCGTGTTGCGGAAGTCGACCGTACGGCCCTGCCCGTCGGTCAGCCGGCCGTCGTCGAGCACCTGCAGCAGCACGTTGAACACGTCCGGATGCGCCTTCTCGATCTCGTCGAACAGCACGACCTGATAGGGCCGCCGCCGGATCGCTTCGGTCAGCGCGCCGCCTTCCTCATAGCCGACATAGCCGGGGGGCGCGCCGATCAGCCGGGCGACCGAGTGCTTCTCCATGAACTCCGACATGTCGATGCGCACCATGGCGCTCTCGTCGTCGAACAGGAAGCTGGCCAGTGCCTTGGTCAATTCGGTCTTGCCGACGCCCGTCGGTCCGAGGAACATGAACGAGCCGAGCGGCCGGTTCGGGTCCTGCAGGCCGGCGCGCGCACGGCGCACCGCTTTCGACACCGCCTGCACCGCCTCACCCTGGCCGACGACGCGCTTGCCGACCTCGTCTTCCATGCGCAACAGCTTGTCGCGTTCGCCTTCCAGCATCTTGTCGACCGGGATCCCCGTCCAGCGCGACACGATATGAGCGACGTGATCGGGGCCGACCACTTCCTCGACCATGCCGGCCTTGCCATCCCTGGCTTCAGCCTGCTTCAGCTGCTTTTCGAGTTCCGGGATCTTGCCATAGGCAAGTTCGCCGGCGCGCTGGAATTCGCCCTTGCGCTGCGCAATGGCAAGTTCGTTGCGCGCCTCGTCGAGCTGCTTCTTGAGGTCGGCGGCAAGCCCGAGCTTCTGCTTCTCGGCCTGCCACTTCGAGGTCAGCTCGGTCGATTCCTCCTCGAGGTTCGAGAGTTCCTTCTCAAGCCGGGCGAGCCGGTCCTTCGAGGCATCGTCCTTCTCGACCTTGAGCGCCTCGCGCTCGATCTTGAGCTGCATGATGCGGCGATCGATCTCGTCCAGCGCCTCGGGCTTCGAATCGACCTGCATCCTGAGCCGCGAGGCGGCCTCGTCGACGAGATCGATCGCCTTGTCCGGCAAGAAGCGGTCGGCGATGTAGCGGTTTGACAGCGTAGCGGCCGCGACCAGCGCCGAATCCGAGATGCGCACTTTGTGGTGCTGCTCGTATTTCTCTTTCAGGCCGCGCAGGATCGAGACGGTGTCTTCGACCGTCGGCTCATTGACGAAGACCGGCTGGAAGCGGCGGGCAAGGGCCGCATCCTTCTCGACATGCTTGCGGTATTCGTCGAGCGTGGTGGCGCCGACGCAGTGCAGCTCGCCGCGGGCCAGCGCCGGCTTCAGCAGGTTCGACGCATCCATGGCGCCATCCGCCTTGCCGGCGCCGACCAGGGTGTGCATCTCGTCGATGAACAGGATGATGCCGCCGGCCGCAGACGTGACTTCGGAAAGCACCGCCTTCAGCCGCTCCTCGAACTCGCCGCGGTATTTGGCGCCGGCGATCAGCGACCCCATGTCGAGCGCCATCAGCTGCTTGTCCTTGAGCGATTCCGGCACATCGCCATTGACGATGCGCAGCGCCAGCCCTTCGGCGATCGCCGTCTTGCCGACGCCGGGTTCGCCGATCAGCACCGGGTTGTTCTTGGTGCGGCGCGACAGCACCTGGATGGTGCGGCGAATTTCGTCATCACGGCCGATGACCGGATCGAGCTTGCCCGCGCGGGCGTCCGCCGTCAGGTCGCGCGCGTATTTCTTCAGCGCGTCGTAGCCCTGCTCGGCGCTCGCCGAATCGGCGGTGCGACCTTTGCGTACGTCGTTGATGACCTGGTTCAGCGCCTGCGGCGTGACACCCGCCTTGGACAGGATGTCGGCGGTCTTGGCCGACTTTTCCATGGCAAGCGCCTGCAAAAGCCGTTCGACGGTAACGAAGCTGTCACCGGCCTTCTTGGCCAGTTCCTCGGCGGTCGAGAACACCTTTGCCAGCGGCTGCGCCAAATAGAGCTGGCCATTGCCGCCCTCGACCTTGGGCATTGCCTCCAGTGCCGTTTCGACGCCGAGCTTGACGTCACGGACATTGCCGCCGGCGCGCTCGATCAGCGACGCAGCCAGGCCCTCGTCGTCGTCGACAAGGACCTTAAGAATATGCTCGGGGGTGAATTGCTGGTGGCTGCGGGAAAGCGCCATGGTTTGCGCGGACTGGATAAAGCCACGCACGCGCTCGGAATATTTTTCAAGATTCATGCCTGTCTCCTTCCGTCACCGGCCCGCTTCGCGGCACCGGATCGGATTGCGGTGACGGACCCGCCCGTTCGAGCCGGATCCTGTTCACGCAAGATATGGGACGCAAACCACGGACCCTCAAGACGCCTCGACACTGGCGAACGCATAATATTCCGAGCGCGCAAAACAAAAACGGCGGAGATTTCTCTCCGCCGTCCAGGGTAAAGGATGCGCTAAGATCGCCTGAACGTTTCTTCGATCAATTCTCGACGTCGGCAATAGTAGGTTGACCGCCGGCGTCTTCAGCCGGCGCCGCATCGACATTGCCAGTTTCGGCACTGTCAGGGCCGGAACTGTCAGGGCCGGCATTGTCGTTGCCGCCATTTGCCTGTTCGACATCGAGGCGCGGACGACGCGGACGCCTGGGGCGGCGGGCCGGGCTGTTTTCGGCCGCGGCTTCGTTGAGCTCGGCCTGGGCGGCGAGACCCGCCGGCGAAAGGTTTTCGAATTGCGGTGCGGGCTCGCTCACAAAGACCGGCTCAGCGGCCGGCACGGGCTCTGCCTGCGCCGGCGTCTCGTCGCGCCGTGGCTGTTCGACGCGCTGACCACCCTGCTGCTCGCCGCGCGCGCCATATTCGCCGCGCTGGCCGTTCTGGCCGTAACCGCCATTGGGGCGACGGTCGCGGTGGCGTCCGCCATTGTTGTCGCGGCCGCCCCGATTGTCGCGGCTGTTTTCCTGGTTCAGAGCCAGCTCGGCCGGCGTGCCATCGATGACCGGCTGCGGGCCGGCACCGTGATTGGCCGAAGCCGAGGCCTCGTTGGCATTGTTGTTGCCGGCATTGTCGAACTCATCGCGATCCTCGTCGCCGTCATCGTCGAAATCATCTCGATTCTGCTGCGCGTTCTGGATCGGCATCTGTGCCTGAGCGGCTGCGATGATGCGGTTATAGTGCTCTGCATGCTGGAGATAGTTTTCCGCCATCACCCGGTCGCCGGAGCTTTGCGCGTCACGGGCAAGGGTTGCGTACTTCTCGGCAATCTGCTGAGCCGATCCGCGGATCTTCACGTCCGGACCGTTGCTCTCATAGTTGCGCGTCAGGGGATTCGGCCCCTTACGGTTGTTGTTGTTATTGTTGTTGCCGCCGCCGCCGCCATTGTTGTTGCGACCGCGCATGCGCCTGTTTTGCTGTTGTGGCCTCATTAGACTCTCTTCACTTTGAAATTTTCGAAAAACTCTTCACGAACGGAGGCGCTCATGCGGCCAGCCGTTTCGTTCCTTCACCGGCGTTCGCCCGCATCAATTGCGTTGGCGCCACGTGCCATCCTGTTCCGGTTACTTCACTTGCCGGACGATTCCCGCACGAAGCTTGGGCGTCGTTTGCGCAAGAAGGCAGCTATTTCCAAGGAAAACCGAATCGCTAAGAGCACTGCCTGCTTCGTCTCATCCGGTTAAGGCGACCCTAGCCGCATTCCCCGGTATTGCCAAGCGCTTTTTTCGCACTGCATCACGGCTTCCACTGTTCGAACACAAGAACTCTGTCGTTTCCGCCGAGATCACGAAACACCCCGACCGGACAGTACCCGGCCGCGGAGAATATCCCCGTAACCTGTTGGTGCTGCGTATGGCCGATCTCGACCGCAATCCTGCCTTGGAGTTCCAAATAGGCTGCCGCTCCTGCGGCGATCTTCCTGTAGGGGCTCAGACCGTCCACGCCGCCATCCAGGGCCTGGCGTGGATCGAAACCGCGGACCTCGTCCTGCAGATTTCCAATGTCGTCTGAGGGTATATAGGGAGGGTTTGCGACAATTACATGGTACCGGCCAGAAACTTTTTCAAACCAGTCGGATTTGAGCGCCGTGAACCGACCGGCGAGCCCCAATTCCCCGGCATTACGCATGGCCGTGACCAGCGCCTCTCGCGAAATGTCGACGCCGGTGGCGGTCGCGGCCGGGACAGCGCTGAGCAGCGCCAGCGCGATGGCACCGGTGCCGGTCCCCAGATCGAGGACGCGGCAGCCGCCTTCGCGTGCCGCCATTGCCTTGACGAAGGGCAGTATAGCCTCGACCAGCGTTTCGGTATCCGGCCGCGGCTCCAGCGTTTGCGGCGAAAGCGACAGGCGCAAGCCGTAGAATTCGCGATAGCCGAGGATGCGGTGCACCGGCTCGCCGGCGATACGCCGCCGCAGTGCGGCATCGATCGCTGCTCTCACGCCCGCATCGACCGTTTGCTCGGGATCGGCGATGGCCTGCGTGCGGGTCGTGCCGGAAAAATGCTCGACGATCAGCCTGGCATCGAGCGCCGGATCCGCGATCCCGGCCGCGGTAAGCCGGTTTCGCGCCTCCCGCAACAGTGAGGCGAGCGTGCCGGGCAGGCCGTCAGCCATCGAGGCCGATATGGGCGAGCAGCTTCGACTGGTGATCGGCGATCAGCGCGTCGATGATCTCGTTAAGCTCACCCATCATCACCCGGTCGAGCTTGTAGAGCGTCAGGTTGATGCGATGATCGGTGACGCGCCCTTGCGGAAAATTATAGGTGCGGATGCGTTCCGAGCGATCGCCCGAGCCGACCTGCGACTTGCGCGATTCGGAGCGTTCCTCGTCCGCCTTGCTGCGCTCGAGATCGTAGAGCCTGGCGCGCAGGATCTGCATGGCCTTCGCCCGGTTCTGGTGCTGCGACTTTTCCGCCTGCACCACCATGATGCCGGTCGGCAGATGGGTGATGCGCACGGCCGAATCGGTGGTGTTGACGTGCTGGCCGCCGGAACCCGAGGCGCGCATCGTGTCGATGCGGATGTCTTCGGCCCTGATGTCGATATCGACCTCTTCCGCTTCCGGCAACACCGCGACCGTCGCCGCCGAGGTATGGATGCGCCCGCCCGCCTCCGTCGTCGGCACACGCTGCACGCGGTGCACGCCGGATTCGAATTTCAGATGCGCAAAGACGCCCTTGCCCGAAACGGTGGCTATGATTTCCTTGTAGCCGCCGACCTCGCCCTCGCTGGCCGACACCGTCTCGAAACGCCAGCCATGCGCCGCGGCATAGCGCTCGTACATCCGAAACAGGTCGCCGGCGAAAAGTGCCGCCTCGTCACCGCCGGTGCCGGCGCGGATTTCGAGAATGGCGTTCTTTTCGTCGGCGGCATCCCTTGGCAACAGCAGGATCTGGATGTCCTGCTGCAGCGCCTCGATGCGATGCTTGACCCCTGGCAGATCGGCCTCGGCCAAGGCCCGCATCTCGGCGTCGGTGCCCTTGTCGGCGAGCATCGCCTCGAGATCGGCCTGTTCGCGCTCGGCGGCGCGCAGTGCCCTGATCTTTGCCGCCATCTCCTGGATGTCGGCATATTCGGAGGCCATCCTGACATAGGCGTCCGCCGCCGGCCCGGCCGACATCTGCGCTTCGAGCATGTCGAAACGCTTGACGACTTGGTCCATACGGTCGCGGGGCAGGTTGATCATGGCGAAGTCTATAGCGGTATAGAGCGGTCGTCGGCAAAGGCTTGCAGCAGCGCCCGCATCGGCAGGCCTTGCGCCGGCGCCATCAGATTGTCGTCGAAGAACGCCTCCAGTTCGCTGAGCGGCAGTTCCGTCAGCATCGCCTTGACCGGGCCGATCGAAGCCGGCGACATCGAGATCGAGCGATAGCCAAGGCCGATCAGCGCCATCGCCGAAATCGGCTTGCCGGCAAGTTCGCCGCACAGGGTCACCGGCGTATGGTTGCGCGCTCCGGCGTCGGCAATTTTCTTCAAAACACGCAGGAACGGCGTCGAGAGCGGGTCGAAGCGGTCGGACAATTGGGTGTTGCCGCGATCCACCGCCATGACGAACTGGAACAGATCGTTCGAGCCGACCGAGACGAAATCGACCGCCTTCATCAACTCGTCGAGCTGGAACAGCAGCGACGGCACCTCCAGCATCGCGCCCACCTTGAGGCTGGTCGGCAAATGATGGGCAAAGCGCGACAAATGCCGCACCTCGCGATCGATGATCTCGCGCGCCTGCACGATCTCGCCGAGTTCCGTCACCATTGGCAGCATCAGCTTCAGTTCGCGCCCGCCGCACGCCTTGAGCAGTGCGCGGATCTGGGTGCGCAGCAGGCCGGGCCGGTCGAGCGTCAGGCGGATGGCGCGCCAGCCGAGCGCCGGGTTCTCCTCCTGGATCGACCCCTTGAAATAGGGCAGCACCTTGTCGCCGCCGATATCGATGGTGCGGAACGTCACCGGCTTGCCGCGCGCCGCCTCGAGCACGTCGCGATAGAGCCGCTCCTGCGCTTCGGCGCGCGGAAAAGTCGAGGCGACCATGAATTGCAGCTCGGTGCGGAACAGGCCGATGCCGGCCGCGCCAGCTTCGGCCAGTTGCGGCAGATCGACCGCCAGCCCGGCATTCATCAGAAGATCGACCTGAACACCGTCCTTGGTCACCGACGGCTTCTTGCGCAGTTCGCGATAGACCTCTTGCCGCCGCGCCCTGAAGCGCACTTTCTCGGCATAGGCCGCCTCGAGGTCGGGCTGCGGGCGCAGATGGATCGCGCCTTCCTCGCCGTCGACGATGATGGCATCGCCGTTTTCCGCCATGGAAACGGCGCCCTTCATCTGGCCGGCGACCGGTATGCCCATCGCACGGGCCACGATGACGACATGGCTGGTCGCCGCGCCGTCCTCCAGCACCAGCCCGCGCAGCTTGTCTCTGGGATAATCGAGCAGCTCGGCAGCACCCATCGAGCGGGCGACGATGATGGCGTCCTTGGGCAGCGAAGCCGCGACATCCTCAGGCCCGCGCCCCATAAGCTGCCGCAGCAACCGATTGGCGAGATCGTCGAAATCGCTCATCCGTTCGCGCAGATACGGATCGGTCATGTGCAGCATGCGGGCACGCATGTCGCTCTGCACCTTTTCGACCGCCGCTTCGGCCGTCAGGCCGTTGCGGATCGCCTCCTCCAGCCGGCGTACCCAGCCGCGATCGTTGGCGAACATGCGATAGGCTTCGAGCACCTGGCGATGCTCGCCCTCGAAGGCGACGTCGCGGCGCTCCAGCATGTCGTCGATGGAGAGCCTGAGCGAGCCGAGGGACGCGTCGAGCCGCCTGACCTCCTCCTCGCTGTCCTCGTTGAACAGGTTGGTGACGACAATGCGCGGCTCGTGCAGCACCACATGGCCGAGCCCGACGCCTTCATTGAAGGACAGGCCGGTAAAGCTTACCGGGCGACGCAGATCGAGCTCGAGGCCGGGGCGCGTCAGCCGCTCCAGATCGCCGGTGGCGATCATCTCGGCGATCACCATCGCCGTCGTTTCCAGGGCTTCGACCTCGTCGTCTCGATAATGGCGCATGGTCTTGTTCTGCACGACCAGGACGCCGAGCGTCCGTCCTGCCCTCAGCACCGGCACGCCGAGGAAGGAATTGTAGATTTCTTCCCCGGTCTCCGGCAGGTAGGCGAAGGCAGGATGCTCCTGTGCATTGGAAAGGTTGAGCGGCCGCGCCGAGGCCGCAATCGTGCCGACCAGGCCTTGGCCCAGCCTGAGCTGCGCCAGGTGGACGGCGTTCGGGTTCAGGCCTTCGGTGGCGTAGAGCTCGAGCACCGAATCGGCGCGCAGCACATAGAGCGAGCAGACCTCGGCAACCATGTTGGAGGCGATGTCGCGCACGATCCGGTCAAGCCGCTCCTGCGGCTCCAGCGGCTCTTGCATGAGCTCGCGGAGCCGTTTCAGCAAAACGCGCGGGCCACTGGCCGAATCACGCATCGCGGCTTCTTCTCCAATAGCATTTCAGCCGGTGCAGGTTGCCCTGCACAGCGGCACAAACGCAACAACTCAATTAGAGCGCCGTGCGTTCAATCGGACGCATAAAGGCCGCTCCAAGACTTTCGATCTGCTACTGCTTATCCAGACCGTAGACGGAATGCAAAGTGCGAACTGCTAGTTCCGTATAGGGACCGTCGATCAGGATCGAAATCTTGATTTCGGACGTTGTAATGGCGCGGATGTTGATCGACCTGTCGGCCAGCGCCTTGAAGGCGGTGGCGGCGACGCCGGCATGGCTGCGCATGCCGATGCCGATGACCGAGACCTTTGACATGCCGGCTTCCGACTGCACCACATCGTAGCCGATCGTCGCCTTCAGCCGTTCGAGCACGGCAAGCGCCTTGTCGACGTCGCCGGATGGCACGGTGAAGGTCATATCGGTGAACTTGCCGTCCTCGGAAATGTTCTGGACGATCATGTCGACGTTGATGTTGGCCTCGGCGAGCGGCCCGAAAATGCCGGCGGCGACGCCCGGCCGGTCGCCGACGCGGCGCAGCGATATCTGCGCCTCGTCCTTGGCATAGGCAATTCCGGTGACGACCTGCTGTTCCACGATCTCTTCCTCGTCGCAAATAAGCGTTCCCGGCGGATTGAGCAAATCCCCCATTCCGGGTGCATCGGGATCGTCGAAGGACGACCGCACAAAGGTACGCACCCTGTGCACCATGGCAAGCTCGACCGAGCGCACCTGCAGGACCTTGGCGCCCAGCGAGGCCATTTCGAGCATTTCCTCGAAGGAAATCTTGGCCAGCCGCCGCGCCTTCGGCTCGATGCGCGGATCGGTCGTGTAGACCCCGTCGACATCGGTGTAGATGTCGCAGCGGTCGGCCTTGACCGCCGCCGCGATGGCGACAGCGCTGGTATCGGAACCGCCGCGGCCGAGCGTTGCGATCCGGTTGTCCGGCCCGATGCCCTGGAAACCGGCCACCACCGCCACCTGGCCTTCGCCGAAGCGCTTGATCAGGAACGCGCCGTCAATATCGAGAATGCGCGCCGCGCCATGCGCGTTGTCGGTCTTGATCGGGATCTGCCAGCCTTGCCAGGAGCGGGCATGCACGCCGATATTCTGCAGCGCGATCGCCAGCAAGCCGGCGGTGACCTGCTCGCCGGACGCGACGACGGCGTCATATTCGCGCGCATCGTGCATCGGCGAGGCCTCGCGCGTCCAATGCACGAGCTCGTTGGTCTTGCCGGCCATCGCCGAGACCACGACGGCGACCTCATGGCCGGCATCGACCTCGCGTTTGACGTGACGCGCCACATTGCGGATGCGGGCGATGTCGGCGACGGAGGTCCCGCCGAATTTCATCACGATGCGCGCCATGGAAGCGAAATGCCTTTAACTGGATGCCGGACCGAAGGCCGAAAAGCGGAAAAATGCGCCAAGCTGTGGCCAGGCGCTCAATGCGCGGCCTCCTTAGCCAAATGATCGCGGTTTCGCAAGGCATGCCGCCGCTGCCGGCCAGGCGACACACGAGCGCAGTGTCACGCCTGCACCGCTTCTTGGCAAATGCCGCTCGCTTCAGCCCTACAGTGCCGTGGCTCTCCACAGGCGCGGATAATCGAGGACGAAACCGAGCGGCGAAACCTCCAGCATCTCATTGTAGCCGAACAGCGGCGCGGCATAGGCGTAGTGTGCTGCATCGACGCGTCGATAGGTCTGTTCCAGGTGCGTCAGCCTCAGGTCGGGAAATGTCAGATAGGCCGCCGGGGCGGGCGTCGCCGTGCCGACATCGAGGGCAAAACGGCGGAGCGCCAAAAGGTTTGTGGCGGGCGTGAAGCCGAGATCGACATCGATGAGACCGTCGACTTCCGCTTGATGCTCGCCGTTCAGCGTCCATTGGCGCTCGGTAAGCCGGTCGATGCCATAATGCAGCTCTTGCGTGCCGAGGAAGCCGTCGGCACGCGCCGAGCGCGTATGCCAGCCGGCATCGCAGTCCACCTCGTAGGCGATGCTGCACGGCTTGCCGTCCTGAACGAAAAGCGCGTGTCCCCTGAGGTTCCACCCGGAACTCGCTTCCGACAGCAGGCAAGCGTCGTGGCCTTCCTGGTCAAGCCGGCGCCAAAGAATGGAAGCAACCGTTCGCATCATTGTGCACTCCTTCGGACACGATGTCTCTGCTTCGTCCGCCAGGGCATTGGTGTTTCCTTCCGGCACACCATCAACTGACATGTGCTGACACAATTGCCTCCGGCAAAAGGCGGTGCTGTCAGGCATCACGCGCATCGCGCTGCCGGCGGTGAATTTCGCGCCTTGACATTCGCAGCCTTGCGCCCGACTTCCTAGCGTCCGAGGAGACCACGCCATGCCAGAGCCCCGACGATCGACGATCGATGCCGGAGAGGTGGAACGATTTTCCGCCCTTGCCGCCGAATGGTGGAACCCGAACGGCAAGTTCCGCCCGCTGCATAAGTTCAACCCGATCCGGCTTGCCTATATCCGCGACCAAGTGGCGGCCCGCTTCGGCCGTGATCCGCGTGCGGCACGGCCGTTCGAAGGCCTGCGCTTCCTCGACATAGGCTGCGGCGGCGGGCTTTTGTGCGAGCCGATGGCGCGGCTTGGCGCCGAAGTGGTCGGCGCCGATGCCTCCGCCACCAACATCGAAGTGGCCAAGCTGCATGCGGCGGAAGTCGGCGTGAGCGTTGACTACCGCGCCATGACCGCGGAAGACCTGGCCGACGCTGGCGAAAAATTCGACGTCATCCTCAACATGGAAGTGGTCGAGCATGTCGCCGATGTCGATCTGTTCCTGGCCAAATGCGGCGAGATGGTCAAGCCCGGCGGCATCATGTTCGTCGCCACCATCAACCGCACGCTGAAGGCCCTGGGCCTGGCCATCATCGGCGCCGAATATGTGCTGCGCTGGCTGCCCCGCGGCACCCACCAGTTCGGCAAGCTGGTGCGCCCCGAGGAACTCGAAAAGGCGCTTGCCGGCGCCGGCCTGACCGTCATCGACCGCACCGGGGTCAGCTACAGCCCGCTCGCCGATCGCTGGCAGCGGTCGAAGGACATGGACGTCAACTACATGGTGCTGGCGGAGAAGGTATCCGTCTGAAGCTTACGCCTTCTGGCCCCTATGTCTTCTGGCTTTGCGCCTTGGTGGTGATGAACACGCCGGCGGTGATGATGACGGCACCCGCCCAGGTCAGCAACTGATAGCGCTCGCCGAGGAAGAGCGTCCCGGCAAACAGCCCGACCGCCGCCGCCACATAGCCGATCTGGCTGAGATAGACCGGGCCGCCGACCGCTTGCAGGCGGAAGAAGAAGGCGAACATCGCCGAGGCTGATGCCACCTGTGCCGCAGCGACCAGCGGCACGCCGCCGAGCGAGCCGAATGCATTGCCGCCCAGCAGGACCAGAATGCCGGCAAGCAGCATCAAGGCTGCTGCCAGATGGCTGCCGACGGCAAGCTCGATCGGGCCGGTGTCTTCAGGCCAGTCGACGGTGCGGTAGATGTTGCCGGCGGCGAGGCTGACCGGGATGAGCAGGCCCATCGCCACCCAGAAAAATTCGGCCGGATGGCCCGCTTCCCCGCGCGTCACGGCCACCATGACTGCGCCCACGAAACCGACGACTATGCCGACGATGCCCAGCATGGTCGGGCGCCTGACCCCGAGCAGCATCGAGAACACCAGCGTGACGACCGGCGACAGCGTGAACATGATGCCGCTGTAGCCGGCGCCCAGATGCGGAATGGCTGAAAACATCAGCAGATTGGGGATTGCGTAGGAGACGGCCGCGGTGACAAAGAAATAGCGCAGCCTGTGCGGCGAAAGCCGCATGCGCTGCCCGTTGAGCAGCAATGCGCACAAAAGCACGCCGCCGGCGCCAAGCGAGATGACGAAGGCCCAGACCATGGCGGGGACGCCGGCCGCCGTCGCGATCTTGCCGAACGGCAGCGTCAGGCCGAGCAGTCCACCGGTGACGACCAGAAGGCCAAGCGCCGAGTCCCAGAGAAATTTCATCGCCGTCCCATCGCCTGTTCGCACTTGGCCGATACCACAAGCTGAGGTACGATAAGGTAAAGATTCTTCACGTCAAGATACATGACGGTGAGAGACATGGATCGCGCAGCAAAAGCGATCGAGCAGTGGAAAAAGGAACGGCCGGATCTCGATGTCTCGCCGATGGCCGTGCTCGGACGGTTGAACGAGGCTGCCTCGTTGATCGCGCGGGAGCGGCTGGCGCCGCTGTTTGCAAGTTACGGACTGCAATCCGGAGAATTCGATGTGCTGGCGACGCTGCGTCGTTCCGGGCCGCCATACGCGCTGACGCCGACCGCTCTGTACGAGGCGACGATGGTGACATCGGGCGCGATGACCAACCGCCTCGATCGGCTCGAGAAATCCGGCTTGATCAAGCGCGGGCCACATCCCGACGATCGCCGCGGCATCGTCGTACAACTGACCCGGAAGGGCCTCGCTTTGATCGACGAGGCGGTTGCCGCGCACGTTGCCAACGAGCACGAGATACTTTCCGGCCTGATACGCCCGGAGCAGGTCATGCTGGCACGCCTGCTCGAAAAATTGATCGCGAGCCTAGGCTAACCAAACCGGCCAAAAGGGCCGGCCGAGAAGGTGGAAAACTCAAATCCTGGCCGCGGAGCCTCGTTTGGGCCGGCGGACAGCTCTGATCTTGCCGCTGTTTCCGCCGCCACAGAAAAACTGGTCACCGCCATCGGATTCGAGCCCCGACACGCCTGTTCCTGGCGGCATATCGAGCTTCTCCAGGACCTTTCCCGTTTCAGGATCGATCCGCCGGACATCGCTCTCCTCACCCTCCCAGGTGCCATGCCACAGCTCGCCATCGACCCAGCTGACCCCGGTGACGACGCGGTTGGAAACGATGGTGCGAAGGATTGCCCCTGTCTCGGGATCGACCTGATGGATCTTTCGGCCCCGGTGCTGCCCGACCCAGAGTGTTCCTTCGGCCCAGGCGAGCCCGGAATCACCGCCATTGCCGGGCGCCGGGATCGACGCCAGCACCTGGCCATTCTTCGGATCGATCTTGTGGATGCGATCCTCGGCGATCTGATAGAGGTGCTGGCCGTCGAAGGCCGTGCCGGCGTGTGCCGCGACATCGATCGAGCGCACCACTTTGCCGCTCGCCGGATCGAAGGCGTTCAACCTGTCACCTGACGCAAACCAGACATGCTCACCGTCGAAGGTAACGCCGTCGACGTGGTCGACACCCGGAAAGGGTCCATATTCACGGAGGATTTCGGCTGAGGATCGTTTCATAATACCACCCTAGTAGCCCGGCAGCGGGCCGGGGAGTAACAAGATTGTCGGGAAACCCGGCACCGGCGGGGTCATCCAGCGACGCGCCCGCCCGCGGCCGAACGACTGCACCTTGCCTGACTGGGCGAGTTGCTCGAGCGCCCGCTGCACGGTACGCGAACTGGCTCCAAGCGCAATCGCCAAGGCCGAGCTCGACCACGACTCGCCGTCGGCGAGGAAGGCGAGCACCGCGGCATGATCGTCCTCGACGGGCGGCGCCAGCACGACGACCTCGCCGGCGCGGCGCGGCGCCAGGGCAAAGCCCCGCTTCGTCGCGCTCACATCGGCCAAGCTCCGAAGCTCCGCGCGAAGCCGCCCGATTTCGACCCGTAACCGCGCGCGATGTGATTCGTCCGCGTCCTTTCCCCGGAAAGCGCGCGCAATAAGCGTCGATCTTGCCACGTCCCCCGGCCAGGCTTCGGCCAGCGCGCGGGCAACAGCGAACAGCACCGGGCGGGTCGCCAGCGAGACGACGGTGTCTGCGACCCGCACGACATTGCGGCATGCATCCACCACGAGCGCCCCCGACGCCAGGAGCGCTTCGACTTCGTCGAGCAGAAGGGGCCGTTCCTCGCCACGGGCGACAAGGCGTGCCGCCGGCGTCTCCAGCACCAGCGATGCGCTCTCCACCTCTGCGGTCAGCGCGGGGATGCCGGCCGCGGGGGGGCGCCCCCCCCCCCCCGCGGCGGGGGGGGGGGGGCGGGCCCCCCCCGCCGCGCAGTAGCACCGGGTATCGTCGAGAAGCTGAGCATAGTCGCGTCGATCGTAGGCGAGCGCGGCCAGCGAAGCGCGCAGCACAGCGC
>NZ_JAMYPA010000038.1:0-37011 GCF_040320105.1 Mesorhizobium sp. M0778 | reverse complement strand
TGGCGTGCTCCCGGTGCCCCTGTCCCGGATGGTCGCACCATACGCCGAAAATCGCTCATCTCCAGCGGGGATCGGATGGCACCGTCATGATCATACCGGTTACCAACGCCATAGAGGCGCTGAACTCCAAGCTGCGCCGCGCCGTCCGCACCCGGGGACACTTCCCAAGTGACGATGCGGCCATGAAGCTGCTATATCTGGTGCTGAACCACGCGGCCGAGGAATGGAAACGACCGCCGCGCGAGTGGTTCGAGGCAAAGACCCAGTTCGCCGTCGTCTTCGGCGACAGGTTCGTCAGCCAATGACGAAACCGGCCTCGCGCACAGAATTCCTGACAGTCCCGGCACGGCCTCCAGAAAGCACCGGCCGGTTTCATCGATCAGGACTGCACCTTTGCCGTGCACGGCTTCGCTGATGAGCGGCATCGGCCCCATCAATCCGAAGACCACCAGGTGATGTTTGATCGTCGTACGCAGCCGTGCCATGCCGGTCGCCAGGATGCGACGTTGATCCCCCGTCATCGCTCAGCTGACAACGGGCGACGAGTGTTCGCCAATCCAGCCACGGGCCGCTTCCTTCACCAACGCAGCCTCGTAGAGCAGTTCATGGCGCTGGAGAACCAGTTCCTCATTCCATTCGCGGCCATCGAAACCAAACGCGACAACAGCTCGCTGCCAGCGCTCATCGTACGCTTTTCCACCGACTTCCTCCGCCCATCCCTTGCGGATTCCGACGTGAAGCCGGCCGCCATTCCGATCAAAGACTGGCCACCATTCCAATCAAAAGCCGGCCGGTTTTAGGCACTGAAGCTTAGCTCCTGGGTCAGCATCTTTGGCATCAAATGCCCCGCGATAAACGGGGAGATTTTGATGCGGGCAAAGAGAAGGGCTGACCATGAGACCGTTGAGACAAATGCTTCGGCTGCGGGAAGCGGGACCAGCTCCCGACAGATTGCGGCCGTCTTGGGAATAGCGCGCAGCACCGGCAGGGTGATCTGCAGCGCGCAGCAGCGGTTGGATTGAGCTGGCCCTTGCCGAGGGGCCTGGCCGACGATGCGCTTGAGCACAAGCTCTTCAGTCGCAACGGCGTCAAACAGGGCACGAGACGACGCGCAGAACCGAACTGGGCCGATCTTGCCGTCGAGCTCAAGAAGCCCGGCGTCACCTTGCTCATCCTCTGGGAGGAGTATCGTGGGTTGCACCCCGAAGAATACGGCTACAGTCGCTGTTGTGAGCTCTATAGAAGTTTCGAGCAGCGACTTTCGCCGACGATGCGCCGGGAGCATGCCGCTGGCGACAAGGTCTTCGTCGACTATTCCGACAAGAAGATCCCGATTGTTGATCGCAGGACCGGTCAGATCCGCGAGGCGGAGATCTTCGTGGCGGTGCTCGGCGCATCCAGCTTCACCTATCCGGAGGCAACTTGGACGCGAACGCTCCCCGTTCGTTTCTTCGGAGGCGTCCCCCGGCTGATCGTTCCCGACAATCTGAAGTCTGGCGTCAGCCGCGCCAGTTTCTACGATCCCGAGATCAACCGCAGCTACGGCATGATGGCATCCCATTATGGCGTCGGCGTTCTTCCGGCACGGCCAAGAAAGCCTCGAGAATGGCGTCCGTTTCGCCCAGTCATGCATTTATTATGGGGAGCCTGCGCAATCAGACCTTCTTCTCGCTGGCTGAAGCCAATGCCGCCATTGGCCAGGCACTCGATCGCATCAACGACCACGTCATGCGCCGGCTGGGCGTCAGTCGCCGGCAACTGTTCGAGAGTGTCGAGCGTGCCGCACTCGCGAGCCTTCCGAGCGAAGGCTACGAGTTGCCGAATGGCGTTCGGCCGCGTCTCGACGGATTACCACGTCGAGTTCAAGCCCTTCTTGTATTCCGTGCCGCACAACCTCATTCTCCAGCAGGTCAACTGAGGGCAATGGCGCGCACCATCGTGATCTTCCACCGCGGCAAGCGCGTCGCCGTGCATCAGCACCGCTATGGAGGTCCTCGCCGGAACGATCCGGATCACATGCCCAGTTCCCACTGGCGCTATGCCGAATGGACACTGGAGCGCTTCCGGCGTTGGGCCACGTCGATCGGTCCGCAGACCGAAGGTCTGGTCGTCGCAGTTCTCGCCAGCCGTCCGCACCGCGAACAGGGCTTTCGAACATGTCTGGGCATCCTGCGCCTGTTTCGCGACATCGAGCGCAACGGGCTGAAGCCGTATCAGTCCGCGCTGGACCGGCGAGAGCATGCGGAAACAGCACTCGCCTGTCGCAACTGAAATACCGCAAGCTTGACCCGAAATGTAACCCGATCCAAACATCAACGAAACCCAGGATCAGTTCGAGAATGGCCGCCTTCAAATCGGAACGAATTACTCGGACGGTTGCGGAACTGCGCAGCATCTAACCGTGTGGCGCCGAGATGGTTTGAAATTGGCTGTCGTGCCGACCATGGGCGCTCTCCACGAGGGGCATCCAGCTTGGTGCGAGCCGCACTCGCAAAGGCCGATCGGGTGATCGTGGCGCTCTTCGTCAACCCCAGGCAGTTCAACAGCGCCGCTGATCTCATCTCCTATCCAGGACCGAATATGACGATGCCGTCAAACTGGTAGGCGCCCACATTCTCTACGCAGCCTACGCCGCGGATATGTCTCCGGAAGGCTTTGCTACGACGGTTTCGGCGAGCGCGGTGAGCGAGGGCCTTTGCGGCGCGTTCCGAATGGCGCGTCTATGTCTCATTCGGCACTAGCCATGCAAACACGTGTGGCATGAGCTGGTCCAAGCGATGCCCTACGTTGGGGAATAGCTCCAATCCAGCATTTGGGATCTGGCTCTGCAGCCACTCGGAGTGACGCGGCGGGACCATCATATCTGCGAGGCCGTGAAAGAACCGTGCAGGTATTCCTATCGAGCCGAGCTCGAAACCCCACGGTGACGCGAATGATTGGAAGTCATCAACGTAAGCATCCTCCTGTGAGTACCTGGAGTCAGGCAAGCCGAGCTGTTGTTCAATCTTCTGCCTTACTGGAGCCAGCACCTCACTCCTGAAACGTCCTATGCGACGGTCATTTTCCGAATACACCTGTTTCTCAATTTCCGGGGTGTTCAATTGGGAGACGGCTCGCCTGTAGTATTCGCGTGACGCGTCTGGGCCGGATCGCGCCACCAAGATTTCCTCCCGCATGAGCGGAACCTGCCCGACTGCGTAGTCGAACCCTGGACCAAAGCTCGGGCCAATCCCGCCGAGGGACGCCACGCGCAAAATGCGCTCGGGCAGCAGTGCTGCGGTGGCAAGGGCGTGTGGCCCGCCACCAGAGATCCCATACACCGCTGCGACTTCGACCGCTAGACGGTCAAGAACAGCCTTCACGACTGCTGCAATGTCGCTCACTTTTCGCCCGGGCATCGGGGTCGAGCCCCCGTAGCCTTGCCGATCGAAAGTGACGAAGCGGCAGAAGACTGCGCCGCTGGCCACGTAGTTCACGATCCCGTCCATCCCGCTGCCTGGGGTCCCGTGGATCCCAACCACCACGGGAGCATCTGACGGGCCAGTCTCATATGCGCGGACGGACCTTCCTTCGGGCAATGGGATCTCGAAAACGCGTGGGGTCAAGGAGTCGGCAATGAGTGATGATTGCTCAATTGTTTCACTTAGCTTCAATGCAGTTGTCCTTCTTAGCCCGATGTCCGACAAAGGGGGCGCTTAGTGTGCGATTATAATTTGCCACTCCGCTGGGGGCCTATGGAGGCGATCGCCGCCGGCTGCGCAGCGAAAAGTCAAAGTCTTTCAGAGGACACCAGCAATTGATCCCGGGTTTTACTCTTCGTCAAATGCAGTTTCGAGATTCCGCCAATCTAATGTCTAGATGGCAGAAACGACCCCGGACTTGTTAATTTGGTGGACAATCAAATCACGCGGTTTCCGGCTAGGAGGCGCTGAGCGGTTTGTATCTGAGCGAACAGCCTCAACGGAATGGTCGATCCACGTCCCGGCAGGGACGCAGGGCAGGCGCATGTGAGCTTGGTGTGTCAGGCCATGATGCTGGTCGCCCCGCTGAACAGCTCGCCGGATTCAGCGTTGAGTGCATGATGACGGCCAGCTTGCGTGCAACCGCGACCTCTTTCAGCTTCAGCCCCATTTCCGTAGGTCGCTTTCGGCGTGGGTGCGCGTCAGGATCACTGTCGCCGCTTCATAGAGCAATCCGCGTAGATGAGCGTCGCCGCGGCGTGAGATATGGCCGTCATAACCGACTTCGCCGAATTGGTAACGGCGGGTTGTCAGCCCCAACCACGCGCCGACCGACCGCGACTTCTTGAAGTTAGCGGGATCCTCGATGGCGGTTGTGAACGAGGTTGCGGTGACCGCGTCAACCCCTGGGATCGACATGAGCAACTGGCATAGCCGAGCTTGGACGGCAGCTTGTCGCCAGCGCACGGCGAGCGAGGGGCACGGGTGCGCATGCCGGCGCCAGGCTTCAAGAACCGGCAGGTATAGGCGCAAGCTCTTCCTGACCGGCAAGCAGGCGCTCGACATTGTCTTCGAACTTGCCACCTTTGCTTCGAGGAACGACCAGCCCGAACGTTTTCATGAGCTCGCGGATCTGGTTGGATAGCTCGGTCGTGATCTTGACCAGCCTCGTGCGCGCGGCGACCAGCGTGCGGATCAGCATGCTGCCATAACCTTTCACCCGCACCTCGCGGTAGAATCCCACCTCGGCCAGGTGCGCCAAGGCCATCGGCGTCGCATCGGCGGCACCGCCTCGCCGCCCAGGAGCCGCTGCTCGGTCTGGGCGATGATCTGCTCGATCAGCGGGTGGCAGACGGTGGCCTGCCAGAGTTCGACGGCTGGACCTGCGGCCAGAGGCAACTGCTGTGCCGCCTGCTGAACATCGCTCAACGTGGTGCGCGTGATCCTGAGCAGCTCGCGATAGGGCTTCACCCGTTGGAGACGGCTGGCATACTCGATCGTCCGGGCCCGCTTCTTCGCCGCGCGGCAGTGATCATGCCATGGGGTGGCGCTGCCCAAGGCATCGGCCGCGTAGAGCAGCCGCACCATCACCCGCACGGCGTCCCACAACAGGCTGTTGTCGCTCGGCGCGTGGATGAATGCTGCGGTGACGGTGCTGTCGACACCCACGACCTTGCCGTTTTCCACCTGTTCCGCCGGGCGCTCGTCAACAGCCTCCGATTGATCTCTTCCCAGGTTTCCGCCCGACGCGCTGATCGTCTTGTGCAACCCGACTTCTTCGGGCTCCATCCCCACGGCAGCCGGGCAAAGGCTCGGAACGATGCGGAATCTTCCAGATGAAACGCCAGCTCCTGATAACTCAACTGGCGGTATTGTTTGAGCAGCGCGCAGCGCAGCACCGCCTCCGCGGCACGCCCTGCCGGCCGGTCTCCTTGAGACCGCGCCGACGCAGATCCTCGGCCACTCTGGCTCAGCACATCACAATGCGCGTCCAGCCAATACGATATCGCCTGCAGTTCGCGGCCGATCTCCTGCTCGAACAGATCGAATTTACTGGCCTGGATGGTGCGTTCTTGGCGTATTATCGGGCTCCGGCGGTGCGGGTTTGTCTTTAGGATGAGTCGCTTGATGCTAAAGTGTACCTGAAGTCGCTGGGTTTTGGCCGCAGAAAAACTGCAATTAGTCCGATAATATCAGCAATTTACCGTTTATGGACGGGCACCAGTCTAGCACCAGACACGGGGTGGTCTCTTCAAAATTTCTTTTGCCCGACGGGGCCTCGATAGATGTCCCTATAAACGAAATCGGCCGGTGCCAGGGTCGGACCAGCACCTGCTCGACATACGGAAGAGGCGCTGTTCATGGTGCTGTCGTAGACGAAGGGCAGGCCATGCCGCCAAGGTGCAGTGCCGCGGTAGAGGTCGTGGTTGCAGTGGCCATGCCGCACGCCGACGCGCCAGCGCTCGGGCGGACAGGCGCGCCATCTGGGTCGACAAGCCGGTCTCGAGGAAGAAAAGTTTGGTGGGATCGAGATCGGGTTGACCGTCGAACCGGCCTCGACGGTGGCTCAGGATGTCCGGCAGGCAGGTCCTGCTCCAGTGCCTGTGCGGACACTATGGCCCATCCTTCTTTGAGGCGTCGGCCAGGATACCGGCGTTTGAAGTCGGGAGAATGAAGACCGTGACGACCATGAGGCTGGGAATTGAGGGCGGCAAGAACAGCTCCAAGCGTTGGCGGGTGGACGCCGCTGGGAAGGTGATGCTGCGCCGCCGCATGCAACCGAAGATGATTGTGGGCTTGACCTCGCTCATGATTAAAATCATCGGACGAACTCTTACAAAACGTCCAGCGTGCCATCTAGATCCTAGATGGGCGCGATATCGATTCTATGTTTGCCAATTCGGAGATCGCCTCGCATTCCTTGAAGCCAGAAAATAGGGGACGACCCTGTTATCGCTTAGGCGATGTACAGGAATGCTTCGCAGCTGCATGCGGCGAAAGCAAACCAAACTGGGAGGAAACACAACATGGACAAATGGCCACTAAGTCGCCGTGCGGTCATGAAGGCGATGCTGTTAGGATCGACTGCGCCTTTCTTTTTGGGCTCGGACGCGTTCGCCTCGTCATGCGACGATCACATCGTACGCATCGGTTGTATGTATGCCCCGGACACGCTGAACCCCTTTGCCACCTGGGGAGCGGCTTGGCCAACATTCTTCAGCTATGACTTTCTGGTCGGCGTGGATGCCCAGCGTCACGATGATCGCAAGGGATTTGCCAGAGAATGGTCCGTTGCCGACGACAACCTTACCTGGGCATTCAAGATCTGGCCCGGGATGAAGTGGTCGGACGGCCAGCCGGCTACAGCCAGAGACGTGGCATTCACATACAATTATCTGCGTGATTCCATCGGTACGCCCGATGATCTGAACGTTGGCTGGAACAACACTGGCGGTTTGGAGAACGTTGAGTTCATCGCGGCCATCGATGACGAGACCGTGCAGATCGTGACCAAGTCTCCCACACGCTGGCCAGTGGACAACTGGACGTTGATTGTTCCTCAGCACATTTGGAAGGACATTAGTTACGCCGATGCGCGTAGCACTTTCCGCAACGACCCGCCACTGGTGGGCACGGGGCCGATGATCGTCTCAGAGTTCCAACAGGGCCAATTTGCCCGTTTCGTGCCGAACGAGCATTTCCGCACAGGGAAGCCGGCGACGGCCGGCATGAACCTTAATTTCTTCGCCACGGCCGATCCAATCGGCCAAAGTCTGAAGAGTGGCAGTCTCGACTACGGAGTTGGCCTGACGCCTGCCCAGTGGGCCGACCTCAGCAGCGATCCCGATATCGCGGTCGGTCAATCGCGCATCGAGCAGAGGAATTTCCTGGCATTCAACACTCTCCCTGGAAAGGGGGCAGGCAGCACTAAGGCCCTGCAGGATCCGGCGTTTCGCGATGCGATTGGATATGCGATCGACCAGAAGACCATCGTCGATCGCGCCCTCCGCGGGCATGCCGACCCTGGCGTGGGGCTAGTCATGCCTTTAGCGACGGACTATTACTCGGATTTGGCCGACATCAGGCGCCACTTTGATCTTGCCGAGGCGGCTCGCCGGCTCGATGCTGCCGGTTATCGGGACACAAATGGCGATGGCGTCAGGGAGGACAAGGAAGGAAAAAGCTTCCAGCTTGAGCTGATTACCGCAACCTCCTCCGGTACCCTCGAGATGCCGATCGCGGCCGTGCAGCTCATTGCTGGCTGGTTGGGACAAATAGGCATTCCCGTATCGGTGACCCAGCTCGACTCCGGCGCACTCCAAGCCCGCTACGCAGCTCCGGAGAAGGGCGGCGGAGGCTGGGACCTGGTCGTTTCTGGGACTTGGCTGTCACCCACGCCTCACGATCTGCTCGGCCTGGGCAGCAGCAAGCTCATCGGTAGCCAAAACAGATCGTACTGGACAAATGACGAATTCGATAAGCTCATGGCTGAAGCCGAAGTCGCCGTCGACCTCAAGAGGAGCCAGGAGCTGGTCGTTCAGGCAACGCGCCTTATCTACACCGAAGCCCCCTATATCATGCTCTGTTACCCCTTCCTCCTCGAGGCCCACCGCAAGGATTGCTTCCAGGCCTGGGGAACGGAGGACGCGGTGTCGGTGTGGGGCTGGTTCCCGCTCGATCGCCTGAGGCCGGTTTAAGATGGTCCAGGGACGCGGGGCGGGTCGGCGCATTGCTAGCATCCTGCTAAGGGCGGTGGTGACGCTTGTGATGGTGGCGACGCTAAACTTCATCCTGTTCCGGGTCATTCCAGGCGACCCTGCATCGCTTCTGCTTGGCGGGGCGCGCACCAGCGTGACCGCTGAGCAGATCGAGGCCCAGCGCCAGAACTGGGGCCTCGATCGGCCGCTATTCCCGGACCAGGTGGTCGACTACCTGTCGGCAACTCTGCGTGGCGATTTGGGCTTCAGCTTCAAATTCAGGGGCAGGCATGTCGCTGACCTGATTCTGGAACGCTTGCCGGCCACCATCGTCCTGGTCGGTCTAGCCCAATTGATCGCCATCCTGTGCGGGGTTATGCTTGGCGTATATGCGGGTTGGCGCAGGGGAGGAGCCGTCGATCATATCGCCACGGGAGCCTCTCTGGCGCTCTACTCGACGCCGTCGTTCTGGCTCGGGATGATCCTGGTCGTGATCTTCAGCACGTCGTTGGGCTGGCTTCCGGGTTATGGTGCATACTCGCCCGGCGTGAGCACGGGCTCCCTTGATTCGTTGCTCGATTACCTACGGCATCTCGCGCTCCCGGTCACCGGGGTGGCTCTTGGGCTAATCGGCCAATACGTTGTGGTGGCACGTGCGGCAATGAGCGAGGTCGTCACCGAAGACTACATGGTAACCGCACGGGCCAAAGGACTGACCAATGGTCAGATGCTCATGCGTCATGCATTTCGGAATGCGATGCTGCCGGTCGTGACCCTGATTACTCTCAATCTCGGCTACGTGGTGGCCGGTGCCATAACCGTCGAAGCCGTATTCGCTTGGCCGGGGATCGGCGGCCTGACGGTCGAGGCGCTCAATGCGCGGGACTACCCAGTCCTTCAAGGAGTATTCCTGTTGCTCGGCGGCTCGATTGTCATCGCAAACCTCGTAGCCGATTTTGCTTACGGCCTTCTTGATCCGCGAATCCGGTAATGAGTGAAAGTACTGTGCAATATTCGCGGCATAGCCGGGCGCGAGCTATCAAGGCCTTTCTAGGCCAGTTTCTTGGCCATGGCGGTGCTCGGCTTGGCTTGCTGTGTCTGGTATTCTTCCTCACTGTGGCAGCGGTCCCCAATATTCTGGTGGGACCGCTCCAGACCGCGATCAATGCATCCGGCGATTTCCTCGTGCCCCCATCAGGCGAGCATCTGCTCGGCACGGACGAAGTCGGGCGGGACGTGCTGAATCTGGTCGTCCATGGTGCCCGGATCTCGCTCACTATCGCGCTGCTGGCGACTGTCATAAGCCTCGTCGTTGGGACTACGATCGGTATGACGGCTGGCTACTATGGTGGCAGGGTTGACGTCTGGCTGATGCGCTTGACGGACTTCTTTTTTGTCATGCCGTCCTTCGTACTGGCGCTGGTCATTACACCCGTGGTTCTCGAGGCTATGGGGCGGGGCGGAGAAATCCTCGGCTTCCGTCCTTCTCTTTTTGTGACCCTTGTCGTTATCGGCATGACAAGCTGGGCATTCGTTGCACGTATCGTTCGCAGTCAGACACTGTCACTTAAGGAACGAACATTCATTGATCGTGCGCGCGTTGTGGGTAGTACTAATTTCAGCATCATGATGCGGCACATCCTCCCCAATCTCGTGCCGCAAATCGCAGCGAATGGTGCCCTGGTCGTCGCCGGCGCAATTTATGTCGAGACGTCGCTCTCGTTCCTCGGGCTTGGCGATCCGTTGCAGCCTTCCTGGGGTACTTTGCTTTCGCTCGCTCAGCGCGCCGGTGCAGCCAGTGCCGGAGCCTGGTGGTACCTCGGCGCCCCCGGACTGTGCGTCCTCACGGTTTCGCTTAGCTTCGTTCTGATTGGCAATGCCCTCGACGACACGTTCAATCCACGGCGGAGGGTTATTCCATGACAAACTCCTCCCAAGACAAGGCTCCGCTTCTGGAAGTCAACGGGCTCTCTGTCGACTACGGGCTCAAGGGTGTTTCATCGCGCGCGATCGACAGCGTCAGCTTCGCGCTTCGAGCCGGAGAGGCCGTTGGCCTCGTCGGTGAATCGGGCAGTGGCAAGACCACGACTGCAATGGCGCTCGCGGGTCTGCTATCACCCAACGCGCGGGTCGGCAGCGGCGAGGTGCGCTATCGTGGTAACCGACTGCCGATCGACGATGATGCGGCGATGCGGCCACACCGCTGGAGCGAGACGTCCGTCGTCTTTCAGGGCGCGATGAATGCGCTCAATCCCGTTCACCGCATCATCAAGCAAATCGCCGAGCCATGCATGCTGAAGCTCGGGATGTCGAAGGCTGACGCAATCGCCCGAGCAAGGAAGCTGCTCGAACTTGTCGGCATTCCGGCAGATCGCGGCGCCGTCTATCCCCACGAGTTGTCGGGCGGCATGCGTCAAAGGGTGATGATTGCAATGGCGCTCGCATGTCGCCCCTCGATTATCATCGGCGACGAGCCGACCACGGCGCTCGACGTTATCACACAAGCTCAGATCCTGAAGCTGCTGGGGGAGTTGCGATCGAGGCTTAGCCTTGCCCTCATTTTGATCACCCACGACCTTTCTGTGGTGGCTGAGTGTTGTGATCGCGTGATGATCATGTACTCGGGTCGGATCGTCGAGGATGGCACTGTCGCCGAGATTTTCGCCCAGCCTAAACATCCCTACACCCGCCTGCTGATCGAATCGATCCCGAACCCAGCGAGCGGCAAACGGATCATTCGGCCAATACCCGGTGATCCCCCCAACTTGGTGAATCGACCCTCAGGCTGCGCCTTCCATCCACGTTGCCCGTCGGCCATGGGGATTTGCGCGACCGAAGTCCCAAGCCTCGATAAGTTCGGGCGAGGACGCGTCGCCTGCCACCTCCACCGGTCCTTGACGCAAGAAGGCAAGGTCGCAGCTCATGCCTGACACCGCCGATATCCTGCGTCTTGAGAGCCTGCAGGTCCATTTTCCGACCCAAGGCGGGCTGTTCGACCGTGTCCTGGGCCGACCTGCCGGCGCCGTGCGCGCGGTGGATGGGATCGACCTCAACATCCGGCGGGGTGAGATCGTCGCCCTGGTCGGGGAATCGGGAAGCGGTAAGACGACGGTAGGCCGCGTCATCACAAAGCTTGCCCAACCGACAGGCGGCAGGTTGTTGTTCGAAGGCCGCGATATGACGTCGGAGCGAGGCGCCTCGGCCCTGCGTCCTTACCGGCACCGCGTCCAAATGATCTTTCAGGACGCGTATCAGGCGCTCAATCCGCGACACACCGTGTTCGACGTTGTGGCGGAGCCGTTGCGGTCCCTGCGCCTGGTCGAGAACGGCACCCAACTCGCCGAGCGGGTGGGCGAAGCTCTTGCTGCAGCCGGACTCAATCCTCCCGGTGACTTCTTCGCCCGCTTCCCACATGAACTATCTGGCGGGCAGCGCCAGCGGGTTGTCATTGCCGGAGCGCTTGCCGTCAGGCCGGAGCTCATCGTTGCCGACGAACCTGTCTCGATGCTTGATGTCTCGATACGCGCGCAAATTCTTCAGGTCCTGGTTGACCTGCGCGACAAACACAACATGGCGCTGCTGTTCATTACCCACGACCTGCCTCTTGCCTGGTTGATCGCCGACAGGATTGCCGTCTTGTATCTTGGAAAGTTGGTCGAGATCGGTAGTGCCGACGAGATCACGTTCAATCCTCGCCATCCGTATACCGTCGCTCTACGCAATGCCACCCCGCAGATTGGCGGCAACGCAGGTCGCGCCGAGCTGCCCGCTCTGCAAGGCGAGGTTCCAAGTGCCGCGCGCGTGCCGAAAGGATGCCGATTCCATCCTCGTTGCCCACTGGCTTTCGATCGCTGCAGGCAAGAGGAGCCGCCGGCCATCGAAGTCGGACCGCAGCACCTGGCTGCGTGCTGGCTGGCAAAGTGAATGGCCGACTGTGCGCATCCAGTGAGTGGGTAACGCAGCCCGCTTGGCTGACGCGTCAGCGAGGGCGGGGCGGAGGAGCTCGACTAATATCTGAACACAACGGGGCGTGCAGAACAGACGCACTAACCTGCGAGCTCCATCCATGCTAACAATTATAGAAGGAGCCCAAAGTGCCCACGAGACGTCTCCAGCGATCGGAACTCGCTGTCCCCGCGACCAGTGACAATTTTATTCCGAAGGCCGTATCCAGCAACGCGGACGCGATTTTTCTGGATCTGGAGGATGCCGTAGCGCCAAACCTCAAGGACAAGGCGCGTGAAATGGCAATCCGATTCCTCAATGAGATCAAATGGGGTAACAAGCAGATGGCGGTGCGTGTCAACTCGCTCGGCACGGCATGGGCCCATCGCGACATCATAGAGGTCGTTTCGCGATGCCCGCGCCTCGACTTAATTCTTCTTCCCAAGGCGGAGTCCGCGTTCGATGTTCAGTTCGTCGATCAGCTGATAAGCGGGCTTGGGCAGGAGCACCCGCGTCCCCGCCCCGTCGGTATCGAAGTGCTGGTCGAAACAGCGCGGGGGCTTGCTTACGCCGAAGAAATCGCAGCGTCCAGCGGACGCCTTGAAGCAATGATCTTCGGTCTTGGAGACTACTCCATCGACATGCGGACATACGACCGGGCAGTGGGACGACCTAGCCCGCGATATTCGGTCGACGGTCCGGGCGGCAACGCGATCAACGATCAGTGGCACTTCGCCCTCGCGAGAATCGCGAACGCCTGCAGGGCGAACGGGCTCAGGCCGATCGACGGCCCCTACGCGGATTTCGGGAACAGTGAGGGCTACTTCGCTTCGGCAGTGCGTGCTGCCGCCCTTGGCTTTGAAGGAAAGTGGGCAATCCACCCCAGCCAGATTGACATTGCGAACGAGGTTTTCACGCCCGCGGCTTCTGACGTCAACTGGGCTAAGGACGTCATCGCGGCGCTGCGTGCGTCCAACGAGCAGGGCAGCGGCGCCATCGCGATTGACGGAGTGCTCCTAGACATGGCTCATGTAAAGATGGGCAACACGATCCTCGAACGGGCGAAGTTCATCGAAGACTCCGCAACGGTAGGGAGGGGAGGGTGAACAGTACACGCCCTCTGGAGGGGATAAGGGTCCTCGAGGCGGCGACCTTCATAGCTGCGCCGTTCAGCGGTACAATCCTCGCGGACTTCGGAGCCGAGGTTATCAAGATCGAACAGCCTGAAAGCGGTGATCCGCTCCGTAGGTTTGGGACGCCCTCCGAGGCCGGAGACACGCTCACCTGGCTCAGTGAAGGCCGGAACAAGAAAAGTGTAGTGCTGGACCTCCGATCACTGTCCGGATCTGCAACGTTCAAGCGGATGGTCACTACATCGCACGTCGTTCTCGAGAACTTTCGGCCAGGCACACTGGAGGAATGGGGTCTAAGCTATGACGTTCTGCGTGAGCTCAATCCGGCCTTGGTGCTTCTCCGGATCAGCGGATATGGACAGTCCGGTCCAAACCGAACCATGCCGGGGTTCGCTCGTGTTGCGCACGCGTTTAGTGGCCTGTCCTTTCTTGCGGGCATGCCCGACGGGCCACCGGTTGTGCCAGGCTCGACGTCGCTGGCTGATTACTGCTCAGGGCTATGGGGGGCCGTTGGGGTCCTCATTGCTCTGCGCCACGCAGAAAACTCGGGTAAGGGGCAGGTTATCGACCTCGGGCTCTATGAATCGATTTTCAGGCTGCTGGACGAGCTCGTTCCCGTTTACGACAAGCTTGGTGAGGTTCGGACGCGCATGGGCGCTGACGTCCCCCATGTCGTGCCGCACGGCCATTGGCAAGCAGGGGACGGAAATTGGATAGCCCTGGCATGCTCGTCCGACAAGATCTTCTTGCGGCTTGCCCAGTTGATAGGTCGTGCCGACTTGGCGACGTCGGAGACCTTCGAAACCGGGCCCAAACGAATAAAGGGGCGAGCAGTCATCAACGATGCTGTTGCGCAGTGGGTGGGCAGCATTCCATCTGCGGAGGTCATCCGGCTCTGCAATGAAGCAGGCGTACCCTGCGGA
This sequence comes from Mesorhizobium sp. M0778, assembly GCF_040320105.1. Taxonomy (NCBI): domain Bacteria; kingdom Pseudomonadati; phylum Pseudomonadota; class Alphaproteobacteria; order Hyphomicrobiales; family Phyllobacteriaceae; genus Mesorhizobium; species Mesorhizobium sp. M0778. The sequence goes on along the minus strand of NZ_JAMYPA010000038.1, from coordinate 22,852 downwards.
CCCATTCTGAACATCGCGCAGATTTTCCAAGACCCCCAATACGCGGCACGTGGCAACATTGAACGGATCCAAGACGAAAGGGTAGGAAGCCTCGCCGTGCCAAGGGGTCTTCCCGGAATGTCGGAGACGCCTCCCGTTTTAAGGCATTTGGGCCGCTCCCTCGGCGCGGATACGGACGCGGTTCTTTCGGCATTGGACGGCGATATGCCGCTGAAGCGGCGGCCGTCGGCTTAAATGAGCCCACGAGCCGATCAGGCGTGGTCTCAAGAAACATGATTGCAAATTTAGCTTCCAGTTTCCGGCGTTAGAACTTCTTCCTGATCGTGAGTGACCACGATGGTGGTTGCGCCACTGATCGCAAGATTTCCTTCAGTTCGATGCGCACTCCAGCCGCAGCTTCGCGTTGAGTGTCGACAAGGGCTCGTCGAGAAGAAGGATCTGAGGGTCCGTTGCAATCCCCGCGCGAGGGCGACGCGCTATTGCTGCCCGCCGTTTAGCTCATGTATCGGGGAACGACCGTTGCACTGGGCTACAACATCCTCGTCACCGAGACCGGCACCGAGCTACTCCAAATGACCGACCGCGACATCTTCGAAATGAGACATGATTGGGACCCGGCAAAGTATGACGCGCCAAGACATTCATTCCATCTGACAACGCGATGGCACCCATCCCGGATATTATATTGGCGAATGCTGGCCGTGTAGGCTCATACTTTCGGCCAAGCGTTCTGAGCGGGCGTGCGGCACTGTCGCGCCCAACTTTCGAAAGGATCCAACCAATGCCCAGCACAGTTGAACAAAGTCCAGCAGCGGGAGACAATCTCCGCGCCTTGGCGCGTGTTGACCTTGCAGCCGCCCACCGGCAGGCGGTGAAAGACGGTTTCATAGAGGGCATCGACAATCACTTTACGCTAACCGTGCCCGGTCGTGCCGACCGGTTCTATCTGAATAAATTCGGCCTGCATTGGTCCGAGGCTAAGGCTTCCAACCTGATCGAAGTGTCCCTCAACGGCGAAGTTGTGAAGGGCGAGGGCCAGGCGAACCTTTCCGCGGTTAGCATCCACGGACCGATCCACCGGCGCGGCATCGCCTGTGCCCTGCACACGCACATGTCCTACACCACTGCGCTGACGCAGTTGGAGGACATGACACTGGAGCCATCCAGTCAGAATGGCGCGGTCCTCCGTGACATGATCGCCTACGACCACGAATACAATGGATTGGCCGATACCCAGGAGGAAGGCGAACGGATGGCGGACGTTCTCGGCGACAAGAAGATCCTGTTGTTGGCCAACCATGGTGCCGTCACGACCGGCGACACGGTCGCGGAAGCGTACCACAGCCTCTACTTTCTCGAACGCGCGGCCATGACACAGTTGATAGCGATGGCCGCCGGTAAGCGGCGGATGATATCGGACGCAGCGTTGGGGAAGGTTCGTAAGACTCTGGAAACCGCGAGGCTGGAGGTCAGGGCCGAAATCTTCCAATACTTCGAGGCGGTCAAGCGCGTCCTCGACAACGAAGGGTCCGATTACGCAAGCTGATTGGCGCAAGAGCCTTGTAAACCCGCCTACCATAGTCTTCAGAGATACTGTGGTTGCACGCACAATCCGGAAAGGATGAAAGCATCGGCCCACTCAAAGAAAAAAATCGAGACAGCAATGGCTAGAAAAAAAGTGATTGCGCTGCTGCCGGCAAACGCCGGTGAACCTCCGGCTTCTCTGAAGGAAGCCGGCAAGTTAGCAGATGTGGTGTATACATATGCCACGAAGATACCCTCAAAGAGCTCCAGGATGCGGAAGGTTTCTTGCTCTGGGACCCGTTCAACTCGGTGATCAAGGATCATCCGCTCCCTCCGAAACTCGAGTGGATCCACACCGCCAGTGTCGGCGTCAACCTTGTAGTTTCGCCTGAAATCGTAGCCTCGGACATCGTCGTGACACATACGCGCGGCGTGTTTGAGTATCCCATCGCTGAATACGTCCTGGGCATACTGTTGATGGTAGCCAAGGATTTCCGGACAACATGGGAGTCCCAGCGTGCGAAGGAATGGAACTGGCGCTTGACGGGTCTCCTGCGCGGCCAGACCGTGGTCGTCATCGGACCTGGCGCAATCGGCAAAGAAATCTTCAAAATGTTGAATGCCGTCGGGGTCCATGTAATCGCCGTGGGCCGGCGGGCGGTCGCAGACGACCCGGTCTTCGGCCACATCCACGCGATGGACGACCTTGAGACCCTGCTCCCGTCGGCGGATGCGGTCATACTTTGCCTTCCGCTTACCTCCGCTACTACCGGTATCATGGACAAGACCAGGTTCTCCCAAATGAAGCGCGGTGCGTGCTTTATCAACATCGGCGGGGGCGGGCTGGTGGACGAGGACGCGCTCATCGCCGCACTTCGCGAGGGTCAGGTTGGCACAGCCGGGCTCGATGTCTTCGCAGTCGAACCTCTTCCGAATGACCACCCATTTTGGAGTATGGAGCAGGTCTTCGTCTCACCACATATGTCGGGGGACCTTCACGACTGGGAAGATCGCACCGCTGCCAAATACATTGAGAACCTCGGGCGCTGGGTGGAAGGAATGCCGCTCGAACATGTCATCGACAAGGCTCGGTTCAACTAAGCCACACCCTCAGAGGCGGGTGAGGCGATGAATTTCAACTGAAGGATACCTTCATATCTAGTGCATGGCTCAATTCAACGTAGGCTAAAGGACAACAAAGGGGAACAACCATGTCCACAATCTCACGTCGCTTACTTCTGCAGGGTGCAGCTTCGGCTGCCGCCCTCACTACTGAGCTTTCGTTCGCGGGCCCCGGCAGGGCCCGGGCTACCGAGACGATCACTGCGGTCGAATGGGGTGATCCTTACATCGACCAGATGAAGAAGCTTGCCGCAAAGCAGTCAGATGTCGAGATCAATTGGCAACTGCACGCCGGCGGAGCCATGGCCATTTTACCGAAGATCAAGGCCGGTTGGCCGCACCCAGGCATCAATCTGCTGTCCGGCTGGGATCCGTCATGGCAGGCGGTCGCCCGCGAGGGCTGGGCCGAGCCTGTCACCCTTGAGAAGGTGCCAAACCTCGCCGATATCCCACAAAAGCTGCTGGTGAAGGATAATGCGGGGAACATAGTCAATATACCGCGTACGATTTCCTCGGTCTACTGGTTCTACCGGGAAGACACCACTCCTTTCGAAATCACGAAGATCGACGATCTGCTCGATCCACGGCTCGCGGGCAAAGTATGTTTTCCAGCGACCTCGCTCAGCTCAAACCTCCAGATGCTCGCGCTGGCCTTGCACAAAGGTGGCGATGAACGGAACATGGAGCCAGGCTGGGACTTCGTGAAGCAGTTGGCGAAAAGCGGCAATATCGGGCGCGTCGCGAGCGCCGACACCGACATCATGAACTCGATCAGTTCAGGAGAGACCTGCGTCAGTTTTGCGGGCGGCACGAACCCGACCAGCCTTGCACGCAATTTCAAGATCAGGCACCTGTCCAAGATGGCCAAGCAATCGGGCTTCCGCACCTTCCTGTACCAAGAGGGTTGGTGCGTGCTGAAAGGCGGCAACACGGCCGCGGCTTTCAAGTTCGCCAACTTCGCTATCGCTCCCGAGAACAATACGGAATTCAACCGGGACATCTCAGGTATACCCGTTAACGTGAAATCGAAAACGGATCCCGCCGTGCAGCACATGGTGTTCAACAACGAGGAGATGGAACAGTTCGTTTACATACCGGACTGGGCATACATCACCGAACAGGCGGACGCTTGGAACAAGCGCTGGGAGCAGGAGATAGTACCCCTTCTGTAGGGACCCTGTTGGGGTCGCCTGCATTCGAGGCGACCCCACTGGAAGGGTGGAACGCTTGCCCGCGCGAAAATGCCACGCTTAGGGCAGGCAACGACGCGATGGGCAGCAAAAGCTTTATCTTGAACGAAAGATCGGCAGGCGCGCGCGCCGAATGAGACTTGTTGCAGAAATGGGTAAATGTTTTGGAGCCCCGAAGGCAGCTGATGCAATTATCCCTTTTGAAAACGTTGGCATAACGAGATTGTATAGATTCGCTGGGTTTCGGCATCCCAGTGGGAGTGAGTGAATGCAGACCAATAGATCGCAGATATTGTTGATGTTCCCGGCGATAGCCGTGTTCTCCCTCTTCCTGTTTCTGCCGATGCTCACGGTGCTCGATGAGAGCTTCCGCACCTATATACCGGGTCGGATCGGCTCCGTGACGGGAGCGCCGCTCACAACCGCGAACTACACCGAAATCTTCCTTCCAGTTTACGTCCGGTACTTCATCCAGACCTACCTGCTGGCGTTGACCGCTTCACTGCTAGCAATCATCTTCGCCTTTCCCATCGCCTACTATATTGCGCGCGAGGCGCAGCCTTGGGCACGCAAGGCATCTATATTCGTGATTGTCGGGCTGATGTTCCTCAGTGCCTTGGTGCGTGTGTACGCCATCCAGCTCACCTTCGGTTCCACCGGCATCCTGGGACCATTTATGTCAGCACTGTCGATTAACACGAACGGCCGTCCGTATACCTATTTTGTTATTACCGTCGGCCTGCTGCACTATGCCATACCGATGTCAATCTTGATCCTTATCGGGTCCGTCCAAAATCTGAACCCGCGTCTGACCGAAGCCGCTCAGTCGCTCGGTGCCTCGGCATTGACAGCCCACCTCACCGTTACGGCGCCACTTTGCATCCGCGGGCTGGTTTCGGCCTTTCTCGTGTCCATGACATTGGGGATCAGTGCCTTCGCCATCCCATGGATCTTGGGCCGCGGTCGTGTCCTTTTCATTTCCAACCTGATCTACAGCCGCTTCAGCGAAGTCACCAACTATCCAAGTGGGGCGGCCATATCAATTGTCATGATGATCTTTTCCTTCTTGCTCGTCTTCATCATGTCCAGGCTTGCGACACGGCTCGACCGCACATGAGGACCACCATGATCAGCAAAAGGCAAGCCGACACCATTCTCGTCTGGGCGGTTAGAGGCCTCATCGCGGTCACTGTGGTATTCCTGCTGCTCCCTGTGCTCGTGACGGCGCTGATCGCCTTCGACTCGCGCGACTACATCGGCACATTTCCCCCGCCGGCCATGTCGTTGAGGTGGTTCATAAACTTGTGGAACCACTCCTATATATGGGGGGGCTTTAAAACCAGCTTGCTGTTGGCGACCTCGGCGACGATCGTCGCGAGCGTGACCGGTGCGCTGGCTGCCCTGGCGATTAACCGGATGAGCCCCCGTTGGCGTGATCTTGTCACAACGATTTTCCTGTCTCCTCTTGTGCTGCCGGGTGTTATCATCGGCTTCGCACTCCTGATGTTCTTTTCCTTACTAGCCCCGCTGCCAGCCTTCGTGAAGTTGCTTGCCAGCCACCTAATCATTACCATGCCCTATACGGTGAGAATGACCTTGATCGGGCTGACCGGCATTGGCGCCAGTCTACGTGAAGCGGCCTTGAGCCTGGGTGCGACGGAATCGCAGGCGTTCTTCACAATCACCCTGCCGCTGGCAAAGAATGGCATCGCCGCCGGCGCCATTTTTGCGTTCGCCTTCTCCATGGATGACGTGGCCATCAGTCTCTTCCTCAGCGATTTCAACACCTACACTCTTCCTGTCGCGCTTATAAGCCTGATGAAGTCGAAGTTTGATCTGACTATTGCCGCCGCCGCCGTGGGGCTAATGGCCGTCACGGTGATCCTCCTCATCGTGCTGGACCGCGTTATCGGCCTCGAACGAGCAATCGGCCAAGGCATTTACAGGATGAGCAAATGAACATCCTTGAACTTGAGCACGTTACCAAAAAGTACGGAGCGTTCACTGCCGTAGACGATCTTTCGCTTAGTGTCGAAGAAGGCAAGGTGCTCTCGCTACTTGGGCCTAGCGGTTGCGGTAAGACAACGACCTTGCGGATTATTGCCGGGTTCACTTCCCCTGGTGACGGGATCGTCAGGATAGCAGGCGAGAACGTTGGTCAATTGAAGCCGTACGAGCGCAACGTAGGCCTCCTGTTTCAGGACTATGCACTTTTTCCCCACATGACAGTTGCCCAGAACGTTGCCTATGGGCTGCGGCGGCGTGGCAGATCGGCAGGGGAGATTCCCGTTCGAGTGAAGAAGATGCTGTCGCTGGTCCAGCTGAATGGCATGGACGACAGATACCCCACCCAAATGAGCGGCGGGCAACAGCAACGCGTGGCTTTGGCGCGTGCTCTTGCAACCGATCCGCAGATCATTCTCCTCGATGAGCCCCTGTCCGCGCTCGATGCGAAACTGCGCCTCGAGTTGCGCGTGGAATTGAAGGAGATCCTGCGTTCGGTCGGCACAACCACGATTGTCGTCACCCACGATCAGGAAGAGGCTCTCAGCCTCGGTGACGAAGTGATCGTGATGCGCGCGGGGAAAATCGCCCAGCGGGGCACACCAATCGAAATTTACGATGCCCCTGCCGACCGGTTCGTCGCCGAATTCGTCGGCCGCTCGAATTGGTTCAACGGTAGCGCGCGGGGCCGGTTGCAGGACGGATCAACCAACTACCTAATTGGTCAAGGACTTGAAATCCGCAGCTCGCGCCAAAGGCGCGATGGGGACGCTATCCTCTGCGTGAGGCCGGAAAACATCGAGATCGTCGCTGCCGATGCCGCAGTGAAGGATAGTGGCCTTAACAGAATCCCCGGTACCGTAGTCGATGTTGCACCCTTGGGCGCCGACATCCATGTAGTCATTGAATATGCAGACAAATCGAGACTTCTTGCGATCCGCAAGAATGCCCGAACGGCGGTCGGATTTGAGCCGGGCACTCTCGTCCAGGCGATTTTCGCTCCCGGGGACGTCCTCGTATTCCCAAACCAACATTCATAAGGGTGTCGCGATGAATTCAGGAACAGGCTCGGGACGACCGAGTGGCACAGTCGGCATTATGATGCTCGAAACCGAGCCAGACCGGCTGGTCGGCTCACTTGCCCACCCCGAGACCTTCAACTGCGAGGTGAAGGAGAGCGCTGTAAAGGGGATTTGGGTCCCGCAGATCCTCTCAGCCTTGCCCGAGTATACGCCGGCCTTCGTGGACTGCGCGAAACAATTGGAGACGAGCGGTTCCGACTTCTTGATCACAAACTGTGGCTATTCAATCGCTTACCAGTCAGCAGTGCAGCAGAATGTCCGAATCCCGGCTGCACTTTCGAGCCTCATGCTCCTGCCCCTGCTCCACGCGCTCCTTTCGCCGGGAAGGAAGATAGGGTTGCTGACTTACGACGCGGACAAGCTCACCGACGCGCACTTGCGCGCGGCATGGCCCCAATTCGATCCGGACGCGGTGGCCATCGGCGGCTTGCAGGGCACCCAGTCGTGGGCGGACATGGCACGCGATGACGCGATCTATGAAGTCGAGCAGATCAAAACCGACATCACATTTGTCGTGAATGGCCTGATGCAGCACGACCTTGGCTTCCTGCTGGTAGAGTGCGCGGCGCTTTGCGCTTTCATTCCCCACTTGAAGTCCGTCACGCGAATACCTGTGTTCAACATTGTCTCGCTGGCAGAGTTCCTACTGGCAGGCCTGCCGAAGTGAAGCCTACTGTAAGGCGGTAAAGCCCCTGCGCCGCTGACGTAGTTTTGCCGGGTGCTTTGCCATGGCGAGCCCAGGCCGGTCGCGATGATGGCTACTCCGGACAGATTCTGGCAGGCACGAGCCCGGACGAACTGCCGGGCTTCGCTGATGTCCCTTGCGGCTGATACCACATGACGTTGGCAGGGGTGCTAAGCAGCGACACAAATTAGGCGCGGAGCGTTGCGTAAGCGCTCGATCGCAGCAATTGTGTCGGCTGGCATGCCGTCCGAACAGTTGCTGGGCTTCTCTCGGGGCAAGGCAAGGACGGGTGTTTTGCGGCATGCGCCGACTATGTCGGAGCGCGCACCGTGTGGACGGGGTTGCTCGGCCTCCCCTGGCTGATCGCTGTCCAGTCGGACAGATGGCGGAGACCCGCCAGTCTTTGTTTGACCGTCAGGGTGGAAAGGTCGGCCCCAAGCTCTTCTGATCCACGCTGCACCATGCAAGTGTTGGATGACGGGGAGGGCGTTCACGCCGCGTGGCGCACAAAGCCTTGAGGTCAAGCGCCGCCCGAGCTGACGCTTTCCGCGTTCTCGGCGCTCGGAGTTGTGCCGTGTCACAACGTGCGCTGGCCGGCGACTGTCCGAGTTGATAGAATTTTTGGGTCGAATTTTGGGGCGGCGCCTCATCCGCCGCGCGGCCCGATCGGGGATTGCGCCGTTCAGTCACTCGGTGAAGCAGGGTGGCGCGCGGTATTCAGAGCTTAAATGCTAACGACAACGCTCCCGGCCGGGAGCGTTGTCGTTAGCCGTGGAAATTCAATTCTTCACGAACAGCTTCCGAGGAACGTTCGAAAGGCATTCGTTCCCGTTCGGAGTGATCAGGACGGTTTCAGTAATTTCGATGCCCCAATCCTCAAACCAGAGGGCTGTCATAAAGTGGAACGTCATGCCGGGCTCCAGCACAGTTTTGTCACCTGGCCGCAGGCTCATGGTATGTTCGCCCCAGTCCGGCGGATACGACAGTCCGATCGGGTAGCCCGTCCGGTTGCTCTTGGTCAGGCCGTATCTTTTGAGGACATCGAAGAATGCCTTCGCCCAGTCCTCGCAGGTTGCGCCCGGCCTCGCAAATTGAAGACCTGCCTCCATCCCCTCGAGGGTCGCCTTCTCGGCGTCAAACCACTTCTGGGGAGGCTTGCCGAGGAACACCGTGCGTGCAGTCGGCGCGTGATAACGCTTATAAACACCTGCGATCTCGAAAAAGGTGCCCTCATTTTTGCGTAACGGCTGATCGTCCCAGGTTAGGTGACACGCCGAGGCGTCAGCCCCCGACGGGAGCATTGGGACAGCCGACGGGTAATCGCCTCCGAACTCGGGTGTTCCCCGGATCGCAGCATCATAGATTTCAGCGACAAGGTCGCATTTGCGCATCCCGGGTTCCATCATCTCCACGATCCGCTCGTGCATTAGCGTGACGATCTTGCCCGCGCGGCGCATAAATTCGATTTCTTGGGGGCTTTTGACCGCTCGCTGCCAGTTCACGAGCACCCCCGCATCTACAAACTTCACATTGGGCAGGCCCGCCTTCAAAACCTCATATGCGGCGGCAGAAAACCAATAATTGTCCAATTCCACCCCGATTACGCCCTTGTCGAGCTTGCGGCTGCTCAACAGCTTGCAAAGCTCTTCCATCGGATGACAGTCGGTCGCATGCACGAAGCGGTCGGCATAGCAAACGACGTTATCGGCTGAGAAGTAAACAGTCCGGTTAGCGCCGTTTTCATCGACGATCCGACCCCACCAAATGGGATCACCTTCCGGAGGTACGATGACTGCCTGATGGACGTAAAAGGACCAGCCATCGTAGCCTGTCAACCAGGCCATATTCGCGGGTTCACTGACGATGAGCGTGTTGATGCCGCGCTTCTGCATTTCGGCTCGGGTCTTACCAAGCCGCGTCCGATATTCGTCTAGACTAAAATTGAGCTTTGTGGCGGGCACTGAGGTGACTCCCGTATTGGACCCCGACTGAACGTCAAACCGTGGATGGGTGACGGGCGGTATTCGTTGGGAAAACGAGGGCCTCTAGTCAAACGCAATTTCAAGATTCGGGCAATCTCGAAACCAGATGATACGATGACGAGCCTGATGACCTGGCGCGCTGCCCAGTGGGTGGATCTGGTTTCGAGATGGTCGTGATCTCGATTCCCCTGTTGACCCACAGACGTGACTAATAGAATTTGCCTGCGGTCGGCAATCGGTTGTCACGGTTGTCGGCCTGACGGCGCGAAGGCTTCCGAGGTGAAAGCGCTGCTCCGCCTGAGCTTGAAATCCGCACTACCGGAGCAGTAAGATGAGCACGGGTAACCGCCTATCTAATTCTTTGGCCGCGATGGATATCGCAACAGGCCTCCACCCTTTTACTAACGCCCGCTTGCATGAGCAGAAAGGTCCGCTAATTATGGACCGTGGCGAGGGCATTTACGTCTATGACGTTGCTGGAAAGCAGTACATTGAAAGTTTTGCCGGCCTATGGTCTGTAGCTGTCGGGTTTAACGAACCGCGGCTGGTTGAGGCGGCGACCAGGCAGATGCAGAAACTGCCATTTTACCATACTTTCAACCATATGAGCCATGAGCCGAACATCCGCTTGGCAGAGAAACTAGTTGAACTGTCCCCCGAACACATTACGCGTGTGTCGTTTACGAATTCGGGATCCGAAGCTAACGATACCGTCGTGAAGATGGTTTGGTATGTGAACAACGCCCGTGGCCGCCCCGAGAAAAAGAAATTTCTTGCACGCGCGAAAGGCTACCACGGCATTACGATGGTTTCTGGCAGCCTGACTGGCCTTCCCAACAACCATCGCGATTTCGACATGCCGATCATACCGGTGATCCACCTCACGACACCGCATTTGCGCACGTCTGGCTTCGAGGGCGAGACCGAGGGTGAGTTTTCTGCGCGGTTGCTCAAGGAGATCGAGGACACAATCCTGCGCGAAGGTCCAGAAACCATCGCCGCCTTCATCGGCGAGCCTCTGATGGCTGCGGCAGGCGTGCTCGCCCCACCCGCCGGGTACTGGCAGGGCGTAGAGGCGCTTTGCCGCAAGTACGATATCTTCCTTGTAGCGGATGAGGTCGTGAATGGTTTCGGACGTCTGGGCACCATGTTTGGATCCACCTATTATGCATTCAAACCTGACATCATGGTGACCTCAAAGCAGCTGACGTCTTCTTACATGCCGCTTGCGGCGATCCTCTTTACGGAGGAAATCTACAACATTATCGCTGACAACACCGCAAAGATCGGAACGTGGGGTCATGGCTACACGACGACCGGGCATCCGGTCGCAACGGCGGTCGCCCTCGAGAACCTCAAGATTATTGAGGAGCGAGACCTGATCGGCAACTCGGCGCGAGTGGGAAAGGTCTTCATGGAGAACCTGCAGCGGCTAATGGACCATCCTCTTGTCGGTGACGTCCGCGGCGTGGGCCTTATGGCAGCGGTCGAGATGGTCCCTGACAAATCGTCTCGGAAAGGATTCCAGCAGTTCGGAAAAGCCGGCGGAAAGGCATTCGCATCGGCATTGGCCAACAATCTGATCGTTCGCGTTGTCGGAGATCAGCTTATCTTCTGTCCGCCGCTCATTATTACTGAGGAACAGGCCCTCGAAGTAGTGACCAGAACCAAGAAGACGCTCGGCGAGGTGGCGGATTTCGTGGTCGCTGAAGCGATCAACTGACCTAAATCGAATGTCGCGCGGCCGGGGAGCGAGTCTGCGGCGCCAAATCGCAGGCCTCTATGCACAATGTAGGTCGGGGAGCGGGTCAAGGGTAGCCTTCGCCTCTCCAGTCACGCGCCTAACGGACAGCTTTTAGTATCTAGGAATGCGATGGGACCGTCCCGGACTTTATATTGGCAATCCGAGCTCTTGATGGCTCATATCTATGTGTAGGCGACCTGAGGTGTAGTGCTCGCCACGACTCTGATCCAACACGAATTGGATGGAACCAAGTGCAGATCAAGGACGTCATACTGGCTCCCGGAAACGGTGCTTTCTTTTATGACGACCAAGCGGCTATTAGGGCCGGGGCGGACCAAGACGGCTTCATCTATACAGGCAAGCCCCTCACTCCAGGGTTCAGTTCAATCCGTGTCCCGGCTGCCACACTCGGCGTCGGCCTCGTCCTCACGGATGAGACAGTGGTCTGGGGTGACATGATGAGCGTCCAGTACTCCGGAGCCTCTGGTCGTGATCCGTTGTTCGACGTCACGGAGATATCCGACCTCTCGGCCCGAATAGTGGTTCCCAGGCTTCTGGAAGTTGATGCCTCTCACTTTCTGCAAGCCTGCGCGAATGTGTTTTCCTATCCTGATCAGAAGAGGCTGCCCCTATCCCTAGAATATGGCGTGAGCCAAGCGCTCCTTAGAGCCGCCGCGCACCTTAGAGGCTGCTCAATGGCCGAGATTGTTTGCTCAGAGTTCGGTCTGCCCCTTCCAGATTGCAGGGTACCGATCTTCTGCCAGACTGGTGATTCTCGCGAGATCAATGTGGACAAAATGATCTTGAAGGGGGTGGATGTGCTGCCCCATGGGCTGATCAATTCTCGTGACAAGTTTGGACCTGGAGGTCGGACCTTCGTCGAATTCGTCACGTGGGTCGCAGATCGTATCCGCAAGATAGGCCAACCGGGATACCAGCCTGTATTGCACTTTGACGTATACGGTTGGATCGGCCTCGCTGTTGGCATGGCACCCCAAGAGATCGCCGATTTCATATCGCGACTTGCAGAGAAAGTTCCTGATTTCAGGCTGAACATTGAATGCCCGGCCGACTATGGTTCGACGCAGGCCCAATTGGAAAATTATGCGAGTCTAATATCGATTCTGGACAGGCGAGGCTCTAATGCCCGTGTCGTGGTGGACGAGCGCTGTAACACTCTCGACGACATACGTCAGTTCGCTGAGGCGAAGGCAGCCCATCTAGTCCAGATCAAGATGCCTGACGTCGGCTCGATTGCGGACACGGCGCGGGCAGTGCTCGTTTGCAAGGAGAACAAGGTTGGCGCCTATGTGGGCGGAAGCTGCGCCGAGACCGACCTTTCAGCACGATCGTCGGTCCACATCGCAGTCGGGACACAGGCCGACATGATGCTGGCAAAACCCGGTATGGGCGTGGATGAGGGGTTCTCGATCGTTGGCAATGAGCAGAGCAGGCTGCTTGCCCTGCTGGACAAACGACGTGCTCAACCCGGGCAGCACGTCAAGGGCGTGGTGGCAGCATGAAGCAGATGCTGGAAGGCATCACGGTTGTCGCGGTCGAACAGGCTGTTGCTGCGCCATACGCTTCGTCGCGCCTCGCGGATGCTGGCGCGCGCGTCATCAAGGTCGAAAGACCCGAAGGAGACTTCGCTCGCAACTATGACAAGCTGGTCAAGGGGCAGAGCGCTTACTTTGTCTGGCTTAACCGTGGCAAGGAGTCTGTTTGTCTGGATCTCACCCTTGAGAACGATCGCGCTGTCCTCGACTCGATCATCGCGTCCGCCGATGTCTTTATCCAAAACCTCAAGCCCGGCAGCATTGGTAAACTCGGGTTCGGATCAGCGAAGCTTCGCCGACGCTTCCCCCGGCTGATCACGTGCGACATTTCCGGATTCGGAGACGGAGGCGTATTCTCCCACCTGAAGGCCTACGATCTTATCGTTCAAGCTGAAACCGGATTATGCGCTATTACCGGCAATGCGGAAGGACCGGCTCGAGTTGGCGTATCAGTATGCGACATTTCTGCAGGCATGACAGCCCACGCAGCCATAGTCCAGGCGCTCTATCACCGAGAACGGACTGGCGAGGGCGCCGGCGTTCAAGTCTCGCTGTTCGATGCTATCGCCGACTGGATGAACGTGCCCGTGTTGCAACATGATTACAGCAATTATCAAACGGTGCGCGCCGGTGTGAACCATCCGTCGTTGGCGCCCTACGGCGCATATCGCTGTTCCGACGGCAAGGATGTTATCTTCTCGGTCCAGAATGACCGAGAATGGGTGAACTTCTGCACCAAATTTCTTAAGCAGCCGGAGCTCGTGCGCGCGCCGGGTTTTGCTGACAACATGGAGCGGCTGGGTAACCGACCTCCCCTCGATGAAATCATCAAGAGCCGCTTCTCGGAATTGTCCAGCGACAAGGCGATGCAAGGGCTTGAGGCGGCAGGCCTCGCCTATGGTCGGCTGAACGAAATGATGGACGTTTCACAGCATCCTCATGTCCGCAGGGTTACCGTCAACACACCCGGAGGAGACATAAATTTGATCGCGCCCGCCGCAATCGTCAACTCGGAGCCGGTGTCGCTACGACAAGTCCCTGGGCTGGGCGCCCATACGGCGGCGATCCGAGAGGAATTCGCTCCAGGTGCCCACGAGCACGCTGCACAGCGGGTGCCTCGCGCATAGTGGATTGGGATCCGCCGGCATTTTCCTTGAGATGATTCCCACTACAAGGCTACTCTATGCATCAAATGCCAGGTCCGGGTCTGCACCAGGGGAATCCCGTTCCTCGTTGGAAATCGTTACTTTTTGTCCCTGCCCATGTCGATCGGTTCATCGAGAAGGCCAACGAACGCGGAGCGGACGGGATCATTTTGGATCTTGAGGATGCGGTTCCCCAAGACCGAAAATCCGAAGCTCGGCGGCAACTCTCCGCGTCCGTGGCGCAGGTTGGCAGCCGCGGCGCGTCCGTTTTGGTTCGTGTCAACCGCGGCTTGCGAAGTTTGGCCGCAGACTTGGAGGTCTCGATCGTCCCAGGGGTGCATGGGCTGGTACTTCCCAAGGTAGATTCCGCCGAATGGATAGTGGAAGTCGCTGGGGCAATCGGGGAACTCGAGTGCGAAAGAGGACTTGTGCCCGGCGCGATCAAACTCTTGGCGCAGATCGAGACGCCGGCGGCTCTGTTGCGCCTACCGCAGATCGCTGGCGCACACCCGAGGATGGCTGCTATGGCGCTTGGTCCGGAGGATTTTAGCGCAGCCGTTGGCGCGGCCCCGGATTTTGACCTTCTGCTTGGCCCCAACCTTTCGGTACTTTTCGCCGCACGTGCTGCAGGCATTCTTCCGCTGGGTTTTATAGGAGGTATTGGGGATTTCTCTAATACTCAGAAGTTCCGGCAGGTTGCAACGCACGCGCGGCGCCTCGGATTTGCCGGGGCTTTGGCCATACACCCGTCGCAGGTTGCCATTCTCAATGAGGCTTTTTCGCCGACCGTTGAAGAACTCGAGTGGGCGCGTCGTGTGGTGACAGCGAACCACCAAGCTGCTGAACAGGGCAACAGCGCCTTTGCGGTGGCCGGCAAAATGATTGATCCGCCGGTAGTACGGCGCGCGCGGGAGATGCTCGCACTAGCGGGAAGCAGCTGAGGCGGTTCGCTCGGCCACGGGACGTCTCTGCTGGCAAGTGCGCGGCAACATTGCGCGTTATAAAGCTTCTCCACCATCGCGTTTCAAGATAGCTTCAGCCGATCAGGCTCCTGATACGGTCAGGACCGAACGTGGAATGCTAAGATCGTGGAAATCAGGCAGCTCAGGTATTTCGTCGGCGTCGTCGAAGCGGGAAGCTTCACGAGGGCCTCGGCCCAGTTGAACGTGGCGCAAAGCGCCCTTAGCCTGCACGTTCGTCAGCTAGAGGAAAGCTTCGGCACCCGCCTGCTAGTCCGTGATAGGACCGGCGTTAGCGTAACCGATTCCGGCGCAAAGCTGCTCGAGCACGCGCGAACAATCCTCAGGGAGATACAGCTTACGAAAGCCGAACTGACCAATACGGTTTCTTCGCCTTCGGGAGAGGTGACACTTGGCATACCATCGGGGGCCGCCCGCGTCCTAAGTGGCGAACTTCTGGCAGCAGCAAGGAGCGAACTGCCGGGGGTTGCTCTTAAAATGGTGGAAGGCATGACGGGCCCTCTCGAGGAATGGATGAGCGCCGGTCGCTTCAGTCTCGCTGTGCTTTATCGAACGGCGGAAAGTACAGGGCAAATGACAGTCCTCGCGCGAGAGGAATTTTGCCTGGTGGTACCTCCGGAACTACCTCCGTTCGACGATTCGATCCGTCTTGCCGACCTTCACGCCTTTCCTCTCGCCGTGCCAATGCGAAACAACAACGTTAGGCGGTCCGTCGCGGATGCGGTGGCGCAGCACGGTTGCAAGCTGGACGTCCGGTTCGAAGTGGATTCGCTCTCCACTATCATTAATATGGTCACGGAAGGACGCGCGTACTCGATACTGACTCCATCAGCGATCCAGAAAGAGGCGTTACAGGGATTGGCCAGGACGGTCAGGATCGTTGATCCCGTGATCACCCGTTCTGTTGTGCTGGCAGCGAATCCCAAGGATGAACGCTCTCTAGCTGTAGCTGCTGTGCGCAAGCTGATACCGAAGGTTGTCAAAAACCTTATTGAAAGCGGGAAGTGGCCTGCCACACTACCCCTCGAGTCGTGACCCCATACCAAGTCACGAACGGGCGTTGATCTCGATTCAAGATGGATCTCGACATTATTCGGTATTTGACCGGCCGCCTCGACCACGCTGAAAGTGCGGATGCGCAGGATCCATGATGTTAGAGTTCCTACGCCGAAATTACCAATCAGGCGGAGCAACGGATCTTGGGCGACACGAGCTATGAGCTGTTCATCAATGGCATGTGGCGCGCCGCCAGTGATGGAAAGAAGCTGCCGTTGATCAATCCAGCAACTGAGCAGGTTTTTGGGCAAGTCGCTTCGGCATCCGTGTCAGATCTGGACGAGGCTCTCGCTTCGGCCGAACGCGCCCGAGAAGCTTGGGCCGCTTTGCCCGCGGGGGACCGGGGCGCAATTCTCGTGAAGGCGGCTGGGATTCTTAAGGGCAGGATGGATGCCGCTGCCAAGTCGCTCACCCGCGAGCAGGGCAAGACGATCGCGGAAGCAAAGGGCGAGTATGAACGCGCCGTGGAAACCCTCGAGTGGAACGGCAAGCTTGCGGAACAACTATCAAAACCCATTCCAATGGGCCCAGGCCGTATGATCGTTCCCGAGGCGATAGGTGTCGTCGCCGCATTCACCCCGTGGAACTATCCTGCCGTCCTGAACGCTCGCAAGTTGGCCGCGCCGCTGGCTGCAGGCTGTCCGGTCATTTTGAAAGGCGCAGAGGAGACGCCGAGCGCGGCTGTTTTTATCGTGCAGTCCTTGCAGGAGGCCGGAATACCGGTCGGCGTGGTCAATCTCGTGTTCGGCGTCCCGGCCCAGATTTCCGAGCACCTTCTGGGATCGACGGTGGTAAAGGTCCTTACATTCACCGGCTCTACGGGCGTAGGCAAACAGCTAGCGAAGCTGGCGGCGAACAACCTGCAGCGTTGTGTGTTGGAACTTGGCGGCCATTCCCCTGTCATCGTGTGCGATGACGCGGATCTCGCTCAGGCGATTCCGATTATCGCAGAATACAAATTCGAGTGCGCCGGCCAAAGCTGCAACGCTCCCAGTCGGGTTTTGGTCGCGCGGCCGCTCTATAACGAATTTGTTGCCAGAATGACCGAGATAGTCTCGAAAATTAAAATCGGCGCTCCTGAGGATCCCTCGACGGAAATGGGACCGATGGCGAATGCCCGGCGCGTCGAGGCAATGGAGCGTTTAACGAAGGATGCCGTGGACCGCGGGGCTCACGTCGAGATTGGCGGATCCCGATTAGATCGACCAGGATTTTTCTGGCCACCGACTGTCTTGACCGATGTTCCCGCCGATTCAAAAGTCTTGAAGGAGGAACCGTTCGGACCGATGCTGACTGTTGAGAGCTTCGATACGCTTGAGGAAGCCATCTTGCGGGCCAACACGACGGAATATGGCTTGGCCTCATATTTCTTCACCAGTTCGCCAGATACAAAACTTAGACTGGTTAGCGCTCTGGCGGCCGGCGCGGTTAGCGTAAATTACCTCAAAGGCGTGTCCGCCGACGCCCCCAACGGGGGCATAAATCAAAGTGGCTATGGTTACGAAGGGGGCGAATTGGGTTTGCGCAGCTTTCAAAACCTTAAGCTGATCAATGGGATGGGTTCGTTCGGGTAAAGTTGTGGCCACAAAGACACGCATCATCACAGGCGAGGATATTACGCAGAGCGTTGCCGACGCCCTTCAGTACATCTCGTATTATCACCCTCCGGACTATATCCAATACCTGTCAGATGCCTATAAACGGGAGCAAAACCCGTCGGCGAAGAACGCTATTGGGCAGATATTGCTCAATTCCCGAATGGCGGCGTTCGGTCGACGACCGATCTGCCAGGACACAGGCCTGGTGGTGGTATTCGCGAAAGTCGGCATTGGCGCCCGAATCCGCTCAAGCGCTAGCTTCTCGGAGTTGATCAATGATGGTGTGAGACGGGCCTATCTTGACCCTAACAATCCGCTCAGACCGTCAGTGGTTGCCGACCCGCTCGCGAAACGCGCCAACACGCGGGACAACACGCCGGCGGCTGTCCACGTTGATCTCGTACGCGGCAACACCGTCGAGATTACGATTGCTGCGAAGGGCGGAGGTTCTGAAAACAAGGCCCGGTTCACCCAGCTTAATCCTGCTGCATCGGTCGCCGACTGGGTTGTGGAAACGGTAGCGTCGCTTGGCAGCGGGTGGTGCCCACCTGGCCTGATTTCGGTCGGGATTGGGGGTAGCGCCGAAAAGGCCATGCTGCTGGCTAAAGAAGCGATGAACGAACCCATCGACATGGCGGACTTGATTGCAAGGGGTGCCAGGAATGCGGAAGAGGCGCTTCGCGTGGAACTATACGACAGGATCAACGCATTAGGAATTGGCGCACAAGGCCTTGGCGGGCTCACAACTGTTGTTGATGTCAAGGTTGCTACATATCCGACGCACGCCGCCTCGCAGCCAGTCGCCCTGATCCCGCAATGTGCTGCAAACAGGCATTTGAAGTTCACACTGGACGGCTCGGGACCGGTTCAACTTCAGCCGCCGGACATTTCCATGTGGCCCACAATCGAGGAAGCGGATTTGCGCAGTACAATAGTGCGGCGAGTTAATCTTGATACACTGACAAGGGAAGAAACGGCAACGTGGCGATGCGGCGAGACGCTGCTTTTGTCAGGCAAGTTACTGACGGGCCGGGATGCAGCGCATAGACGGATGGTCGATCTGATCGCGCTGGGAAAACCGATCCCGGTCGATTTGCAGGGACGTGTGATCTACTATGTCGGGCCCGTACGCGCAGTTGGTAATGAGGTCGTAGGACCTGCTGGACCGACCACGTCAAGCCGCATGGATGGGTTCGTAGAAACAATTCTTGCCGAAACTGGTCTCTACGCAATGGTGGGTAAGGCGGAGAGGGGGCCAGCCGCCATCGAGTCTATTGTCCGTCATAAGGCGCCTTACCTCATCGCGGTTGGGGGCGCTGCCTACCTGATATCCAAATCCATTAAGTCCGCGCGTGTGGTAGCGTTCGAAGACTTGGGCATGGAGGCGGTCTATGAGTTCGAGGTGCAGGATATGCCGGTGATCATGGCAGTCGACGTTAAAGGCGAGTCCGTTCACCAATCGGGACCCATCGAGTGGCGTAAAAGAATGGCGGCCGACAGCATAGCACGCAGCATTGGCATTTAGGTCAAGGGGCGCTTCGCATAACTTTATCTCGAACCCAGATGGCGACAATATAAACACTGCATTTGACTTGGACCGCCCGCCGAACGATCTTTGTTGCAACGAATGACGGACGTGGCAACCAATGTCACAATACGTCTCCCGCCAATGTCATAACGCTGGCGTTTCATGGGGAGATCGGGGAGACGGTCCGAGTCTGGTGACTGCTGTGGCAAGCAGCGACGCCAGGGACTATTCCGATCGCGAAAGTGGAGTGCAGTCATGCGTAGCGTTGATGAATTCAAACCCTTACACGGCGAGGTCGCCGAGTGGCGGCGCTACCTTCACCGGAACCCTGAACTCGACTACCTAGTGCATAATACCGCTCGGTTTGTCACCGAAAAGCTGGCCTCCTTCGGCATCAATCATATAGAGACCGGAATTGCCGAAACTGGGATTGTCGCCGTCATCCAGGGTGGAGGTGGAGAAGGCCCGACGATCGGCTTGCGTGCGGATATGGACGCATTGCCCATCCGCGAGGCATCCGGCAAGCCATGGTCTTCCGAAATTCCAGGCAAGATGCATGCCTGTGGCCATGACGGCCACACGGCGATGCTGCTCGGTGCTGCGAAACATTTGGCGGGCACCCGAAATTTCAAGGGTTCCGTAGCCTTGATCTTCCAACCGGCGGAGGAGGGGGCCCTAGGCGGCCAGAGAATGGTCGAGGAAGGCATCATGGACCGTTTCGGCATTTCGCAGGTCTTTGGCATGCACAACATGCCCGGTATGGATATCGGCAAGTTCGGTATTTGCGATGGGCCAATTCTGGCGGCGCTAGACGAGTTCGACTTAGCTGTTGTTGGCAAGGGAGGCCATGCAGCAATGCCTCACCAGACCATTGATCCGATTATGATAGCCGGACACGTGATCGTTGGTCTTCAGTCCCTCGTATCCCGAGGCACCGATGCGCTACAATCGCTGGTCATTTCGATCACCAAGCTCCATGCCGGCGATGCTTACAATATCGTTCCCGAGCGCGTGGAGATGGCGGGAACCGTGAGGACGCTTTCGCCAGCCCTGAGGGACTTCGCCGAGGGCCGAATCCTCGCATGCGCTGAAAGTATCGCCCGTGCGTTTGGGGGGGATGTAGAACTCAACTACCGTCGCCATGATCCGATTACCATGAACCGAACTGAAGGTACTGAGCTGGCCGTGAAAGCCGCGTCTGGCATTGTGGGTGCGGCTTCCGTCGATGCAAAGATCAAGCCGCTCATGGGATCCGAGGATTTCGCCTACATGCTTGAAGCGCGGCCAGGCGCCTTCATTTTCATGGGCAACGGGCCAAGCGCCCCCCTCCATAATCCATCCTACGACTTCGATGACGAAGCTCTGCCGTATGGCATTGGCTATTGGGTGAACCTGGTGGAGACTGCGCTCGCTTCTTGATCGACTAGCTGTTTGGTCCCGGCATTTGCTGGAGCGGATTTAGCCTGAAGTGTTCGGGCTGAGTGGTCCATGCCTTGCAGACGAACTCGTAGGGTGTGAGACCTTTGAGGGTCTTGAGCCCTGCCGGCGAAGTTGGAAGCCGTGACGAAGTTCGGCAAGGTGCTGGCGCAGCTGATCGTGGCTCTCGTAATAGAAGCGCTTGAAGGTGGCGTCCTTGATGGTCCTGTTCATCCTCTCGACCTGGCCATTATCCGGTATGTGATCTGTGGTGCCTTTTCGTCCTGCTGTTCTTGTCTTGGAACGGCCTTGTGGTGAGCCCATCCGGGATGTGGGGCACCGGGAGCACGAAGGTGCAGGCAGGCCGTCAATAGACCGTGGGCTGAGAGCCCGAGCTCGTTACATGGCCGCCCCTCGCGACTTCCCGGATGCGCTGCGAGCGCGGATCAGTAGATGTCGTGTTGCCCGCCAGCTCCCGTCTTTGACCGAGCCAAGAAGGAGGAACGGGCATGCGCATCATCGGACTGGATATCCATCGCGCCTTCGCCGAGGCGGTAGCTTGGGAGGACGGCAGGCTCAGGCGGCTGGGTCGTGTCGACATGCGGCGCGATCTGCTGGATGCCTTCGCCGCAAAGCTGTCGTTGGATGATGTCGTAGGATCGAGGCGACGGACAACGCGTCCTCGGCCGCCGCGGTTGTGGCGCCGCATGTGAAGAAAGTGGTGATCGCAAACCCCAAGCAGGTGCGCATCATCGCCTATGCCAAGATCAAGACGGACACGATCGATGCCAGCGTTCTGGCGCAGCTCTATGCCAGCGGCTTCCTGCCGGAAGTCTGGATTCCGGATGAGCCGACGCAGGCTCTGCGTCGACAGGTGACACGGCGCAATCAGATTGTCCGGCAGAGGTCTCGATTGAAGAACGTCATCCAGTCGATCCTTCATAGCCACCTGATCCCGTCCTGCCCGCATGCCGACCTGTGCGGCACTAAGGGCCGGTCATGGTTGAGCGAGCAGGTCGTGCCGCAGGACGAGCGCCTCGCGATCGATCGGCATCTGCGCGAGTTCGACCGATTGGGCGAAGACCTCCAGGTCATCGAACGCGATCTTGCCCGCTCGGCTCTCGCGGATGAAGGCGTGAAGCGGCTGATGACCATTCCCGGCGTCGACATGACCGTCGCGCTGGCGATGAAGGCGGCGATCGGCGACGTGTCGCGCTTCGCCGTGGGCAATAGAACCTGCTTCAAGAACGGCCGTCAGTTCGCGGCCTGGCTCGGCCTGGTGCCGAAACAACGATCCAGCAGTGGAGGGCGAGCCCGCCTGTTCGGTATCAGCAAACGCGGCGCTCGCTACCTGCGCACATTGATGATCCATGGCGCTCGCGCTGCGCTCGGTAGAGCAGTCGGCAAGCAGGATCCCCGAAGTCTCTGGCCCGGTAAGCTGCGGCAAAGGGGCATTCCAATGTCGCGGCCGTCGCGCTCACAAACAAGAATGCGAGGATCGTGTGGGCCATGCTCTCGGGCGGCACACTCTACGAGCACACACCATCGCTTAAAGCTGCTTTAGGCGAAGCGGCAAAACGAAGGAATAGCAGAAGGGTCTCACCCGGCAACTGCAGCAAAATGGCACGAGATGGTGAAACGGTCATTTCGTCGCTTCCCGGACCTGGTTTGTGTACCGGTTTGGCTTCGGCTAACGTTTAGGGATCGATGAGGTGGAAGCGCGCGAAAATCCATCGGGGCTCGCGGCGACGACGTTGTCCCGCCGCATCAGGAACCGAATATACGCCAGCACTTGTGACCGACGATCTTGATCTAGAGCACGTCCTGTTTAATCCGGTTCATATCCTGCGGCTTTGAAGTAGTTGGCACATTCGGCTGGGGTGAAGAGGTCGACGACCGCGCCGACCGCGTCCCAGAGAGCCTTGATGGTTCTTTCGGCCTTTGCTCGCAGCAGCGCCTTGAGTTTGGCGAAGGCGTTCTCAATCGGATTGAAGTCGGGACTGTAGGGCGGCAAGTAGAGCAGGCTCGCGCCTGCGGCCTCAATCGCGTCGCGCACGCCGGCGGCCTTGTGGGCGGGCAGGTTGTCCATGACGACTACGTCGCCCTCCGACAATGTAGGGACCAGCACCTGCTCGACAGGCCAGGAACACGTTGCCGTTCATGGCGCCGTCGTAGACGAAGGGCGCAGTCATGCCCGTCAGCCGCAGCGCTCCGGTGAAGGTCGTGGTCTTCCAGTGGCC
>NZ_JAMYPA010000037.1:0-41912 GCF_040320105.1 Mesorhizobium sp. M0778 | reverse complement strand
CACTCCGCCAACAAGCCGTTCTGCGATGGCAGCCACAAGCGCGTGGGGTTTGTCGGGTAATTGCCAAGGTTGCGATCCGTCACACCCCCCTCTGTCCTGCCGGACATCTCCCCCTCAAGGGGGGAGATTGGCAGCTTCGCCGGCGGCCACCCTGTTTGCAGCGTTGAAAATTTGCGAGAGCGTGGGTGACACCCAATCTCCCCCCTTGAGAGGGAGATGTCCGGCAGGACAGAGGGGGGTGCTGTCCCGCCGGCATTGGGCGAGCCTGCAGCGTGTTCGCCCGTGGCCCAGCCATCGCGGCTTTATCGATCGGCCGGTATCCGCTAAGGGGCGGAGACGAATTCTCCGGACCCGCCAATGACCGCCAAGCTCAAACCCTCCCCCCTGTTCCTCGGCATAGACACCGGCGGCACCTACACCGACGCGGTGCTGTGGTCGGAGGCCGGCGGCCCCGGCGGAAAAGTTCTGGCCAAGGCCAAGGCGCTAACCACCCGTCACGACCTGGCGGTCGGCATATCGGGCGCGGTCGATGCGGTGCTGCAAAAAGCCGGCACCGACCCGGCGGCGATTAAGCTGGTGTCGATGTCGACGACGCTTGCCACCAATGCGCTGGTCGAGGGCCAGGGCGGCCGCGTAGCACTTGTGATGATCGGTTTTGCCGAGGGCGACCTTGCCCGCGACGGGCTGAAGGCGGCGCTCGGCACCGATCCGGTGGTGTTCTGCCCCGGCGGCCACGATGTCCACGGCAATGCGGCGAGCCTCGATCTGTCCGGGCTGGATGCAGCTTTGCCGGAATTGGAAAAGTCGGTGTCCGGCTTTGCCGTCTGCGCCTATTTTGCTACCCGCAACCCGGCGCACGAGCTTGCCGCCCGCGACCTGATCCGCGACATAACAGGCCTGCCGGTCACCGCCAGCCACGAGCTGTCGGCCAAGCTCGGCGGCCCGCGCCGGGCACTGACGACCTTGCTCAACGCCCGGCTGATCTCGATGATCGACCGGCTGGTCGCGGCAACCGAAGGTTTTTTGGCCGCGCGCAAGATCGCCGCCCCGCTGATGGTGGTGCGCGGCGACGGCGCGCTGGTCTCGGCCGCCTTTGCCCGCCAGCGGCCGATCGAGACGATCCTGTCCGGCCCGGCCGCCAGCCTTGTCGGCGCCCGCCACATGACCGGCCTCGACAATGCCGTGGTCTCCGATATCGGCGGCACCACCACCGACGTCGCGGTGTTGGACAAGGGCCGGCCGCGGCTCGATCCGGAAGGCGCCACCGTCGGCGGCTTCCGCACCATGGTCGAGGCCGTCGCCATGCGCACTTTTGGCCTCGGCGGCGATTCCGAAGTGGCGCTGGAGGACGGCGCGCTCAACCCGAAGATCCTGCTCGGGCCGCGCCGCCTGGTGCCGCTGGCGCTGGCCGGCATGATGCATGGCGACGCGGTCACATCAGAACTGGAACGCCAGCTGCGCGCACCCAATCCCGGCCGCATGGATGGCCGCCTCGCGGTGCGCACCGGCGTGCCGGAGCGGCTCGCGGCCGGACTGACCGGTGCCGAAGCCAAGCTTTACGAGCTGATCGGTGCCGTGCCGCAGGCTCTCGACAGATTGCTGACTTCGAATGCCCAGAACGCCACCTTGAACCGGCTGGTGTCGCGCGGGCTGGTGCATGTCGCCGGCTTCACGCCGTCGGATGCCGCGCATGTGCTGGGCAGGCAGGCCAATTGGGATCTGGCTGCGGCGCGTCTGGGTGCCGAGCTGTTCGCGCGCAGGCGTGACGGCCGCGGCCAGTTCATCGCCGCCTCGCCGGAGGCGATCTCGGAACGGGTGCTGACCACGCTGACCCGCCTGTCGGCGGAAGTCATCCTCGAGACCGCCTTCGCCGAGGATGGGCTGGATGGCGCGGCGACCGTCGCCCACGCGCTGGTCCAGCGCGCCGTCGACGCCCATCCCGGCATCGCCCGGCTCAGCGTCGCGCTCGACCGTCCGGTCATCGGCCTCGGCGCCTCGGCGCCGTTGCACTATGCCGGCCTGGCCGAGCTGGTCGGCAATGACTGCGTGGTGCCTGAGGATACCGATGTGGCCAATGCGCTCGGCGCCGTCGTCGGCCAGGTCCGGGTTTCGGCCGAGGCGCGGGTCAGCCAGCCCAAGGAAGGGCTGTTCCGTGTCGCCTCAGGCGAAAGCGTGCGCGATTTCAACGACGAGGCGGCGGCGATCGCCGCGGCGGAGAGAGATGTGCGCGCTATTGCCGCCGGGCGGGCGAAGGACGCCGGCACCGACAGCGCCGAGATCGAAATCGCCAGCGAGTTCCGCGTCTCCACCGTCGAGGGCCAGCGCATGTTCATCGAGGCGCATGTCGTGGCGGTCGCGTCGGGCAGGCCAAGGATGGCGGTGTGATTAGCCGATCTCCCCCCTCGAGGGGGAGATGTCCGGCAGGACAGAGGGGGGCGCTGTCCCGCCAACGTCTCAGTCTTTCGCGGTAACACCTCAGACTTGCGGCTGGTCGTAAATGGCAAGGTCGGCGATCCTTCACGCCCCCCTCTGCCCTGCCGGGCATCTCCCCCACAAGTGGGGAGATTGGCAGCTCCTGCAACGGCGAAAACGCCCTACCTTCACCTATGCCGAATTGACCCTGCAACCGCGACATGCCAAAGGCCCGGCCTAGCCTTTCGTCTGGAGAAGCCCTGATGATCGATCGCGTCGAGATCGCCGGATTGCGGATTGCCCGCGAGCTTCATGATTTTGTCGTGAACGAGGCGTTGCCGGGCACCGGCATTGAAGCGGAGGCATTCTGGAGCGGTTTTTCGGCGATCGTCCATGATCTCTCGCCAAAAAACCGGGCGCTGCTCGAAAAACGCGATGCCATGCAGAACAAGCTCGACCACTGGTACCGCGACAATGGCGCGCCCGTCGACATGGAGGCCTACAAGAGCTTCCTCCGCGAGATCGGCTATCTCCTGCCCGAGGGGCCGGCCTTCAGCGTGACGACCGAAAATGTCGACCCGGAAATCGCGCTGGTCGCCGGGCCGCAGTTGGTGGTGCCGGTGATGAATGCGCGTTATGCGCTGAATGCCGCCAATGCGCGCTGGGGCTCACTGTATGATGCGCTCTACGGCACCGACGCCATCCCGGAGACGGACGGCGCCGAGCGAGGCAACAAATTCAATCCGGCGCGCGGCGCCAAGGTCGTCGCCTGGGCGAAAAGCTTCTTCGACGAGGCGGTGCCGCTCACGACAGGCAAATGGGCCGGCGTGAACGGGCTTTCGGTCGCCAACGGCATGTTGCGGCTGGGCGAGGGCGGCGGCGCCACCACGCTTGCCGACCCCAAGCAGTTTGCCGGCTATCGCGGCGATGCCGCCGACCCCGAAGCCGTCTTGCTGGTCAGGAATGGCTTGCACATCGAAATCGCCATCGACCGCAACAACCAGATCGGCCGCACCGATCCGGCCGGCATTGCCGATGTCGTGCTGGAATCGGCGCTGACAACCATCCAGGACTGCGAGGATTCGGTGGCGGCCGTCGATGCCGAGGATAAGGTGCTGGTCTACCGCAACTGGCTCGGCCTGATGAAGGGCGACCTGGCTGAAGAGATCACCAAGGCCGGCAAGAGCTTTGTCCGAAGGCTCAACCCCGACCGCACCTATACCGCGCCCGATGGCGGCACGCTGACCGTGCCCGGCCGCTCGCTGATGCTGGTCAGGAACGTCGGCCACCTCATGACCAATCCGGCGATATCGGACCGCGACGGCAATGAGGTGCCGGAAGGCATCATGGATGCGGCGCTGACGGCGCTGATCGCGCTGCACGATGTTGGCCCCAACGGGCGCCGCGCCAATTCTCGCGCCGGCTCGATGTATATCGTAAAACCCAAGATGCATGGGCCGGAGGAAATTGCCTTTGCCGTCGAGATTTTCGACCGCGTCGAGGCGCTGCTCGGCATGGCGAAAAACACCATCAAGATGGGCATCATGGACGAGGAGCGGCGCACCACCGTCAACCTCAAGGAGGCGATCCGCGCCGCCAGGGACCGCGTCGTCTTCATCAACACCGGCTTCCTCGACCGCACCGGCGACGAGATACATACCTCGATGGAAGCCGGCCCGATGATCCGCAAGGGCGACATGAAGCAGGCCGCCTGGATTGCCGCCTATGAAGCCTGGAACGTCGATACCGGGCTCGAATGCGGGCTGGCCGGCCACGCCCAGATCGGCAAGGGCATGTGGGCGATGCCCGACCTGATGGCGGCGATGCTGGCCGAGAAAATCGCGCACCCTAAGGCCGGCGCCAACACCGCCTGGGTGCCGTCGCCGACGGCGGCAACCCTGCACGCCACGCACTACCACAAGGTCGATGTCCACGCCGTGCAGCAGGCGCTGAAAAGCCGGCCCAGGGCGAAGCTGGATGACATATTGTCGGTGCCGGTCGCAGTGCGGCCGAACTGGTCGCCTGAAGACATCCAGAAGGAACTCGACAACAACGCACAAGGCATTCTGGGCTACGTCGTGCGCTGGATCGACCAGGGCGTCGGCTGTTCGAAAGTGCCAGATATAAACAACGTCGGCCTGATGGAGGACCGTGCTACGCTGCGCATCTCTTCGCAGCACATCGCCAACTGGCTGCATCACGGCGTCTGCACGCCCGACCAGGTGATGGAAACGATGAAACGCATGGCGGCAATCGTCGACC
Source organism: Mesorhizobium sp. M0778 (assembly GCF_040320105.1). Taxonomy (NCBI): domain Bacteria; kingdom Pseudomonadati; phylum Pseudomonadota; class Alphaproteobacteria; order Hyphomicrobiales; family Phyllobacteriaceae; genus Mesorhizobium; species Mesorhizobium sp. M0778. The sequence goes on along the minus strand of NZ_JAMYPA010000037.1, from coordinate 37,238 downwards.
GCCAAAACCATGGCGATCCGCTCTACCGGCTGATGGCGCCGGACTTCGACAAGTCCATCGCCTTCCTCGCCGCCTGCGACCTCGTCTTCAAAGGCCGCATCCAGCCCAACGGCTACACCGAGCCGGTCCTTCACGCGCGGCGGCTGGAACTGAAGGCGCGAGAGCGGAAGGGATAAAACCCTACGACAGTCGGGCTATGACCGGTCGCGCATCCTCAGGCATTAAATATTTGACCAATGTACTGTAGGGTGGGGGTGAGCGTGATTGGATACTGCCACGACAACGTGCGACGAATTTCTCAGGGGCCAAATGAGCAACAACAGGTCTGAACTAACCGTCAGAAAATTCTTTGCATCGATAATAGTCATTTGGGAAGCATTGCTATTCAATTCGCTGCCGACCCAGGCTGCAGAAGAGGTGCCGTTAGCTGTTCCTCTGATAAAATTGGAGTACCCGGGAAATCCACCCAATATCCGGATGTTGTATGTTAAGGTGCTGTCCCTCGGTAACAGAAAAATAAATCAACCGCTCTTATTGGATACCGGATCCAGTGGCATGACGATCGGCTGTGCTTCTGTGCTTCCCAAGAAGCTGTGTTCCGTCGAAGGAATAAAAATCACGAAAGATCTGGAACTGGATGGGATAACCGTTACCACCCAAAAAGCCGTCATGAATTACGGAACCTACGATGAGTACGGAAATGTTGCGTTGGCCCGGGTGACTTTCGGCTCCCGAGGCTCTTCCGTCTCCACCGAGGCATCCATCCCCTTCCTTGTTCGCTATAAGGAGGTCAGACGCAGCACAGGTGAAATCGTCGGCGGCCGGCTCTGGCCAAAAGGGATTTTTGGCATTTCCCCTATTGGGGGTGGTGGACCAAATCAAATGCTGAAATCCCCAATGGATGCCGTGAGTCCCAGAAATGGCTTGCGAAAGGGGTATTATCTTTCTCCGATAGGAACCGATTGGAGAGCTTGCACGAACGAGGAGGCGAATTGCCCGGCAGTTAAGGCACTTCACATTGGGATATCGGACAGCGTGAAAAGCGGCTTCAATATGGATAAGTGGAAAACCGCTAGCGAGCGCTATAACTTCCCAACCATAGGTTCATGTATCCTATTGAAAGAAAAAACAACTTGCCGGCCGACGCTTTACGACACGGGAAACTCCACGATCGTAATAGCGGACAGCCCGCCAAAAGATTCGGGCGGATCAATGGACGTCGGGACCAGAGTGGCGGTAAAAATCGCGATGCTGGGGGAGTGGAAGTTCGACACGTCATACGGGTCCGAGTTGGAATTCTCTCCAACGATCGGCCACAACATCATTGGCATACGATATTTTGAAACGAATAGTTTACTAGTTGACCTCGAAGCGAAAGAGATCGGAATCCGCATCGGGAATTGACCAGAACTCTTCATCGTGTTCGGCCGTAGGACGGGACGCTCCTACGCCGCCTGCGCCATCCGCTCCGAGCTCATGCGGTAGGAAATCGCTTCGGCCAGATGGATGCGGCCGACCGTCTCGCTGGCCTCGAGATCGGCCAGTGTCCGCGCCACCTTCAAGACGCGGTGGTAGGCTCGTGCGGAAAAGCCGAGCTTTTCGCTGGCATCCCTCAGCAGCGACAGGCCGGCGGCATCCGGCATGGCGATCTCCTCGATGAACGACGGCGAGCAATGCGCGTTGGTGGTGGCGGACGTTGCGCCGAGTCGTTCGAAACGCTCACGCTGGATCGTACGCGCACGCGCCACGCGTAGTGCTACCGCCGCGCTTTTCTCCGCCCGGTCCGGCCGGATCAGATCGCTGGCCGAGACCGCCGGCACCTCGATCCTGAGATCGATGCGATCGAGCAGCGGGCCGGAAATGCGCGCCTGGTAGTCGGTGCGGCAGCGGTCGCCGCGCAGGCAGCGATAGCCCGGCTCGCCGGCCATGCCGCAGCGGCACGGGTTCATCGCCGCGACCAGCTGGATGCGCGCCGGATAGGTGACGCGATGGTTGGCGCGCGCGATCATGCAGTCGCCGGTCTCCAGCGGCTGGCGCAGCGCATCGAGCGCCTGCGGCGAAAATTCCGGAAACTCGTCGAGGAACAGCACGCCGTGATGGGCAAGCGAGGCCTCGCCCGGCCGCACGCGCAGGCCGCCACCGACCATCGCCGCCATCGAGGCCGAATGGTGTGGTGCCCGGAACGGCCTCCGGTCGGTCAGCTTGCCTTCGCCGAGCTCGCCGGCCACCGAGGCGATCATCGAGACTTCGAGCAATTCCCTGGGCGCCAGCGGCGGCAGGATCGACGGCAGCCGCTGCGCCAGCATCGACTTTCCCGACCCCGGCGGCCCGACCATCAGCAGATTGTGGCCGCCGGCCGCCGCCACTTCCAGCGCCCGCTTGGCGGTCTCCTGGCCCTTGATGTCGGCAAGGTCGGGCAGGTCGCGCGCCGAGGCGTGGATGCCGGCTTCCGGCCGCGACAGAACCTGCGTGCCGCGAAAATGATTGGCGATGGCGATCAGGCTGCGCGGCGCCAATATGTCGAAATCCTTGCCGGCCCACGCCGCTTCCGGCCCGCAGGCAAACGGGCAGATCAGGCCCTTGCCTTCGGCATTGGCGCCGATCGCCGCCGGCAGCGCTCCGGCCACCGCGGCAATGGTGCCGTCAAGCGACAATTCGCCAAGCACGACATAGCCGGCCAGCATGTCGCCCGGAATGGCGCCGAGTGCTGCCATCAAACCGAGCGCGATCGGCAGATCGTAATGGCTGCCCTCCTTGGGCAGGTCGGCAGGCGCCAGATTGACGGTGACCTTCTTCGACGGCATCGACAGGCCGGATGCATGCAGCGCCGCCTGCACCCGCTCGCGGCTTTCGGCTACAGCCTTGTCGGCCAGGCCGACGATGTGCATGTTGACCTTGCCCGGCGCGATCATCACCTGCACGTCGACCGGCACGGCCTCGATGCCCTGGAAAGCAACCGTGCGAACCCGCGCCACCATGTCTTCACCCCGGCTGCAGGCTTGCCCCAAGCCCTTGCGATCATGCCGCGAACGGCGTCACCGGAGACAACCACAGATTTCCGGCGAGGGCAAGAACATTTGGGGAACGGCTGAACGCAGCGGCTCCAATGGGTTGCAACGCGGCCGCTCCGAAGCGAGACTAGTTACGCTTGCCCTCCACCGCATCCCAGAACAGGCTGGCGATGTCGGCGCCGCCGAAGCGCTTCACTTCGCGTATGCCGGTCGGTGAGGTCACGTTGATCTCGGTCATGTAGTCGCCGATGACGTCGATGCCGACGAGGATGAAGCCGCGCTCCCTCAGCCACGGGCCGATGCGGCCACATATCTCGCGTTCGCGCTCTGTCAGCTCGGTCTTTTCGGCGCGGCCGCCGACATGCATGTTGGAGCGCGAATCGTGCTCGGCCGGCACGCGGTTGATGGCGCCGACCGGCTCGCCGTCAATCAGGATGATGCGTTTGTCGCCGGCGCGCACCTCCTTGAGGTAGCGCTGCACGATGTAGGGTTCGCGGAACATCTGGCCGAACATTTCGAGCAGCGAGGCGAGGTTGCGGTCGGCCTCGTGCAGGTGGAAGATGCCGGCGCCGCCATTGCCGTAGAGCGGCTTGACGATGATGTCGCCAAACTCCTTGCGGAAGGCGGCGACTTCGAGCGGATCCTTGGTGATCAGCGTGTCCGGCATCAGGTCGGGAAATTCGGTGACGAAGATCTTTTCCGGGCTGTTGCGCACCCAGGCCGGGTCGTTGACCACCAGCGTCTTCGGATGGATGCGCTCGAGGATATGCGTGGTGGTGATGTAGTTCATGTCGAAGGGCGGATCCTGCCGCAAAAGGATGACGTCCATCTCCGAAAGATCGGTACGGATTTCTTCGCCCAGTGAATAATGGCTGCCCTTCTCGTCGCGGACCTGCATCGCCTCGATGCGGGCAAACACCTTGCCGTCGCGCAGCGACAGCCGGTCGGGCGTGTAGTGGAACAGCTGGTGGCCGCGCCGCTGCGCTTCCAGCGACAGCGCAAACGACGTGTCGCCGGCAATCGACACGGTGGAGATGTGGTCCATCTGGACGGCGACTTTCAGGGGCATGGCAGCTCTCCGGCGCACTTGCAGCGATCCACTTGGATGCACAAAGTACGCTCCAACACTTTTGAATCCATGCATCGTGCTGTCCGAAAATCGATTCCGATTTTCGCGCCGATGCATCGACGACAGCGATATAAGGAAATCGGCGGCTTCTGCCAATCGGCCAAGGTCATGATGAGGCTGCGCTTCGTTTGGCGCAGATCCCAATGCGATGTGCCGTCAGTGATCGAAGACCAGCTTGGAATAGCCGAGGAAGGACAGCGCCATGGCAATCAGCGAGGCGACCGCAAGGGCGATGAGCGGCGACACCGTCGGCAGCGCGAACAGGATGGCGCAATAGACGAGATAATTGACGACGCTGGTGGCAATGCCGACGCCGCCATAGCGTGCGCCCTCTTGCGCGATGCCGCGGCTGGAAGGCGAAAACGTCAGATGGCGGTTGATCAACCAGGTGACGGACAGGGCAAAACCGATCGAAATGATGCGAGCCGCGAATGGTCCGAGCGGCGCTATCGTCAGCACCAGCCAAAGCGCCGCCGCATCGGCGACGAAGCCGACGCCGCCGGCGAAAATGAAGCGGGCGAGGCGTCCCATTCAGGCTCTAGGCCGCGCGCGGGGTCTTGCCCGGTCCGGCCTTCAAAGTCGCGAGGGCGCTTGCACGTTCACGTTCGACGCGACCGGAAGGCATCGACAGATAGAAGATGCGCTTCTGCTCGGCCCGGCCGCGCGACACCGAATCGAGGATTACCCCGGTCACCGCCGCCAGCATCGACAGCAGCAGCAGCCCGACCGACAGCACCCAGGTCGGCATGCGCGGCACAAGCCCGGTTTCGGCGAACTCGATCAGCACCGGCGCCATCAGGAACAGGCTCGATGCCAGGAAGAACACCGAAAAAGCGCCGAAGAAACGCAGCGGCTGTGTCTCCTTCATCAGCATGGCGAACATCCACAGGATCTTCGCGCCGTCGCGAAAGGTCGACAGCTTCGACGAGGAGCCTTCCGGCCGGCGGCCATAGTCGAGCCCGATCTCGCTCACCGGCAATTTGAGCTGCGAGGCGTGCACCGACATTTCGGTCTCGATCTCGAAACCGCCGGAAACGGCGGGAAAGCTCTTGACGAAGCGCCTGGTGAAGGCGCGGTACCCCGAGAAGATATCGGTAAAGTCCGAGCCGAACAGCCGCTTGTAGAGGCTGTTGAAGATGCGGTTGCCGAAGGCATGGCCAGTCCTGCCGGCATCGTCGGCGACGCCGCGCCTGGTGCCCACCACCATGTCGGAGCGCTCGGTCAGCAGCGTGTTGATCAGTTGCGGCGCGTCCTCCGGCGCATAGGTGCCGTCGCCGTCGGCCATCAGATAGATGTCGGCCTCGATGTCGGCGAACATGCGGCGCACGACATTGCCTTTGCCCTGGCGCGGCTCGCGCACCACGATGGCGCCGGCGGCGCGGGCTCGGAGCGCCGTCAGATCGCGCGAATTGTTGTCGTAGACATATATCGCGGCGGCAGGCAGCGTCTCGCGAAAGCGCCGCACCACTTCGCCGATCGTCAGCTCCTCATTGTAGCAAGGCAGGAGCACGGCGATGCTCGGCTCATGGCGCACTTCTTGTGGCATTTTCGTCTCCGGATGCCCTGTGAGGTCCCTGACCGCTCAAACGCCGGCCTCGCTCGGGCGGCTTTACTATTTATTGAAGCTGTTAAGGCTAGGTTTAAACCGCCCCGTATTCCTTCCAAAGGTCCTGATATGAGCACAGCCGACGATGGCGCCTCCATTTGGAGGTCCGATATCGCGCTGGCGCTGCTTGCCACGCTGCTGGCGCTTGCCGTCAATGCCTTTGCCGGTTTCCCGGAACTGACCAATGCCGGCGGCGACAACGACAATCTGCTGCGCCTTGTCGAAGTTCGCGACATGCTGGCCGGCCAAAGCTGGTTCGATCTGCACCAGTACAGGATGGGCCTGGAAGGCGGCTTCGTCATGCACTGGTCGCGGCTGGTCGATGCGCCGATCGCCGCCATCACGGCCGTGTCGGCCCTGACCGGGAGCACGGTCTTTGCCGAGAATTTTGCGCAAGTGCTGTGGCCGGCGCTGCTCTTTTGCCTGACCGTATTTTTCACCGCTCGCACCGCGCGCAGCTTTGCTGGTGACGGCGCCGTGCTGCCCGCTGTCGTCGTCGGCGCCGCCGCACTGCACTTCCTCGGCATTTTTTCGCCTGGCGCGCTCGATCACCACAATGTCCAGCTGATGCTGAGCATGGCCAGCCTGAGCCTTCTGCTTGAAGCGCCCTTGCGCGGGCCGGCGGCACTACTCTCCGGCCTGTGCGCCGGATTGATGCTGGCCGTCGGCATGGAAACCGCGCCTTATGTCGCCACCATCGGCGCCTCTGTCGCCACGCTGTTTGCCCTCGACGCCGATGGCGAGAGGCCGATTGCCAGGGATTTCGGCCTCGGCTTTGCCGGCGTGTCCGCTCTCGTCTTTGTCGCCACCATCGCACCGTCCGCCTGGGGTCAGGCGCAATGCGACGCCTTCTCGACCGTGCAGTTCGTCGTCGCAGCGATTGCCGGAACCGGCCTTGCGGCGATAGCGTCGGTCGAGCCCGCTGGCCGCACGCGCCAACGGCGCATCGCCTCGCTTGGCCTGCTTGCCCTGATATTGGCCGCAGTCGTCGTCTTTTTGTTCCCGCAATGCCTGGCAGCGCCCTATGCCAACCTCGATCCGCGCCTCAAGGAGCTATGGCTTGATCACATCGACGAGGCGCAATCGCTGTTCAAGCTTCTCGCTGAAGATCCGGCCGGGGTGGTGGCGCGCTATGCTACGCCGCTCATCGCGCTCGTGCTGATGGCGCTTCGCCTTGGCCGTGGCGGCTGGCGGCGGCAGGACAGCCTTGTCGGCACGCTGCTTGTCGTGGCCTTCATCGTCAGTGCCTGGCAGGTGCGCGGTTCGACATTCTCGATCGCCTTCGCCGTCATCCCGCTTGCTGCCTGGATTGCCAAATGGCGTCAACGGGCCGAGGCCAGCCCGTCGCGCGGCGTGGCGCTGCGCATGGCCGCCGTCTGGCTGGTTTCGGTGAATGCCGTCTGGACTGGGGCTGCCGCGGCGACCTCGGTCGCCTTCGAGGACAGCAATACCGCCGCCGATAATGGCGACGGCGCCGATGTCGCTTGCCAGCGCATGGCCTCCTTTGCGGCGCTTGGCCGCCTGCCCGGCACCACGGTGCTGGCAATTTCCAATCTCGGATCGCCGATCCTGGCCTATTCCGGACACCGCGTCTTCGCCGGGCCTTATCATCGCAACGTCGCCGGCAACCTGCTGGCGCTCGATGCCTTCCTTGGGTCCGATGCCGATGCCAGGACAATCCTGGCGGATCATCACGTCGGCCTCGTCGCATTGTGCCCCGGCAGCCCCGAAAGCAAGCTCCTCGCCGCCAAGGCGCCGGCAGGTTTTCTCGCCGGGTTGATGCGCGGCAGCGTACCGGAATGGCTTGAGCCGGTTGCCGGGACCAGCGGAGCCGCCGTCGAATTGTACCACGTCCGGCTGGGCGGCTGATCGATCGGGGGCGCGTGCGGCCTTTTGTCGGACATAAGTCCCGACTATCCACTCTTTCGCCCTTGCCCGCCCGACATGGCTGGATAGGATGCGCGCCGGTCAGACCGAGATCGTTGGACCGGGAGAGAATTCATGATGCCATCGGCACACTTTGCCGACCTCGAAGGCGCTTCGGTGCTGATCACCGGTGGCGGCTCCGGCATTGGAGCCGCCTTGACCGAGGGATTTATCCGCCAGGGGGCAAAGGTCGCCTTTATCGATATCGCCGACCGTCCGAGCCTGGCGCTGGCCGATCGGTTAGACAAGGAGCTCGGCCGGCGGCCGCTCTATCTCAAGACCGATATACGCGATATCGAGGCATTGCGGTTATCAGTTGCCAAAGCCGCCGAGGCGCATGGCGACGTGACCGTGCTGGTCAACAATGCCGCGCAGGATGACCGTCATGCCGTCGAAGACGTCACGGTCGAGTTCTGGGACAACAATCATGCCATCAACCTGCGCCCGCATTTCTTCAGCGCACAGGCGGTGGCGCCGGGCATGAAGCGGGCCGGTGGCGGCTCGATCATCAATTTCACCTCGACCTCGTTTCTCATCAACCATCCCGATATGCCGGCCTATACCGCCGCCAAGGCCGGCATCGTCGGCCTCACCAAGGGTCTTGCCGGCAAGCTCGGCGTCGACGGCATTCGCGTCAACGCAATCGCGCCCGGCTGGGTGATCACCGAGCGACAGAGAAAGCTCTGGGTCACCGAACAGGCGCTCGCCGCCCACGTCGCCAAGCAGTGCATCAAAGAGGTGATGCAGCCGGAAGACCTTGTCGGCACCGTGCTGTTCCTGGCGTCGGATGCTTCACGCATGCTGACCGCGCAGATGCTGATCGTCGACGGGGGGTTCCTGTGATCTCATCGAGCAAGGCCCCTTCTGTCGCGGCCGTCGACTGGGGCACCACCCGGATGAGGGTGTGGCTGCTCGACGGCGCCGGCAAGGTTCTCGCCGAGCGGCGCGGCGATGACGGGCTGATCACCGCCCAGGCTAAAGGATTTTCGTCCGTTCTCGAAGGGCATCTGGCTGCCATGGGTGCCCCCGAGGCGCTGCCGGTCATCATTTGCGGGATGGCCGGTTCGCGCCAGGGCTGGCTGGAGGCGCCCTATGTCAGCGTGCCGGCGCCGATCGGCGCTATCCTCGCCGGCGCTGCCCGCATCCCCGGCCAGCGCCGCGACATCCGCATCGTGCCCGGCCTTGCCCAACGCCTTGCCGATGCGCCTGACGTCATGCGCGGCGAGGAAACGCAGCTTGCCGGCGCCGGTTTGCCGGCACAGGGACGCCACCTCGTCTGCATGCCCGGCACCCATTCGAAATGGGTGCTGGTCGAGGACGGTTCCATTGCCGGCTTCGGCACCTGGCCGACCGGCGAGCTGTTTTCGGTGCTGGCTGCGCACTCGATCCTGCGCCATTCGCTGGGCGAGCCGCCGCAGCCGGTTGCCGCCGAAAGTCCGTTTTTCCGGGACTGGTGCCTGAAGGCGTTGGCCGAGGGCGGTGACATCGTTTCAAGACTGTTCTCGATCCGCGCCGCCAGCCTGTTGCAGGACCTGAAGCCCGAAGATGCCGCAGCCTCTCTGTCCGGCCTGCTGATCGGCGGCGAGATCGCTTCGGCAAATAGCCGCTATGGGGCAAGCGCCGTGCCCGTCGTGCTGATCGCATCGGGCGCACTCGGCAGGCTCTATGCCGAGGCGCTCGGCCTTGCCGGGCTCGCTTTCAGGGCGGTCGACGCCGATGAGGCGGTGCGTGCCGGCCTTGCCGAAGCCGCGCGCGAAAATGGCATGATCGCCAAAAATGGAGTTGCCGCATGACCGAAACCGCACCTTTTCCAAAGCTCAAGCGGGGTCTGGTCGCGATCCTGCGTGGCCTCAAGCCAAGCGAGGCGGTGGCGATCGGCCAGGCGATCTTCGGCGCCGGCATCGAAGCAATCGAGGTGCCGCTCAACTCGCCCGAGCCTTTTGTTTCCATCGCCAGTATTGTCGAAGCGCTTCCTCCGACGGCGCTGGTCGGCGCCGGCACGGTGCTCACCGCCGCCGATGTCGACGGTCTGCACAAGGCCGGCGGGCGGCTGCTGGTCAGCCCCAATATCGATGCCGAGGTCATGGGCCGTGCCATGCAGTACGGCATGGTGACGATGCCCGGCGTGTTCACGCCGACCGAGGCATTTCAAGCAATCCGGCTCGGCGCCTCGGCATTGAAATTCTTCCCGGCGAGCGTGCTTGGCGCGGCGGGCATTTCGGCGATGCGCGCGGTGCTGCCAGCCAGTGTGCTGGTCGGCGCCGTCGGCGGCGTTTCGGACAAGGACTTTGCCGGCTACAAAGCGGCCGGCGTCACCGTCTTCGGTCTTGGCTCCAGCCTGTTCAAGCCGGGCATGAGCATCGACGAAGTGGCAGCACGGGCGAAGGCTGCGGTCGTGGCCTGGGACGCGGCGTTTGGAGCGGCATGATGAGCGAGACCATCGTTTCGGTTTTTTCCGACCATGTCTGCCAACTCGGCGAGGGGCCAAGCTATGACCCTGCCACGGACACGCTCTATTGGTTCGACATCGTCAACGGCCAGCTCCTGGAACAGCGCTTGTCCGGCGGTGCGGTCAAAATCCACGAGCTCGGTCAGATGGCCAGCGCCATCGCCATCGTCGACGACCAACGCCAGCTGATCGCCACCGAGACCGGCCTGCATGTCCGCGATGTCGCGACCGGCAAGCTGACGCTGCACACGCCGATCGAGGCCGATAATACGGTCACCCGCTCGAACGATTCCCGCGTTCACCCTTGCGGCGCCCTCTGGGTCGGCACCATGGGTAAGGGCGAGGAGAAGGCCGCCGGTTCTATCTACTGGTTCTTCAAGGGCGAGCTGCGCCGGCTCTATGCGGATCTCACGGTGCCCAATTCGATCTGCTTTTCCGAAGATGGGACCATCGCCCATTATACCGACACCAGCACCGGGCTGTTGATGCGCGTCGGCTGCGATCCTGCGACCGGCCTGCCGGTTGGCGAACCGAAGGTCTTCGTCGATCACCGTTCGGCCAAGGGCTATATCGATGGTTCGGTGCTCGACCGCGACGGCATATTGTGGAACGCTTGCTGGGGCGGCAGCGTCGTCGAAGCCTATGGACCCGACGGCAAGCTTGTCCGTTCGGTGGCGATGCCGGCGACGCAGCCGTCCTGTCCGGCTTTTGTCGGCAGGAATGCCGACCGGATCGCGGTCACCTCCGCCTGGTCCGGCAAGAGCGAGAAGCAGCGCCTGCTCGACCCGCAAGCCGGCATGACGTTTATGCTCGACATTCCAGTCAATGGTCGCTTCGAGCCGCGCGTGCTGATTGGCTAGACCATGGTCCCGAACCTTTGGTACGGAAAAGATCATGGTCAAACAAGAAGATGGTGCGCTTGCTGTCGTGCAGGCGTCCGATCAACGTCGGTTCCGCGCAAGCCGAATGCGTTCCCCGTGCGATGGTAGGCAATCGTGCTGCCAGGAGCCGTTCCACCCATGTCAAGCCGCAAGCCGAAGCTGATCCTTGTCTACGAGCCGGAAAAGGCCTGCTTCGATCGGCTGGTCGCCGATAACCACGTGCCGGAGCGTGCCGTCGAAATCGCCTCCTATCTGGCGCAATCGACCGACATCGCTGCTGAATTCGACGCACTTGCCGCCGCTTGCCAGAAGCGCGGCTTGTCGTTTGCGCCGGTGACACTCGACGACGCCGCAAGCGTTCTCGCCGGCGAGGACCCGAAGACCACGCTCGTCTGGACGCTGACCGACGGCATCGCCTATTTCCGCGGCGGCGCGGCACCAGCTCTGGCACGGCTGAACGGCCTGAAGGCGATCGGCGCCGACGATGCGCTTTTTGCGCTCTGTCAGGATAAGTTCCGTTCCGGCGCCGTGCTCGGCGCGCTTGGCTTGCCGGTGCCGCGGGCGGGCCTTGCCCGTGACGGAGCCTGGCTGGTCGCGCCGCCGGACTCGCCCGCCGGCTGGTTCGTCAAGCCGAACCGGCTCGGCGCCAAGATCGGCATCTGGCCGGATTCGCGCTGCCACGATCTCGGCCACGCGCTGGAGCTTAGCCGGCGCGTCTTCGCCGCCTATCGCGACGATGTCGTGGTCCAGCCCTATGTCGCCGGCCGCAACGCGCGCGCCAGTTTTCTCGGATTGAAGCCGGATACCGGCGCCGAGGCGCTCGGCATCGCCCTTGTCGATTCGGGCAGCGATTTCCAGACCATGCAGGACAGCCTGGCGCTTTACGGCGATACCGGTGTAGCGGCGAAAGCCGCGGGAAATTACGCTGAGCCGTTGCTGCTTCCCGTTGGCGCCAGCCAGCCTCGAGCCGATGCAAGAATCCGTCGCATCGCCGAAAGCCTGATGGTCGGGCTTGGCCTGCGGGATGTGTTTTCCATCGACTTCCGGGTCGAAGCCGACGACAGCGTACACCTCATCGAGTTCGAGGTCTGCCCCGGCCTGCCCTGCTTCGATTTCCGCGATTACTGTCGCCGGCAATGGGGCCTGAGCCTCGCCGATGCGATGGCTGAAACCGCGACGAACCGGATTCTCGCCTAAATCCCCTCGACCAGAACGATTTCGCCGTCAGCCACCTTCTGGCGGATCGCGACCGCGCGCTGGTATTCGGGCGAGTGGTAGCAGTCATGCGCCGCCGCAAGCGACGGAAACTCGATGATCACATTGCGGTCGCGGCCCGGCCCCTCGGCCTTCTCATGCGCGCCGCCGCGCGCCAGGAACTTGGCGCCGAAGCGGTCGAAGGCCAGCTTGGCGGCTGCGACATAGTCCTTGTAGCCTTCCGCATCGCGCACGTCGACGCGAGCGATCCAGTATCCCTTGGGCATCGGTTTCTCCTGGTTTTTGGTCCTTATGCCGAGCGCATTTCATCGAGGATGGCTTCAGCTGCCGCCCGCCGGTCGGCCGCGCCGACGATCGGCCGGCCGACCACGAGGTGGCTGGAGCCGTTGCGGATCGCCTGCGCCGGCGTCACCACCCGCTTCTGGTCGCCATGGTCGCTGCCCGTGGGCCGGATCCCCGGCGTCACGACGGCCAGGTCGGGGCCGACGATGCGGCGCACCGCCTCCGCTTCCTCGGCCGAGCAGACGATGCCGCCCATGCCGGCATGTAGCGCCTGCTCGGAGCGCCTCAGCACCAGCGTATGCGGATCATATTCATAGCCGGCGTCGATCACGTCCTGCTCGTCCATCGAGGTCAGCACGGTGACCCCGAGCAGGCAAAGGTCGCTGCCCTTCGCAGCCTCGACCGCCGCCTTCATCGTCTTCGGATAGGCATGGATGGTCAGCATGCTCATGCCCATCCTGACGATGTTGTCGACCCCCTTGGCCACCGTGTTGTCGATGTCGAGCAGCTTCATGTCGAGAAAGATCCTGGTGCCGCCGCTGGCCAGCTCGCGGGCGAAGTCGAGCCCGCCGGCAAAGGCGAGCTGGTAACCGATCTTGTAGAAGGAGACGATCCCGTCGAGCTCGCGCACCGCTTTCTCGGCTTCCTTCAGCGTCGGCAGGTCGAGGCCGACGATCAGCCTTTCCTGCATCGTGTCGGCATGCGCGGCGTCCGGGATCATGCCTCGATCCGCGTCGACAGCATGCGCGAGGTTTCGATCAGCGTTCGGCATAGGTGCTCCATCGATTGGCGTAGCCTCTCGTCCCTGAAGTTGCCCTCGTCGTCGAAGGCGTTGCCGCCCTCCGGCACCGAGCATTCCGGTGTCACCACCTCCATCCGGCAGCGCACCAGAACGGCGCGCAGATGGTTGATGCAGCGTATCCCGCCGAAGGGTCCGTTGGAAGACGAGCAGAGGCCGGCAACCTTGCCGGCAAGCGGCCTGAACGTCCGGCCGCCATCCTTGCGCAGCTGGCTTACCCAGTCGATGGTGTTCTTGAGCAGCGGTGGAATGGAGCCGTTATATTCGGGCGTCGCGATCAGCAGCCCGTCATGGGCGGCGATCATCCGGCCGAGCTTGACGGCGTTTTCGGGAATGCCTTCTTCCTTTTCCAGATCCTGGTCGAGGATCGGCAACGGATAGTCGGCGAGCGAGATGCGGGTCACCTCCGCGCCCTGCATGGCAAGTTCCTTCTGCGCCACGTCGGCGGTCCTGCCGCTATAGGCGCCGCTGCGCACCGAACCGGCGACGACGAGAATTTTCGGGATCACAGCCATGGGGTCTGCCTTGTCACCCGATGGATATAAGACAAGTGCTATTCAAACCCAACGCTGCAATTCAGGCGGCCCCGCGTCGGTAGATCCAAAGCTGCGTCGGCGGAATGTTGCGGATGACGAAATGGAAATGCTCGACCGTATAGTCGCCGCGGCCCGGCGGGATCGGCGACAGCGGCCCGTAAGTCAGCTGCACGATCGGCCGGCCCGCCGGGATGCGGTCGAGCAGGCTCTCGACATAGGCGATGCGCTGGGCGACCGGGAAGTTGAGCAGCGGCACGCCCGATATCACCGAATCGAAGACCAGATCGCGCTTGTCACCGAGCGTCGCGTCGAGATTGAAGGCGTCGCCCTCGATGACGTTGACGCCTGGATAAAGCTGGCGCAGATGGCGCACGAAATCAGTGGAATATTCGACCGCGTAGAGATTTTCAGGCTTTATGCCCTGAGCGAGGATGGCGCGCGTGATGACGCCTGTGCCGGGCCCGACCTCGAGCACCGGCAGGCCGGATTTCGGATCGACGATCGAGGCCATCTTGCGCGCGGTGATGGAACTGGTCGGGACGATCGAACCGACCGCCTTCGGCTTGTCGATCCAGCCCTTGAAGAACTTCAGCTCGTCATCGAACTTTTCCGCCAGCGTCTTTCGCAGTCCGGGACTACGCGTCATCGAAAGTCCTCCTCAACGCTCCCTCGCATGCTACTTATCAGCTACGAGGTGCAAGACAAGGCGAATCCCCGGATAAGGTGTTGATGACGCTCGGGAAGCGTTTCCAGGGATGAGCTTCAATGCTCGCCGAACGTTTCGAAAAAGTCCTTCATGCGGGCGAAAAATCCGCTCGATTGGGGCGAATTGTCCTTTGAGGAAAGCTGTTCGAATTCCTCCAGCAATTCGCGCTGGCGGCGCGAAAGGTTCTGCGGCGTCTCGACTACGGTCTGGATGTAGAGGTCGCCGATATTAGGTTGGCGCAGCACCGGCATGCCCTTGCCCTTGAGGCGGAACTGGCGGCCGTTCTGAGTGCCTTCCGGCACCTTCACCTTCGTCTGGGTACCGTCCAATGTCGTCACCTCGAAGGAGCCGCCAAGCGCTGCGGTCGTCATCGAGATCGGCACCTTGCAATAAAGATCGGCGCCGTCGCGCTGGAAGAACTCGTGCGGCTTGACCGCGAGGAAGATGTAGAGATCGCCCGATGGGCCGCCGCGCAGGCCGGCCTCGCCCTCATTGGCAAGCCGGATGCGGGTGCCGTCCTCGATGCCGGCCGGGATGTTCACCGACAGCGAGCGCTCCTCGGTGACGCGGCCCTGGCCGGCGCATTTCGGGCATGGGTCCTTGATGGTCTGGCCGCGCCCCTGGCATTGCGGGCAGGTGCGCTCGATCGAGAAGAATCCTTGCGTGGCGCGCACCTTGCCGTGGCCGTTGCACATCGAGCAGGTGACGGGCTGGGTCCCGGGCTTGGCGCCGCTGCCCGAGCATTCCGAGCAGGAGATCGAGGCCGGCACGCGGATCTGCGCGGTCTTGCCGGAAAATGCCTCTTCCAGCGTGATTTCCATATTATAGCGCAGGTCGGCGCCGCGCTCGCGGCCGCCGGACGAGCGGCGCTGGCGCCCGCCCATCATGTCGCCGAAAATGTCCTCGAAAATGTCGGCGAAGCCGCCGGCGCCAAAGCCTTGCGCCCCGCCATTCATGCCGCCGTGCTCGAAGGCGGCGTGGCCGAAGCGATCGTAGGCGGCGCGCTTCTGTGGGTCCTTCAGCGTTTCGTAGGCTTCGTTGATTTCCTTGAATTTGTGCTCGCAGGCATGGTCGCCTGGGTTGCGGTCGGGATGGAACTGCATGGCCAGCTTGCGGAAAGCGCTCTTGAGCTCCTTCTCGTCGGCGCCTTTTTGCACGCCCAGCGTTTCGTAAAAATCAGCTTTCATGTTTTCCCGCAGTCCGGATAGTCAACGTCTTGAAGTATCGTTGCGTCGTTTGCCGGCACGCTGTTCCGATTTAGGTGTGATGGAGCCGGGATGCCAGTGTCTACGAGGCTTTGTCCGCATTTTTTCGGGTAGCTCGGCGTTTTTCCGGCAAAGGGTTGCAAAAAAGCCCGGCTGTGCGCCGGGCTTTTTGCTTACCTGTACCGTCAGGCGGTTCAGGCCGACTTCTTCTTCTCGTCGTCTTCGTCGATTTCCTCGAAATCGGCATCGACCACATCGCTGTCCTTGGCGGCATCAGCCTTGGCGTCGGCCTCGGCGGCTTCTTTCTGCGAAGCCTCGTACATCGCCTGGCCGAGCTTCATCGAGACTTCGGCGAGCGTCTGCGTCTTGGCCTCGATCTCGGTCACATCATCGCCTTCGGCAGCGGTCTTCAACGCCGCGATCGCATCGGCAATCGCCGTGCGGTCGGTCTCCGAGACCTTATCGCCATAGTCCTTCAGCGACTTCTCCGAGGAATGCACCAGAGCCTCGGCCTGGTTGCGGGCCTCGACCAGTGCGCGACGTTTCTTGTCGACTTCGGCATTGGCCTCGGCATCCTTGACCATCTTCTCGATGTCAGCGTCCGAAAGGCCGCCAGACGCCTGGATGCGGATCTGGTGCTCCTTGCCGGTGCCCTTATCCTTGGCCGAAACGTTGACGATGCCGTTCGCGTCGATGTCGAACGTGACCTCGATCTGCGGCACGCCACGCGGCGCAGGCGGGATGCCGACCAGGTCGAACTGGCCGAGCGCCTTGTTGTCGGCGGCCATTTCACGCTCACCCTGGAAGACGCGGATGGTCACCGCCGACTGCGAATCCTCAGCCGTCGAGAACACCTGGCTCTTCTTCGTCGGAATCGTCGTGTTGCGCTCGATCAGCCGCGTGAATACGCCGCCCAGCGTCTCGATGCCGAGCGACAGCGGCGTCACGTCGAGCAACAGCACGTCCTTGACGTCGCCCTGCAGCACGCCGGCCTGGATGGCAGCGCCAAGTGCGACGACCTCATCCGGGTTGACGCCCTTGTGCGGTTCCTTGCCGAAGAACTGCTTCACGATCTCCTGTATCTTGGGCATACGGGTCATGCCGCCGACCAGAACGACCTCGTCGATCTCAGCGGCCTTGAGGCCGGCATCCTTGAGCGCCGCCTTGCAGGGCTCGATGGTGCGCTGGACGAGATCTTCGACAAGGCTCTCGAACTTCGCACGCGTCAGCTTTAGCGTCAGGTGCTTAGGGCCGCTGGCATCGGCGGTGATGAAGGGCAGGTTGATCTCGGTCTGCGTGGTGGACGACAGCTCGATCTTGGCCTTTTCAGCCGCTTCCTTGAGGCGCTGCAGGGCGAGCTTGTCGTTCCGCAGGTCGATACCCTGTTCCTTCTTGAACTCGGCCGCCAGATATTCGACCAAACGCATGTCGAAATCCTCGCCGCCGAGGAAGGTGTCGCCATTGGTCGACTTCACTTCGAACACGCCGTCGCCGATTTCGAGCACCGAAATGTCGAACGTGCCGCCGCCAAGGTCATAGACGGCAATCGTCTTGCCTTCCTTCTTGTCCAAGCCATAGGCAAGTGCTGCCGCCGTCGGCTCGTTGATGATGCGCAGCACTTCCAGGCCGGCGATCTTGCCTGCATCCTTGGTGGCTTGGCGCTGGGCGTCGTTGAAATAGGCCGGAACGGTAATGACCGCCTTCTCGACCTTTTCGCCGAGATAGGCTTCCGCCGTTTCCTTCATCTTCTGCAGGATCATCGCCGAGATCTGGCTGGGCGACTGGTTCTTGCCGCCGGCCTCGACCCAGGCATCGCCATTGTCGCCCTTGACGATCTTGTAGGGGACAAGCTTCTTGTCCTTCTCCGTCACCGGATCGTCATAGCGGCGGCCGATCAGGCGCTTGACCGCGAAAATAGTGTTTTCAGGATTGGTGACCGCCTGGCGCTTGGCCGGCTGGCCGACGAGGCGCTCGCCGTCGCTGTTGATGGCGACGATCGAAGGGGTCGTGCGCGCGCCTTCCGCATTCTCGATGACCTTGGATTCCTTGCCGTCCATGATGGCGACACAGGAGTTGGTTGTTCCCAGATCGATACCGATTACTTTTGCCATTTCTCTAATCTCTCCGCTAAGCAGGCTCTCAGGACCCGTACAGGCGTTCCGACGAAAGCCCCTGTTCACAAGAAATTCCGCTCCGGCAACCGGCATTCGGCGCTGGACGGCTTGGCGCGTATATAAGAACAGGCTGCGTGGCGCGCAAGCATTCTGCGCAAGGCGTTCACCATTCATCGCGGTTGATCGGATTCGGGACCGGCAGGCCCGTATTTTCCGGCCGTGATCCAGCCGGCCCGGCCCCGGTCCATGAACCTTTCCGCCTCACCTCGCGACTGACGCTCAGGTGCCGCGTGGTGCGGCCCCGGAAAGGAAAGCCCCATGACCACAGATCCAGAGGCTCGATGGTCTCCGGGAACAGCAGGAACTCAGCGCGACAGTCGCCTTCGGGACCGGGTCGATGCGCTGGGCTTTCCGCTGGTTCCGTTGACCCTGCGCGGACGCCGGCGTATCATGACGGTGAGGAAAGCAGACAATTCGATCAGGGATGAACGTGCCGGAACGCCGCGCCTTGCCCTGATTTGCGCGCCGAGACCGGATGTTTCTCCCATGACCTGTGGGGGGAGATCCATGTCTTGCGACCATGGCGCGTCCGTGCGCTCTCGTGCCGGCCATTTGCGCCGCGCAATCCAGGCTGCCAGCGGATTATCGGCCTTGGCACTCGCCGCTGGGCTCTGGCTCGGCGGCTCGGCACAGGCCCAGGAAACCCAGATCATCTATCCCGGCTCGATGGCAGTGACCGGATTCTCTGGCACCATCATCCCCAATTTCGAGGAAGGCCTGCCGCCGGGCGTCGATCCGGTCGACGAGACCTTCATCGACACGGCGCGCGCAACCTTGCGCGTCTTCGACGTTTCAAGGCTGGGCGGGCCGGCGTCTGGCCAATTGGTCTTCACCCCGCCACCCTTCGAGGTCACGGCCGAGCAAATCGGCCAGGTGTTCGGCATCACTTATGACGACGGCGTGCGCGACGGCGTTCCCTCGGCCATTCCAAACCTCTATGCCGGCGTCACCTCGCTGCACGGCATCCGCATCGTCACACCAGACGGCGATGCCGACGGCCGGCCGGAGCGGCAGCGCCGCGGCACGGCTGACGCGGTCTTCATGGACGGCCAGTTCGGCACCGAAAACGGCGGCGGCCCCGGAACGATCTGGAAGATCGATGGCATCACCGGCGCCGTCTCGAAATTCGCCGATATCGACGCCAATAGCGGTCCCGGCATCGGCGACGTCACTTTCGACAATATCCACCGCCAGTTCTTCGCCAGCGATCTTGACACCGGCCTTATCCACCGCATCGACGCCAATGGCGCGCTAGTCGACACGTTCGAGCACGGCGTCGCCGGCCGCCCGGCGCACGGGCTGCCCCCAGTCGCCGACGACGGCTCGGTGATGGACATCCAGGGTGCTGCCTTCGACAGCGAGGACCCCGATAGCTGGGGCTACACACAGGACGAGCGCCGCGTCTGGTCGGTCGCCTATCGTGGCGGCCGGCTCTATTACTCGGTCGGGGAAAAGGCGGAGATCTGGTCGGTGGGCATTGCCGGCGACGGCAGCTTCGGCGACCCGCGCTGGGAGCTGACCGTCAAGGCCGACAAGGATTACGCGGTCACCGACATCGCCTTTGACAACAAGGGCTTCATGTATCTGGCTCAGCGCGGCCCGGTGGAAAACCGCTACGACTACAGCCAGTTCGCCGATTCCGGCAAGGGTGAGGTCATCCGCTACTGGCGCGAAAATCCGGACGATCCGGCAACGGAATCGGTCTGGGTGGAAGTGCCGCAGGAATATGCGGTCGGCTTCCCGCAAGACAACCGGCAGTCGGCCGGCGGCCTCGACCTGCAATATGGCTACGATTCCGAAGGCAATCTCGATACCGGCATCTGCACCGACACGCTGGTCGATACCGGCGACAAGTTGCGCGACAACCCGGCGCTCGCCGAACAGCTCGCAGCCGGGGGGCCGCTTGCCGTGCACGGCGTGCAGATCACGCCGACGGCGCTGGTCAGGCCGGCCAACGTGCCGCCTTTCGGCTCGTGGTTCGTCGATTTCGACACTTATTTCGAAGACCCGGAAGTGGAAGGCCATGTCGGCGACGTCGAGGTCTGGCGCCCCTGCGAAGGCCGTGCCGGCTATTACGAGCAGGTGCCGGGCGGCTATCTGCCACCGTTCTATCCGCCGGACTTCCCGCCCCCCGGCAATCTGCCTCCTTGCCTTGATGTCGAGGATGTCGAGTATTTCTGCACGCCCTCCGGCCTCGAGGCCGATCTCTATCTTCATGACCATACCGGCTTCGGCGGCGATTCGATCAAGGCTCTGTCCAGGACGCCTGGCGTCGGGGTGACTTCGCCCCTGTCGCATGCGCCCGGCGCGCCATTCACGATCGGTATCACCGGCCATTATCCTGGCGACAGGGTCGATGTCGGGCTCTGCTTCTACAGGCAGTCCGACCGCGACAAGGGTGGCTACTACCCTTGCTGCAAGATGACCTTGCCGCTCAGAACCCCAGCCGTCAGCTGCGAACCGTGAGAAGGGGAAGATGAGCAATCTTGCACAGTCCCCGCTTGCGACGAGCAGCCAATCAACCGGCAAACAATCATTCGTCATGGAGACCATCATGAAACCCCTGTCACTCGCCAGGCGCGGCGCGCGCTGGCTGATGGCGGCCGGTATCGCGGTCGCCATGCTGAGCCCGCTGCAAGGCTTCGCTGAAGACCTTGCTCCGGCCAAGGCCAAGCCTGCCGATGCAGGCACTGTCATTCCAGATCCCAAGCTCGATTTCGACAATCCTCGCATCGTCAACCCGGAGCCGGGCCGGATCGTGCCCTTCTTCACCAAGAAAGGCGGCCAGAGAGGCTGCGACTATGTCGTATACTCGCTGAGCTTTGGCTTGCGCGGCAATCCGCAGGGTTTTGCCGGCCCGGGCCTCGCGGCCATGCTGAAAAAGGTCAGGCTCGACTTCAGGGACCAACTCCCGCACGGCCTGCGGATTGTCGGCGTGCATGTGACCGGCGACGGCACCGACGCATCCGGCGGACCGCTGCCCGGCGCTGCGATCAGCAGTTCGGCTGGCCCGGACGATACGGCGACGGTGTCCGATTTCCGGATTTCCGCCAGCGACCTCGACGGCATCGGCGCTGCGAACGAGCGCGCCATCACCTTCCAGATCACCGCCAAGATCGACCATGCGGCGTTTCCGTCGCCGGCAATCGTCGATAACCAGGGGCTGATCAAGGTGAGCCGCGGCGACCGCGGTGCTGGCGTCGAAATTCCGTCGCAGGACCCGGGCAAGCCGGACGACGGCAACTATCTCACGGGTGCAAAGACGTCGATCAAGATCGACGTCACCGAGTGCAACCCACCGCCTCCACCTCCTGGCAATCGTGAATGCTTCAAGGTGGAGCGAGGCACGGTCGATTGCGTGCCCGGCGGCGGCGCCTTCATCTACCATATGCCGGTCGGCCCAGAGATGGCTGGCAAATGGGTGCAGCTTTCGACGACGACACCCGGCATCACAATCATTCCCGACACCCAATTGGTGCCGGCCGGCGGCGGTGTGCTCAACTGGAAGATCGTCGGTGCTTCACCCGGCGACGTTATCCACATCATCGTCACCGGTATCGAAACCTATGCCGGCCCGAAGGAGGGCTGGGGCCTGTGCTGCACGCAGACCGTCGACATCGTCATCCCGCGTGATCAGCGCTGCCCGCCGAAGGACAAGGAACCGGATCTGAAAGTCGAAAAGCGCGCCGACGTGCAACGTTGCACGATGGGCGGCGGCTGCGACTTCACCATCAGGGTCACCAATGTCGGCGATGCGCCCTACCACGGCAAGATCGTGCTCGACGAAGTCACCCTGCCGGCCGGCTCCACCCTCGGTTCAGGGCCGAACCCGCCCTGGGTCTGCGCGCCTGGAATCACCCCGACGATTTGCACCCATCCGGTGACCACGCTCAATCCGGGTGCCTCTGTCGACCTCAAGCTCGGCTTCAAGCCGGCCGCAGGCTGGCAAGGCAGCGTTTTGCGCAACTGCGCCACCTACAATTACGGCGCCAGCGGCAAGCCGCTTTTCGGCAGCCAGCTAAACGACCGCGGCTGTGCGTCGATCCCGGTCTGCCGCCGTGGCGATCGTGACCGCGACTGCCGGCCACCGGTGGAGAAGAAGGTCGACCTGATCCTGAAGAAGCGCGCCCGCACCGAATTCTGTTCGGCCGATGGCGTCTGCACCTTCGTGATCGACATCATCAACAATGGCAGCGTCCCCTACAATGGGCCGCTGACGGTCGTCGATAGCTATCCGGGCGGCGCGCCGGCATCCTCGACCTTCGGCCCGACGCCGCCATGGACGTGCGGACCGAACGGTTCCGGCAAGTTCCGCTGCGACAATCCCGGCATCGCGCTTATGCCGGGCGCCTCGACGCCGATCTTCGTCAGGGCGGTGATGCCGGCCAACTTCCGGCCCGATAGTGTCGAGAACTGCGCCGAGGTGAAGGCCATTCCCGGTGAGAACGACATCACCAACAACAGGGCCTGCGCCAAGGAACGCATCCGTCATCCGAATGGCGGGCAGCCGGCCATGCGCATCACCAAGGTGTGCAATGGCTCGCTGGCCGGTGCTGCGGTCGTTTCCTGCCGCATTACCGTCATCAGCCTCGGCGCCACAGCCCCGACCGGTCCGGTGCGGGTCAACGATGCCGCGACGCTGATAGCCGGCGGAGCGCCGGTCCAGATCCAGAGCGTCACCCCAGACGGCGCGGAATGGGCTTGCGGACCGGTTCCGGCCAATGCGCTGTCGTGCCAGATTCCCGGCGCCGTTATGACGCCTGGAACCAGCCGCCATTTCGACGTGACGGTTGCCGCGAACGGCGAATTCGAGAACTGCGCACGCGGCTCCTACGGCCCGGCTCCGGGAGACGATATCGTCTATCCGATCGGCCAGGCCTGCGCCAAGGGCGGCGGCGCCTCGACCATCCGCGTCGAGAAGACTGGCGACGCCGAGTGCAAGCCCGGCCAGCCCTGCTCGTTCAAGATCACCATCACGAACGATGGGACGAGCGCCTTCTCCGGTCCGGTTCGCATCGGCGATGCGATCGGCGTCGAAGGCCTCGGCCGGCTGGAAGGCGTTGCGATCACCTCGATCGATCCGCCCTTCGGCTGCTCGCAGGAGCCGGCAACCTTGCCTCTGTCCTGCATCGCCCAACTGACGCTCGGCGCCGGGGAAAGCCATGTGCACAATGTGACCGTGATCATTCCCGACGATGGCCGTCTGACCAATCTGCAGGGCACTGTCAACGGCCAGAACTGCGTCGGCGTGCTGTCTCCGAAGACGCCGGTGCAAGGCGGTGGCGACGTGTTGTCTCGTGGTGCCGCCAATGTGCAGGGCGATCGCGGCAAGGCCTATGCCTGCCATCCCTTCATCATCACGCATGAGGTGAAGAAGGAATGCTTGCAAGGCTTCGTCATGAACGACGCCGGCAACTGCGTCTGCCCGCCAGGCACGACCTTCCGTAACGGCCAATGCTCGTCCGGCGGAGGCACGGTCATCGTGCCGAAGCCAAAACCTTGCGTCCTGCTCAAAGGCCAGATCCGTACCGATGACGGACGCTGCGTCTGCCCGCGCGGGACCGAGCTGGAGAACGGCGCTTGCGTGGGCAACAAGCCGCAGCCCGAGCAATGCATCATTCGGGGTCAGATCCACAACGCCGCTGGCGATTGCGTCTGCCCGAGAGGTACGGAAGTCAGGGGCAATGCCTGCCGGCCAATCCAGCCAAAGCCCGAACAGTGCACCATTCGGGGCCAGATCCATAACGCCGCTGGCGATTGCATCTGCCCGAGGGGCACGGAAGTCAGGGGCAATGCCTGCCGGCCAATTCGGCCGCAGCCCAAGCAGTGCACGATCCGTGGTCAGATCCACGACGCCAACGGCGATTGCGTCTGCCCCCGGGGCACGGAACTGCAGGGCAATGCCTGCAGGCGCAAGAAGCCGGTTGTGGTGGAGTGCCCGATACCTGGCCAGATCCACAACAAGCGCGGCGCCTGCGTCTGTCCGCGTGGGACAGAGCTGCGCGACGGCGCCTGCCGCAAACCACGGCTGGAATGCGCACCGGGCGCGCGGCCGATCAATGGCCAGTGCCAGCCGATCATCAAGCGGCGCTGCCCTATCGGAACGGTCGGACGATATCCGGACTGCGTCCCGGTCCGCAGGAAATCGACGCTTGAGCCGAACCTGCTGCTGAATCCGAATGTTCCTCAGCAGGTCGTGCCAAGGCGCAAGCCGCAGCCGGAGCAATAGGATACGGCGCGGGAAATCCAGAACTTCAAACAGTGACCGTACTCGTCACCCAATACCCGCCGGAGCGATCCGGCGGGGTTTTTCTTCAGCGGGCAGATGAGAAGGCAGCGCAAACCTGAAGCCGCTGCATCGGCGGAAGGACAAACCGGCTTCCACTTTCCGGACTCATGGTCTAGGCAGTCGATACAGACAGAGGGTCCGCAAACCGGGGCGTACGGGAAGGCCGCATCATGAGCAAAAAAACCCTGATCGCGCCATCGGTGCTTGCTTCCGATTTCTCGAAGCTCGGCGACGAGGTCGAGGCGGTGACGGCCGCCGGCGCCGACTGGATCCACCTCGACGTCATGGACGGGCATTTCGTCCCGAACATCACGTTTGGGCCACCGGTGATCAAGGCGATCCGCAACCGCACCGAGGCGTTTTTCGACTGCCATCTGATGATCGCGCCGGCCGACCCCTATCTGGCCGCCTTCGCCGAGGCCGGCTGCGACGGCATCACGGTGCACGCCGAAGCCGGGCCACATCTCGACCGCTCGCTGCAGACGATCAAAAACCTTGGCAAGAAGGCCGGCGTGTCACTCAACCCGGCGACACCGGAAACGATGATCGAATACGTGCTCGACCGGCTTGATCTGGTCCTGATCATGACGGTCAATCCGGGGTTCGGCGGCCAGGCTTTCATTCCAGCGATCGTCGACAAGGTGAAGCGGGTGAAGGCGCTGATCGGCAACCGGCCGATCCGGATCGAGATCGACGGCGGCATTTCGCCTGAAACTGCGCCCCTTGTCACCGCGGCCGGCGCCAGCGTGCTGGTCGCCGGCGCGGCTATCTTCAAGGGCGGCAGCGTCGACGCCTACCGGGCAAACATCGAGGCAATCAGGGCAGCGGCGGACAAGGCGGCCGGCTGACCGCTGCCGTCCGGCCGGACCAGCCGCTCGGGGGGAAATATGAGCAACCATCTGTTCGATGCTTTCCGTGCCCGGATGCCCGCGCCCGAACGCCTTTTGATGGAGACAGAGGATGGGCGCTCGATCAGCTATGGCGAGACGCTGGCGCGCTCCGCTCAACTGGCGCATGCGCTGTCGCAGCTGGGCGTCGAAGCCGGCGACCGCGTCGCCGTTCAGGTCGAGAAGAGCCCGGAGGCCATTTTCCTTTATCTCGCCTGCCTGCGTGCCGGCGCGATCTTCCTGCCGCTCAATACCGCCTATACGCTGACCGAGCTCGACTATTTCTTCAGGGATGCCGAGCCGCGACTGGTCGTCTGCGACCCGGCGCGAGCGGGCGAGATCGGCGCTTTGGCGCAGACCTCGGGCGCTGCGGTCGCGACACTCGGCAGCAAGGGCGAGGGTTCGTTGACTGATCGAGCCTCTGAGGCGGCCGTGGACTTCCACGATGTGGCGCGCGGACCGGACGACCTTGCCGCGATCCTCTACACGTCCGGCACCACCGGCCGTTCGAAAGGCGCCATGCTCAGCCACGAAAACCTCGCCTCGAATGCGCGGGTGCTGGTCGACCTCTGGCGCTTCACTGCCGCAGACGTGCTGATTCACGCGCTGCCGGTTTTCCACACGCATGGCCTTTTCGTCGCCACCAATGTCGTCCTGATGGCCGGCGCCTCGATGCTGTTCGAAACCAAATTCGACCCGACCCGCATCGTCTCGCTACTGCCGCGCGCCACCGCGCTGATGGGCGTGCCGACCTTCTACGTCCGCCTGCTGCAGCAGGACGGTTTGAACCGGCAAGCGGCGAAAAACATCCGGGTGTTCATTTCCGGCTCGGCACCGCTTTTGGCCGAGACGCACAGAGCGTGGCGCGAGCGCACCGGCCACGCCATCCTCGAGCGCTACGGCATGACCGAGACCAACATGAACACGTCGAACCCGTACGAGGGCGAGCGGCGTGCCGGCACGGTCGGCTTCCCTTTGCCCGGCGTCTGCCTGCGCATCTCCGATCCCGATGGCGGCGAAACACTTGCCCGGGGCGAGGTCGGCATGATCGAGGTCAAGGGCCCGAACGTCTTTTGCGGCTACTGGCGCATGCCGGAAAAGACCAGGGCGGAATTCCGCGACGACGGCTACTTCATCACCGGCGATCTCGGGCTGATCGATGCCGACGGCTATGTCCACATCGTCGGCCGCGGCAAGGACCTGATCATTTCCGGCGGCTACAATATCTACCCGAAGGAAGTGGAGAGCGAGATCGACGCTCTTGCCGGTGTTGCCGAAAGCGCTGTCATCGGCGTTGTCCATCCGGATTTCGGCGAGGGTGTCACGGCGATCGTGGTGAGGGCGCCGGGCTCGACGATCAGCGCCGCCGCGATCATCGAGGCCATCGCTGGGCACCTCGCCAGGTACAAGCATCCGAAACAGGTGATCTTCGTCGACGAACTGCCGCGCAACACGATGGGCAAGGTGCAGAAGAACCTGCTGCGCGAAGCCTACAAAGACCTCTATACGTCCAAAGCCGGCTAACCCTAACAAGCAGGGCTGGCTGCAAAAACCCTGGCGCCGTCGATCCAGACGCTTTTCATGTCCAGATCGTCCGACAACGAAACGATGTTGGCGGCGGTTCCCCTGGCGAAGCGCCCGAGCCGGTGCGACTGGCCGATCGCCTGCGCCGGATAGAGCGAGGCCATGCGCAAGGCTTCGTCGAGGTCGAGACCGACCACGCGATGCACGAAGCGCACCGCGGAAATCATGTCGAGATCCGCGCCCGCCAGCGTGCCGTCGGCAAGTGTCAGCCTGCCATCCTTGCGGTGGATGGTGCGACCGTTCAGCGTGAACGAGGTCATGTCGGTGCCGATCGTCGCCATGGCGTCGGTGACGAGCAGGATCTTGCCCGGCCCCTGCTTGGCGCGCAAGGCGATGGCCATGGTGGCCGGATCGACATGGATACCGTCGGCGATGATGCCGGCATAGAATGTGCCGGTATCGATTGCCGCGCCCGCCAGCCCCGGCTCGCGATTGCCGATCTGGCTCATCGCGTTGAAAAGATGGGTGACCACCGTTGCGCCGGCCTCGGAAAAGGTGCGGGCCGTGGCATAGTCGGTATCGGAATGGCCGATGCTGACGATGACGCCGGCATTGCTGAGCGCCGATACCTGGTCGGGCTCGACGGATTCGGGCGCCACCGTAGTCAGCAGCACCGGCAGGTTTTTCCGCGTCGCGATCAGCATCGCCTGGTCGGGATCTAGCATCGGCCGGATCAAGGCCGGGTCATGTGCGCCCTTGCGGGCGATCGACAGATGCGGGCCTTCGAGATGCAGGCCTAGGAAGCCCGGCACCTTCCGTTGTGCGGCCTCTGCTCCGGCGGCAACCGCCGCGGCGGTGATCTCGGACGTGTCGGTGATCAGCGTCGGCAATAGCGCCGTCGTGCCGAAGGGCGCGTGCGCCCGGCAGATGGTCTCGATCGAGGGGACGTCGGGATGGTCGTTGAGCATGACGCCGCCACCGCCATTGACCTGCAAATCCACGAAACCCGGAACCAGCATACCGCCGCCGGTCTCGATAGGCGCAACACCGGATGGGACGGCGCCGGCGGCAACGATGGCCTCGACGAGGCCGTCGCGCACGACAAGCGCCGCATTGTCGTGCCAGTCATCGCCATCGAATATCCGGGCGCCGGTCAGCGCAAAGCGATCGCTCATAGCGTTTCCGTCACCTTGCGCAGATTGGGCGGCGTGTCTGGGTCGAGGCCGCGATGGCGGGCAAAAGCCTCGACGAAACCATAGAACGACACGATCAGTGTCAGCGGGTCGGTCAGCGGATGACCGGTGGCGACATGCGGCAGAGGCTGCGCCTTCTTTGCCTTGTCCGAAGTCACAAAGACAGCGGCGCCCTTGCCGGCCAGGCTGTCGGCGGCCTCGGCGACGGATGGTTCGGACGCATCGCGGGCAGCCAGCGCCAGCACTGGGAAGCCGGGACCGACTAGCGCCAGCGGGCCGTGCATGACTTCGGCGGCACTATAGGCTTCCGCATGCATGGCGCAGGTTTCCTTGAATTTCAGCGCCGCCTCGTTGGCGATCGCCGCCGACGGGCCCCGGCCAAGGATGAACAGCGAGTTCGGCGTCTCGAGTGCCCCGGCCAGCGCCATCCAGTCGCAAGCGATCGCCTTCCGAAAATGCTCCGGCAAGCGGGCAAGTGCTGCCAGAAGTTTGTCGTCGCCGGTGCAATGCGCCATCAGAGCGAGCCCTGCGACCGCCGAATTGACGAAGGTCTTCGTCGCTGCGACGCTGCGCTCCGGTCCGGCAAGGATGTCGATCGCGTAGTCCGAAGCCCGCGCGAGCGGCGAATCGGCGGTGTTGGTGATGGCGACGGTCAGCGAACCGCCGGCCCGCGCCGCTCGCGCCATCGCAACGATGTCCGGGCTCTTGCCCGACTGCGAGATCGCCAGGCAGGCCGAGCCGCCCAGCTTCAGCTTGGCGCCATAGATCGAGGCGATCGACGGGCCGACCGATGCGACCGCCAGCCCGGCGGTCAGCTCCACGGCATATTTCATGAAGGTCGCGGCATGGTCGGACGAGCCGCGCGCCACTGTGACGATGAAATTCGGATCGCGCTCGCGAATGCCGCGCCCGGCTTCCGTCAGCACCGCGGCCGAGCCGTCGAGCAGGCGGGCGGTGGCCTCGGGGATCTCCTCGATCTCGCGCCGCATATGGGTCATTGTTGCGGTCATGGCCTGCCCTCTTCGCCCGGCCCGCTCAGCCGGAGTTCGGCGACAAAATCATAAGCGTCGCCCCTGTAGATGGAGCGGGTGAACTCGATCACCTTGCCGCTCGCCAGATAGGAGATACGCTCGATGTGCAGGCCGGCAATGCCCGGCGGCACTTCCAGCAGATGCGCGTCGCCATCGCCGAGATTGGTGGCGGAAATGCGCTGCACCGCCCGCACCGGCCTGTTGCCGGTCTTTTCCAGCGCCGCGTAGAGCGACGAACCGATCGCCGCCGGATCGGGCAGCACGCTTGTCGATAGTGAGGCGCGCTCGATCGCCAGCGGCGTGTCGTTGGCAATGCGCAGGCGCGCGACGCGCGCCACCAATTCGTTCGACGCCAGGCCGAGCACCATCATCTCGTCGGGCGATGGCGGATAGAGGCCGCGGTCGAGCCAGGCCGAACGCACCGCCATGCCGCGCCGTGCCATGTCCTCGGTAAACGAGGTCAGCATCGACAGGGACTGCTCGACGCGCTCCATGCGCGGCGCAACGAAGGTGCCGGAACCATGACGCTGGACGAGGATGCCGCCCTTGACCAGGTCCTGCACCGCCTTGCGCACGGTGACGCGCGAAATATCGGCCTTGCTGGCGATGTCGCGCTCGGAAGGCAGCGCATCGCCCGGTCCGATCAGCCCGCGTTTGACGGCGTCCTCGATGCTTTTCCTCAGCTGCAGATAGAGTGGCGCCCCACTCTGCGACGATTGTCTCAGCGCCGCGAAAATCTGGTCGGCGGCGTCGCTCATCGCGCCGCCTCCGCCGCCTTCGTAAAAATCCGAACCGCCATCTGAACCGCGCCGCCCAGCGCGTCGTCGAGCGGCGGCTTCAGCAGCGCCCGGTAGCGCGCCGACAGGCGCGGCGCGTAAAGCGGCGCCAGGCCGCCGAGCAGGCAAAGCGGATCGTCGCCACCAAGGTCGAGCACGCCAAGTGCTGCCTCGACATCGGCCACCGCCTTGTCGAGGATCCAGATAGCGACGACGTCGCCTTTTTCGGCATGTTCGAACACCTTGGGTGCGAAGCCGCCGAAATCGCCGGGCTTGGCATTGGTGGTGAATTCGACCACATCCTCGGGATTGTTGCGGAAGATGGCGAGCATGGCCTGCGTCAGTGGCGATCCTTCGCGGATGCCGTCATAGGCGAGCAGCGTCTGCTCGAGCAGGTCGCGGCCGATGCGGGCGCCGCTGCCCTGGTCGCCGACCTGGAACCCCCAGCCGCCGATGGCACGCGATCGGCCGTTCTTGCGCGCCATATAGGCGGTGCCGGTGCCGAGTATGGCCATGGCGCCGTCACCAGAGCCGACCGCGCCTTCCAGCGCGATCTCGGCGTCGGTCTCGACACGGCTGATGCGGAACGGCAAGATCGCTTCGAGCTGCTGCCTGTAGGTGCCGACATTGGCGCCGGCTAGGCCGAGAATGGCCGGAGTTTGCGGGATCAGTCCGGGATCTCTGCCCGCGGCGACAAAGGCCTGCTGCGCCGCGTCGACGATGTTGGCCCTGGCGCCGGTGAGATCGGTTCGGATGTTGGCGGCGCCGCTTTTGGCGCGGCCGAGGACGCTGCCATCGGCCGTCGCAAGGGCCGCCCTGCAGCTGGTGCCGCCGCCATCGATGCCGAGCACGAATTTCACGCGATTTCTCCTCCAGACGGATAATACCAATAAAATACCAATAGCCAAGGATTAATTTCCGTTTCAAAAAAGTTAAGGCGTAGTTTGTTGGAAAATCAGCTGATTTCGTCCGCAAGCCTGCGCCACCGCAAGGATTTGATTAATGCGTGTGGACAAGTGGTATTTTTTTGGTATGGTTTTCTCGATTGGAGGAAAGCGGATGGCCGAAACGCGCACCGAAGCGCTTCACCACAATGCCGAGGGACTGGATATCCAGGCCCCGGAAGCCGTCCTTTCCTCTTTGGCCAACGCGCAGATCGAGGCCGCCAAGGCCGTTCACGGCGCCATTCCTGCCATTGCCGCGGCAGCCGAAATCATCGCAAGCAGACTGAAAAGCGGCGGCAAGCTCGCCTATGCGGCCGCCGGCAGCTCGGGCCTGATGGCATTGGCCGATGCGCTGGAGCTGCCGGGCACTTTCGGCATCCAGCGCGACCGTATCGCCATCCTGATCGCTGGCGGCGACGAAGCTTTCAAGACACTGGCCGGCGGGCCGGAGGATGACACTGACGAAGCTTCGGCAGCGGTCGCCGCCGCCGGCGTTGGCAAGGGCGACTGCCTGATCGCCGTCTCGGCCAGCGGCTCGACGCCTTATGCTGTCAGGGCGATCGAGGATGCCAGGCGCCGCGGCGCGGCGACCATTGCTGTCGCCAACAACGGGGATGCGCTGCTGCTGCGGCTGGCCGACATCGCCATCCTGCTCGAAACGCCGCCCGAGCTGATTGCCGGCTCGACGCGCATGGGTGCCGGTACCGCCCAGAAGATCGCACTCAACATGCTGTCGACGCTGGCAGCCATCCATCTCGGCCATGTCCATGATGGCTACATGGTCAACCTCACGGCCGACAACATCAAGCTGCGCGACCGCGCCGCACGCATCGTTGCCGCCGTCAGCGGGCGCGACAAGGACGAGGCGGCGCGCCTGCTCGATAAGAGCGGCGGCGTCGTCAAGACCGCTATTCTGCTCGCCGCCGGCGCCGCCAGCGCCGATGCGGCCGAGAAGATACTGGAAGGGACCGGCCACAAGCTGCGGCCAGCCCTTTCCGCGATCGAGGGGAGCAAGGGGCGCAATGCCTCCGTTCTCATCAAAACCGAACCTGAAAAAGGTCAACAGGGAGACTGAGCATGACAACGAAGCTACTGACGGCACTTCTTCTCGGCACCAGCATTCTCGGCACCGCCGGGGTGGCTTATGCCGACGACGTAACGCTCAACATCGAAAGCTGGCGCGGCGACGACCTTGCCATCTGGAAGGACAAGCTGATCCCGGCTTTCGAGGCCAAGAACCCCGGCATCAAGGTGGTGTTCGCACCGTCGGCGCCGACCGAATATGACGCCGCCCTCGGCGCCAAGCTCGCCGCCGGCTCGGCCGGCGACCTGATCACCTGCCGCCCGTTCGACAAATCGCTGGAACTCTTCAAGAAGGGCAATCTCGCCGATATCTCGACGCTGCCCGGCATGGAGAACTTCTCCGATGTTGCCAAGGCCGCCTGGCAGACCGACGACGGCAAGTCGAGCTTCTGCGTGCCGATGGCCTCGGTCATCCATGGCTTCATCTACAACAAGGACGCCTTCGACAAGCTCGGCATCAAGGTGCCGACGACCAATGAGGAGTTCTACGCCGCGCTCGACAAGATCAAGGCCGACGGCACCTACATCCCGATGGCGATGGGCACCAAGGATCTCTGGGAAGCCGCGACCATGGGCTACCAGAACATCGGCCCGAATTACTGGAAGGGCGAGGAAGGCCGCCTGGCGCTGATCAAGGGCGAGCAGAAGCTGACCGATCCGCAGTGGGTCGAGCCCTACAAGGAACTGGCCAAGTGGAAGGACTATCTCGGCGACGGCTTCGAGGCGCAGACCTATCCGGACAGCCAGAACCTGTTCACGCTCGGCCGCGCCGCCATCTACCCGGCCGGCTCGTGGGAAATTGGCCTGTTCAACACGCAGGCGCAATTCAAGATGGGCGCCTTCCCGCCGCCGGTGCAGAAGGCCGGCGACACCTGCTACATCTCCGACCACACCGATATCGGCATGGGCCTCAATGCGGCCTCGAAGAACGCGGATGCGGCCAAGACCTTCCTGTCCTGGGTGGCCTCGCCGGATTTCGCTACCATCTACGCCAACGCGCTGCCCGGCTTCTTCAGCCTGAACAACACGCCGGTGAAGATGGAAGACCCGCTGGCCCAGGAATTCGTCTCTTGGCGCGGCAAGTGCAAGTCGACGATCCGCTCGACCTACCAGATCCTGTCGCGCGGCACGCCGAACCTCGAAAACGAGACGTGGGTTGAATCGGCCAACGTCATCAACGGCACCGACACGCCGGAAGCTGCCGCCAAGAAGCTGCAGGACGGCCTCGACAGCTGGTACAAGCCGGCGAAGTAAGGCGCGGCGAAGCGATATCTCCCCCCTTGAAGGGGAGATGTCGCCAAAGGCGACAGAGGGGGTCGGTCGAGGCAGGCGGCAGCTTGATCGTTGCTGGAAAGCACGGTCGAACGACGATGGCGCGCTGCCTCGGCCGACCCCACCCGCCTCGCTTCGCGAGGCACCCTCCCCTCGAGGGGGAGGGAGGCGCCGTGGCTTTTGACGGCAATAGCAAGACCTGATCGGCGGGGACCGAACGCATGGCCGCAGCACCGAAAAGACCGTTCCGCTGGCATATCGGCGTTTTCCTGGCACCGGCGTTGCTGGTCTACACGGCGATCATGATCTTGCCGCTGGCCGGCACGCTGCAGCTGTCGCTGTTCCGCAACATCAACCAGTCGCAGGTGTTCGTCGGACTGGAAAATTTCCGCATGCTGTTCGGTGATCCCAACTGGTCGGTCAATTTCTGGAACGCGCTGCGGAACAATGTCTGGTTCTTCATCATCCACATGCTGGTGCAGAACCCGATCGGCGTCCTTTTGGCAGCACTTCTGTCCAGCCCCCGATTGCGGTTTTCCGCCTTCTACCGCACGGCAATCTTCGTGCCGACGATCCTGTCCTTCGTTATCGTCGGCTTCGCCTGGAAGCTGATACTGTCGCCGCTATGGGGCGTGGCGCCGCATATGATGGACCTTGTCGGCCTGAAAAGCCTGTTCACGCCCTGGCTCGGCAAGGCGCAATATGCACTGACCGCGCTCAGCCTGATCTCAGTGTGGCAGTTCGTCGGCATCCCGATGATGCTGATCTATGCGGCACTGCTGTCCATCCCCGAAGAGGTGATCGAGGCCGCCGAATGCGACGGCATCACCGGCATGGCGCAATTCTGGAAGATCAAGCTGCCGCTCATCCTGCCGTCGATCGGCATTATCTCGATCCTGACCTTTGTCGGCAATTTCAACGCTTTCGACCTGATCTACACGGCGCAAGGCGCCTTGGCCGGGCCGAACTATTCGACCGATATCCTCGGCACCTTCCTCTACCGCGCCTTCTTCGGTTTCCAGCTGCAGGTCGGCGACCCCAATATGGGCGCGGCGATCGCCACGATGATGTTCCTGATCATCCTCGGCGGCGTCTGCGTCTACCTATTCCTCGTGCAGACGCGCTTGCGTCGCTACCAGTTTTAGGGGAGCGTGACCATGAGCACCGCAACCCGTTCGCTGCCCCGCACCATCGGCGCGCATGCGATCCTTCTGACCTACACCGCGATCGCGCTGTTTCCGGTGATCCTCGTGATCATGAATTCGTTCAAATCACGTGCCGGTATCTTCGGCGCGCCGCTGACGCCGCCGACGCCAGGGACCTTCGACTTGATCGGCTACACCACGGTGATCGGCCAGGGCGACTTCATCCACTATTTCCAGAATAGCCTTGTCGTCACCGTCGCCTCGCTGTTCTTCGTGCTTCTGTTCGGCGCCATGGCGGCTTTCGCGCTGTCGGAATACCGCTTCCGCGGCAATTCGCTGATGGGGCTTTACCTGGCGCTCGGCATCATGATCCCGATCCGCCTCGGCACCGTCGCCATCCTGCAGCTGATGGTGGCGAGCGGGCTGGTCAACACGCTGACGGCGCTGATCCTGGTCTACACGGCGCAAGGCCTGCCGCTCGCCGTCTTCATCCTGTCGGAATTCATGAAGCAAGTCTCCGACGATCTGAAGAATGCCGGCAGGATCGACGGCCTGTCCGAATACACCATCTTCTTCCGGCTGGTGCTGCCGCTTGTGCGGCCATCGATGGCGACGGTCGCGGTCTTCACCATGATCCCGATCTGGAACGACCTGTGGTTCCCGCTGATCCTGGCGCCGTCGGAGGAGACCAAGACGGTGACGCTCGGCGCGCAGCTGTTCCTCGGCCAGTTTGTCACCAACTGGAACGCCATTCTGGCCGCACTGTCGCTGGCGATCATGCCGGTGCTGATCCTCTACGTCATCTTCTCGCGGCAGCTGATCCGCGGCATCACTTCGGGAGCGGTCAAGTGAGTTCGCAAACACCCCTTCGCGTCGTCGTCGCCGGGCTCGGCAATATGGGGCGCAGCCATGCGCTGGCCTATCACACCAACCCGGGCTTCCAGATTACCGCACTGGTCAACCGCTCGGATGTGCCGCTGCCGGAAGGGCTTTCGAGCTATGGCATCCGGCGTTCATTCGACGAGGCGCTGCGTGACGAACGGCCTGACGTCGCCTGCATCGCCACCTATTCCGACAGCCATGCCGATTATTCGGTCAAGGCATTCGAGGCTGGCTGCCACGTCTTTGTCGAAAAGCCGCTGGCAACGACGGTCGCGGACGCAGAACGCGTCGTAGCCGCGGCCAAGGCCAACGGCAAGAAACTGGTGATCGGCTACATCCTGCGCCACCACCCGTCCTGGATCAGGCTGATCGCCGAGGCGCGGAAGCTCGGCGGCCCGTACGTGTTCCGCATGAATCTCAACCAGCAATCCTCCGGACACAGCTGGGAGACGCACAAGCAGCTGATGCAAACGACGTCGCCGATCGTCGACTGCGGCGTGCATTATCTCGACGTGATGCTGCAGATCACCGACGCCAGGCCGGTCGAGGTGCGCGGTATGGGGCTGCGGCTGAGCGACGAGATTGCGCCCACGATGTACAATTACGGCCACCTGCAGGTGCTGTTCGACGACGGTTCGGTCGGCTGGTACGAGGCCGGCTGGGGGCCGATGATTTCGGAGACGGCTTTCTTCGTCAAAGACGTGATCTCGCCCAACGGCTGCGTGTCGATCGTCATGAAGGAGGGCGTCAGGTCCGACGACATCGACACCCACACCAAGACCTCGACCATCCGCCTGCACAGTGCTGCAACCGGCGCGGACGGCAAGTTCGCCAAACCGGACGAGATGCTGTCGATGGAAGGCGAGCCCGGCCATCAGGACCTCTGTGACCTCGAACAGGCGTTTGTGCTGAAGGCGATCCGCGAGGACCTCGATCTTGGCCGCCACATGGACGACGCGGTGAAGTCGCTCGCCGTCTGCCTTGCCGCCGACGAGAGCGTGCGCAGCGGCCTCGCCGTGAAACTCTAGAACAGGGACGAAGCCGTGGGCTCGCTGAACATCGAGAACGTGAAAAAGGCCTTTGGGCCGGTCGAGGTGCTGAAGGGCATCAACCTCGAGGTGACGGATGGCGAGTTCGTCGTCTTCGTCGGTCCATCCGGCTGCGGAAAGTCGACGCTGCTCAGGGTCATTGCCGGGCTGGAGGACTCGACCTCGGGCCGCGTGGTCATCGACGGGGCGGACGTTTCCGCCACGCCGCCGGCCAAGCGCGGCATCGCCATGGTGTTCCAGACCTATGCGCTCTACCCGCATCTGACGGTGAAGAACAATATGGGCCTCGGCCTCAAGCAGGCGGGCACGCCGGCGGCCGAGATCGACCGCCGCATCGGCATCGCCTCGTCGATGCTGTCGCTGGAGCCCTACCTCGAAAGGCGCCCGGCCGAATTGTCCGGCGGCCAGCGTCAACGCGTCGCCATCGGCCGCGCCGTGGTGCGCGAACCCAAGCTTTTTCTGTTCGACGAGCCGCTGTCGAACCTCGATGCCGCACTGCGCGTCAACACCAGGCTGGAGATCGCCCAGCTGCACCGTCGGCTGAAGGCGACGATGATCTATGTCACCCACGACCAGGTCGAGGCGATGACGCTGGCCGACAAGATTGTGGTCCTCAACGCAGGCAAGATCGAGCAGATCGGCGGCCCGATGGAGCTTTACAATTCGCCGGCAAATGAATTCGTCGCCGGCTTCATCGGCTCACCGAAGATGAATTTCGTCGACGGCACCAGGCTTGGCGAAACGGCAAAGACCATCGGCGTCCGGCCCGAACATTTGACCGTCGATCCCAAATCCGGCGCCTGGAAAGGCACGGTCGTGCATGCCGAGCACCTCGGCGCCGACACCAACCTCTATCTCGACTGCGAGAAGGCCGGCTTGATCACCGTGCGCATTTTTGGCGTCTACAATGCCGAACCCGGCACCACGCTCTATGCGACGCCGGATCCGGTAAAGACCTATCGGTTTGGAGCGGATGGCAAGGTGATGAAGTAGCGCCCCTCTTCCTTCTCCCCTTGCGGGAGAAGGTGGCCGAGCGAAGCTCGGTCAGATGAGAGGTGCTAGACGGAATGAGGCGTTGGAGTTCCTTCCAACACCCCTCAATCGTCTCGGCGCTGCGCGCCGATCCACCTTCTCCCACAAGGGGCCTGTTGCGTAATTCGCTGATTGTGATTCTCTGAGGTGGACGGTCTGAGGGAATCGCGATGGCAGTGAAGCAGACGGGCCAGTTGAGCTTGGCGGAGGCT
>NZ_JAMYPA010000036.1:0-42496 GCF_040320105.1 Mesorhizobium sp. M0778 | reverse complement strand
GCAGGCGCTCTACATGCCAGCCCTCGTCGCGGTCCGTTTCAATCAGTCACTCAAGACAAAATACCAAGACCTCCGAGACGGCGGAAAACCTGCAAAACTCGCCTTAACCGCCATCATGAGAAAGCTCGTCGTTCTCGCTAACGCCCTCATCAGGGACGACCGGAAATGGTCGCCATCCCTTCCTTGACCAAGACGGATACTCTAGCGGGGCTTTCGCGTCGCCCCTGCGGCGCGGTGCTGGGCGCCAGCGCATAGGGCATCAGCAAAATTTCTGCTGGAAGACGACAGTGCGCTGTCGCTGGAGCCAGTTCCACACGATGTTTTCCGGGCTGCTAGTGCGCGGCTGACCTGGCGGGGCCGCGGTTTATCTTGACGAGGGCAGCGGCAAAGGCCCGCTTATCATGATCGACGGCACCATGGCCTATCGCATGAGGAGAAGGTGCTGCCGAAATGCGTGTAAGCTGCCCATAAACTGCGGCAGATACAGCCGGGTGTTCTCGGACCTAAAGCGCTTGGCAACGGATGCCACGAACTGCGCCCTGGTCATGCCAATATCCACCTTCAGGAATTCTCGTCCACAATCGCGGGGAACTACCGATCCTCCCTCGAATGGCTGCTGGGCTTGGGGTTTGGCTGAGCGGTCCCATCCTGAGAATGGCATCATCGCCTACCCGGTTAGTCAACCTCGCAGAGCTATCCCACTCCTTGGCATTCCTTAAGCGGTCGGGAATCATTTCAACGGTTGGCACATGGCCAAAGAGATTGAATCTCGCCGGTGCCGCGCGTCACGATCGAACTCGCGGGAGCTTCAAGGCGGGGTGACGCGGTCTGAACACATGCCCCCAGGCGACCGTCGACGCGAAATTTTCTAAAAATTAACTTATGTTAGAGAACGCTTATAAATAGACGATAGGCTGCACAAGCTGTTCTCGGCTAGGGGCGAAGAACTGCTGAAAACTGCTGGGTGAGCCTCAGGCTTTCACAAGGGCGGGGTGCTCAATCACAAGCGCACTCAAACACACGGCAGCGTATTCAAGCTTTCAGATTGCGAAGAATGAGGGGGTTTTGGCAGCCGCAACGCGGCTTATATCCGAAAGATTGGGGATTGGCATGGGTTCCACAGCAGGGCGGCATAATTACACTTCGACCGATCGGCCAGGAGTCCTGTCCAGCGGAACGAAAAGCGTCCACGGCCAAGCAGGCAAAGGAAGCCTCCTCGTCCTGGACGGAAGGGCCCTGGACGGCGAGTGTCTCGCACTTGCCCTCGCGGACCACGAACTCGGCATGGAAATCGCGGCCATGGGTTCGATCGATGAATGGCGCGTGAAGAAGGGCTCGGTCCCTCCCCTCGCAGCCATACTCTTCAACCTTGGCGGCCGGAAGGTCACCGATCATGGGATCGCAGACGAGATTCGGCATATTTCGTCCGAATTCAAATCAGTTCCTGTGGTTATCCTGGCCGACACCGAAGATCTTGCACACATACTGACCGCTCTCGAATGCGGCGCACGCGGCTACATTCCGACCTCGGTCGGAATCGATGTCTGTGTCGAGGCTATAAACCTTGCGGCAGCGGGAGGCATCTTCGTCACTGCGAGCAGTGTCCTTTGCATGCGCCACCTGATAGGGTCGGACAGCCGCGACACCCAGCCTTTGAAAGGCATGTTCACGCTTAGGCAGGCCGAGGTCGCCCAGGCGCTCCGGCGCGGAAAAGCGAACAAGATCATCGCCTACGAACTGAACCTGCGAGAAAGCACCGTGAAGGTCCACATCCGAAACATCATGAAGAAGCTGAAGGCGACCAACCGCACGGAAGTCGCCTACAAGGTCAACGATCTCTTTGCGAGAATGAAGTCTTCCTGAAGCGTTCCCAAGCAATAAGACGGCCAGCCTCGAATGAATCCCGGCGCGCCGTCTTATTGAAAGTCGGGGGATCTCCGTTGCAGTGAATGGCATCCGGGAGCCGCCCGAGATACAGCGGCCCCCGCCCCGGTGGGGTTCGTTGCCCCGAGCTTTCTGATTGTATGCTGTAAGGAATCTTGGCGGGGTGCTCCGAAGCGCCCGGTTTCGTCGCGATGAACTTGCTCTGCAGTCCTCTGGAAAGCTGTTCCAAGGGCGCGGTGTCAGAGGCAGTGGTCCGCATGCGGCCGCAGAAGCTCTCGGCGCTTGACCCAACGGCAAGCCGGCTGGACATACCGTCCCGTGTTCCTGCAGGGCATTCAGGCGTGGAGTGCTCATCGCGCTCTCGTCGTCAGCTACACCCGCGACGAGGCGGCTGTCATGAAGATGATAGCGGCCGCCGACGGTGCGCTGGCGGTGATGAGCACGATCTCACTTCGGTTGCGGACCAAATAAGGCGACGGTGTCTGACAAACAAGCCTAGGTCCCGCCGAAAGGCTTCGGTGGGACCTGCACATACGGCGGCACACGAAGGCCTGGAGGACGACCGCTTGAAAGGGACATGCGCGACTTCCGCCAGCTCGGAAGCTGACCGCGATTCGGGTTAACTTCCTGCCGCTGAATCCGCGGATCCATCTGCAGTGTCAGGGAAAGTGTGCCTGGCCACCCATCTTACGGCTTCTTCGATCGTATCGAAATTCTTGTGCTGCCCGCTCAGCAGCCCGAAGCCTGTCTCGAGGAACCATTTGCCCTGCGTGGAGTAGGCTTCCTCGTCGATCTGAGTAAGGACCGCTACCAGTTGGTCCCATTTCCACACCAGAACCCCGGATTCCCCGCCTCGACCGTTCCGATCCGGGCTTTCTTGAACGAAAATCCAGGAGCAATTTTTGTCATGCCCACTTTGATGAATCCCTCAACTTCAAAATGGAAAGTAAAAACGGGCGGCTTGCATGGTTAGTTCTGTACTGTCTTTCCTTGTAGATGTCTACTTGCCGGACCGCTGTAGACGAATTAGTTAGCAGATCGCCCGGTGAGTTCAAGGCCCACTCGATTTTTCGATGGTCTCCCCATTGGTTTTTTTGTGTGCAAACTGCTAAAGAATTTTGGCCTTCCGGAGCGTGAAAGCCTCGGCGAAATGCTCGGTGCCCGGCATTCCATTGCGCGCAATCTCGCTGATCGCGGAAGACGTTCCAGGTCAGTTGGTTGAACCTCCCGGTGGTCCTGATGGGTGTCGAACCTGGCCTGGATTAACACCACGTCGGGATGAACCCGTGATCTTGCATCCGTCAGCCGCTGCTTTATCGATCGGCTGTGGGCGGGGAAGTGGCTGTCTTCGAAATCCGCCACGGCAATCACAAAAGGCCGGTCGTGGTCCCGTTGGCGGGGTCCAGCGCAGCGCCCCGTTGCGATCCCGTCTCTACTGCACCCTCCTTACGCTACCATCGCCGGGGGTGATTTGAACCTACCCGTTCTTGATCGCGCAACCTCGTATCAGGGCGTAGCTTTGGAAAGTGCATCGTAGAAAGGTGTGGTTGCGGGACCTGAGACCATCTCAAAATTGCGGTTTTCAGCATCGGGATTTAATGTACTGGTAGCTCGTCGCATCGGTCGACCGGGGTCTCCTTCGTGCGGCAGCTAATGCAGCGTACAGGTCAGCAGCCCGAAGGTGATATTGTCAAGACGCGGAGGCGGTCACATCGGATGAGTGTTCTTGACAAGGTGGTACTCCTTTTGTGCTTCAAGTAGCTCTTGCGGATGGGGAGAAGGCTGAGTTACCGTCCTTTCGGTCCCTGACGGGCCAGTGCCAGGAGCGGACGTGAGCATACCATGGTTCATCGCCCAAACTGCAGCCTGGGTGCGGTTGCCGACCCGAATCTTTCGAAGGATGGCCTTCACGTGCACCTTCACCGTAGCCTCGGCGATGTTAATCTTGCGCGCGATTGTTTTGTTAGATTCCCCTCCGATCAAGCAACGTATAATACAATCTTCCCGAGTTGACAACATTGATGGTTCTCGATCAGTGTTCTCCATTGTAACAGCCACATTCGTAAACTCATGTACCGCATCATGTTTCAGACCATGTCTTATGTCTTGAATAAACGTCGAAGTTTCTGCAGGTAGCACCGTCTGACCTAGCATAACCAATTCGAGAGCTTTGATGAAGGTGTCGTGAGCGGCAACTTTTGTCAAATACGCGTCAGCTCCCGCACGAAGGGCTGAAACTATATCGTTCGGTCGACAGTGATCGGCTAGCGCAACGACATGGCTGGTCGGATAGATCCCTTTAAATTCTGAAATTTGTGCGAATCCAGCACCCGCATCAGTACCGTCGAGATCCATGATGAGCAAGATGGACCGGTGCTTGGGTAGGGGCTTCTGCAGAAGGTCGTGAACACAAGCCGCAGAGAAAAGAATGCGAAACTTTGCTGCATCGAGAATTAGAACAAGGCCCTCTCGGAGTAACTCGCTTTGGCTGACAAGCACTGTCATAAAAGACTTTGTGGTCACCAAGGATTTCGTTGTCATCATAGCCTCCCCTGACGCGATTGAGGTACGCGCGTCTCGCAAGGCGCTCCTCGCAAGTTTCTTTTTTGACCGTGTTACCTTACGCTAGGAAAACCCTAGACAAGAACACCCTCTTTAGGCGTAGGGTAGCTTCGTCGAGGGGTACCCCGGATTCTCAAGCCTGAGGTCTTGGTGAGGAGTGCGAGCCCCGGGTTTCAGCCGCTCCGGGCGGCAGCCAGCACCATCGTGGCGCCGCATGCGCGGACTGCGAGAGTTGTCGGGCTTGGTCTCCCTGGGGCGTGGGGGGTGCCGCCGGTCTGGCGCGGGGCGACGCGGCGTCTCAGGCGGGAGAACCGCGGGCCAGGGGCCGCGCCGCGACCAGCCGCGATTTTGGGATGACGGCGCAGGCCGGGAAGAAGGCGATCTTGACGCGGCGCGCGCTGATCCTGACCAGCGCCCGAGCTTCACCAGCTTGAGGAGCAACGTGCCACAGCTGGCGTGGCGACTGGGTGTGGGCCAGCGCGATGAGCCGCAGCGCGCACAACAGCACGGATACCTTCCGGGCATCGAAATGGGCGATGGTCTGCCGAGCCGCTCCTTGCGTTGCACCTGCGGTGAGCAATACAGGAGTTGCCTGGCGCGGCCCCTGGGGCGGCCCATATCGGGGCAGCGGCGCTGCCGGGGAAGTCCCGTGGCTGAGGCCGAAATTCGAGCCTGGTGAGATCCGGCGAGAAATGATGAGGCGGGCCAGTTCTGCTATTGCTATCTTGATAGGGTTGCCAAGATTGCGGCTTCGTCGAGGTCGCCTCTTCATTCATCAGGCGAGTCAAGCCGTCGATCGGTCATTGACATAGCAGAATGATCGGGTTTGCGACTAGGAGCCGGAGATCGTGATCGGCTCGTTCTCCAGGGCCTGGACGACGAAGTTGGAGCCCAGCCATTCTGCGAACGCATGTTGGGGCCGCAGAGGGTTCGAGACGCCGCGTCGGACCACTTTTTCCTGCTCTTCGTTGCGTTCGATCGCCTTTGTCCCGTTTGCCATCAAAGAGGTTCTCCTTCAGCGCAGCAATCTGCTCATTGGACGGGTTCGCCGGAGGGGGTGTTTATCCGGAAGGAGTGCCAACAAAGGGACAGTTGTGCCGCTGGCGGTGAAGGGTCACGATAAGGCAGAGCCTTCCTCGTCGACCGATGCTCGCCAGTTCGGGACGGGCTGGCCACCAATAAAAGTGAAAGCCACGCGCCATGGCCATGGATGCAGAACACAATTCCGAGCCCGTCACTCCCTCGTCACAGGCGGCCCGCCGCAGGGGAATGAAGGCCGTCCTGCTTGTCTTGGGGGTCTCCGGGGTCGCCGTCCTGGGAGCGGGAGCGGTCAGAAACTGGGAACCCATCGAGGTTGTCTCCAGAGCCGTGGCGCAGAAGGTCGAGGATGCCTCGGTAGCCGTGGCGCAGAAGGTCGAGGATGTCTCCGGAACCGTGATGCGGAAGGTCGAGGATGCCTCCGGAACCGTGATACAGAAGGTCGAAGATACCTCCCGAGCCGTAATGGAGAAGGTCGAAGATGCCTCGGCAGCCATGGGGCAGAAGGTCAAGGACGCCTCCGCAGCCGTGGTGCGGAACGTCGAGGATGTCTCCGGAACCGTGGTGCAGAAGGTGTCTGCTGCTATCGATAGCTGGCAAGAACAACCGGTCCACGCCACGATCGAACCCTCCCGCGCCCGCGCGATCGTGTCGGGACCGGATACGTCGGCGGTGGCGCCGGTCGAACGGAGCGCAGCCCCTGCGGTCCCCACTAGTGCCGAGCCCCCCAAAACCCTCAGCATGGGACAGGATGCATCGGCCGCCGCGTTGGTCGAGCGGACCGTCGTCCCTGCCGTCCCCACCAGTGCCGAGCGCCCCAAAACCCTCAGCACGGCGCCAGGCATGCCAACCGGAGCCCTGTTCGGCGTCGGCGACCGCCTCAAGGTCGCATTCTACGAGCGCGTCGACGTCGAGGAAGACAAGTGGGGGGGCGCGTCCTCGGCCTTGCACGGCATCCTGCAGCGTCCGGAACTGAGCGGCGAATATATTGTCCAAGAGGACGGCACAATTTCCGTGCCCTTGCTTGGCTCCATTCCGGTCGCCAACCGGTCGACGCAACAGGTACAGGCCGACCTGGCGGAGATCTTCAATCAACTGCTGGGCCGCAAGGGGCTGGTCAACATCCTGCCGCTGGAGCGCCCGCCCATTTACGTGCTGGGGCCGGTCAAGAATCCAGGCTCGTTCAAGTACGCGCCCGGCATGACGATCCTGCACGCGATCGCGCTGGCCGGCGGACTCGACCGGGCGGAGAGCGAGCCGTGGCAGAAGATCGAAGCCGTGCGTGAGACCCAGAAGCGGAGCGGGGCGATCGATGCCATGTTGAAGTTGCTCGCGCGCGCGGCGGTGCTGAAGGCCGAGCGCGACGGTACGGCACCCGCTATCCCGCGCCAGTTGCTGGAACTGGCCGGCGCGACGGAAGCGGCTAACCTGGTCAACGACCAGAGCGACCGGCGCAAGGCCGTCGCCACGGCCCGCAAGGATCGCGAGCGCGCGAACCTGCGTGCGCTGGAGGCGGCCAAGCAAGATGTTGTCGCTTATGGGCGCATGGAGTCGCTCGACAAACTCGTCAAGCTGCGCCAGGAGCGCGTCAACAGCATGCGCACGCTGGTGGACCGCAAAGTTCTTAGCATGACGGTAATGGATCAGATCCAGAGTGAGTTGTCCGACGCGGAACAGCGTCGGCAGGACGCCCTCAACCAG
Organism: Mesorhizobium sp. M0778; assembly: GCF_040320105.1. Taxonomy (NCBI): domain Bacteria; kingdom Pseudomonadati; phylum Pseudomonadota; class Alphaproteobacteria; order Hyphomicrobiales; family Phyllobacteriaceae; genus Mesorhizobium; species Mesorhizobium sp. M0778. Next base: position 35,311 of record NZ_JAMYPA010000036.1, on the reverse strand, counting down.
TACGCGAGCGCCAAGCAGCGCCTCGCTTCGCTGGAGTCTGAGGTGTTGCGGACCCGGGCCGACCTCAGGGACGATATGGAGGTCGAGATCGAGACCGTGGAAAGCCAGATCGAGGCCAATGTGCGCGAGTTGAACGTCAGCGAAGGCGTCCTGTACACGTTGCCGGTGACCCGCGTCCAGTTTGCTAAGGACGCGAACAGCGCAACCTATCAAATCGTGCGGCAATCGGCAGCCGGGCCGGTCAGCATTGAGTCCGTCGGGATGACCCTGTTGCAGCCAGGTGACCTCGTCAACATCATCGTGGGCGAAAACGGGCCACGAGAGCCGGCCGGTTCGCCGGTCCCGACCTCGTCGCCGACCAGCGAGAGCTTGCCGGCCGCGTCCAACCCCAACGATGTCGAGCTTTCCCGCGTGGTGAGGGAGTAGAGGATCGGTCCGAATTGATGCCCGGCAAGGAGATTGGTCTGCATCACCGGTCTGTGTGGATGAACTCGTCGGGACGAAGTGGGAAGCCCGAAACGACCCCTCGCCGACAGCTTGAGCCGCTTCAGGAAACGAGCATGTCCGCCTCCCCTCAGGAGTTCGGATCATTGGCAAGGTGCAGTGAGATAACATCGAACGGGACACAGGTGCGTATCAAGCGGGATTGGTCAAAGATTTCGGAATTTTCGTCACGACGGCGCGCACGCTCGAGCGGATATTTGCGCTAGGCGGATACGCTTCCGGCGCTCGCAAGTCTTCCCTTCCAGCGACATGAAGTCTTCACCGAACAGGAAAACCCCGAGTGCTCCATGGACGAACAGCAGCTCGCAGCGAGGATACTCCTGGCATTCCCGCCGCAAGGCGCAAAGGATCAGGAAGATGGCTGTATGTCAGGACCTCTTGATGTCTCAGCCATCGGTGCGGAACCCTATCGTGTGGCTTCAGTAGAACAAGCCATGCGCCAGGATACTGTCATCGACGTTACCGTGGAGGCCTTGCCGGACATCGCGAGACTCGAGACCGTTTGGAGAGAGCTCGAAGCGCGAGCAACTCACTCGTTCTATCTGTCCTGGCTCTGGATCGGAACTTGGCTGCGGCATCTGCCGGGGGGCGCGCAACCACATGTTCTAATCGCTCGGACGTCAAGCAGGATCGTTGGATTGGCGATTATTTGCCGGCGGAGGGCGTGGAGTTTCGGGCGGCATGCGCGGGCGCGTTGGCTGCTCAATGAAACTGGAGATGTTCGTTTCGATCGATTGTTCATCGAGTACAATGATATTCTTGCGGAGCGATCCCTGGCCGATGCCACTCGAGTGGCATGCGTCGAGGCCTTGGCGCATCACTTGCACCACTCTGACCAACTGGTGCTCTCCGGAATTGAACCGGACTTCGAGTTGGCCGCTTGTCGCATTGCGGACCGAGCCGGGCTCCTTACCGAGGTGAAAGCAGAAGAGACGGCACGGTGGATCGATTTCGCCGAAGTCCGCCAGAAAGGCGGAAATTACCGCGCCACATTGGGCAGCAATACTCGACAGGCGGTAAGCCGTGCCATGCGACTATATGCGGAACGCGGCCCCATTGCGTTCCGGACTATGGAAATGACATCGGAGGCGCTCGCCGCGTTTGATTTGCTCGCCGAGCTTCATCAGGCGCGGTGGGGACGCAAGGGGGCTTTTGCCAATCCGAGCTTCCGTCGATTTCACGAGGAGCTCATTGCACGCGGAGCTCCCAGCGGGACGGTCCGCATCTCACGGACGTTGGCTGGGGACCAGACAATTGGGGTCCTGTACAATTTCGTGCATGACGGCCGTGTTTACAACTACCAAAGCGGCTTTCTGTATGAGCGCGACGGCCGGCTCAAGCCCGGGCTTATCAGCCATGTTCTGGCTATTGAGGACAGCATCCGACGCGGGGAGCGCGGCTACGATTTTCTGGCAGGCTTCTCCGGGCACAAGTCCCGCCTGGCCAATGCGGAGCATCCCATGAAGTGGATCGCAATAGGCAGAGACAATCCAGAGCGCCGCATTGAAGCCAAGCTGCGCGGTGCCAAGCGGGTGCTGGGGAGCATTGTTGCCCAGATGAAACAGGCCGCGGCTTGAGGCATCGGCCAAAAAAGGACCCCGCCACTCAATGTCAGTATTGTTAGCAGGTTCTTGGATATGTGGTCGGCGGGTGCGGACCTTCGGCAGGCGAGAATCAACGGGAGGTGCGCTTTGTATACGATGTGCGATGTGACCATTGTCGGTGCTGGCCCGTATGGACTGTCGGTAGCCGCACACTTGCGCGGACTGGGTATTGACTGCCGGATAATCGGCAGCCCCATGGAGAGTTGGAAAAGCAAGATGCCGAAAGGCATGCTGCTCAAGTCAGCTGGCTTTGCATCAAACCTTTCTGATCCCGAGCATGCTTTTACTCTTCGGCAATTCTGCCTTGAGCACGGCAGTCCCTATGACCATCTGGATCTTCCAATTCCGCTGGAAATATTCTCCGCCTACGGGTTGGCGTTCCAAAAACGCTGCGTGCCGGACGTGGAAGACGAGGAACTCGTTTCCTTGGTTCCGGCTCCAGAAGGATTCGATCTTCGCATGAAGAGCGGGCTATCCTTCAGGACCCGGAAGGTGGTGATTGCAACAGGCCTGACCTATTTCCGCCATATCCCCGAGCTGTTGTCCCGACTGCCCAGCGATAAGCTGTCGCATGCCGCTGACATTCACGACCTACAAAGATTCGGGGGGCAGCGCGTCGCGGTACTCGGAAGCGGAGCATCCGCAATTGATATAGCGGTGCTCTTGAACGAAGCGCGGGTCAACGTTCAGCTTATCTCGCGCAAGCCGGCCATCATTTACAGTGGTCGGTGGGGAGGCTCAGGCTCGCACCCGGTGCTACGCCGCCTGGCACATCCCGTTTCTGGAATCGGCCCGGGTTGGACACATCGACTATTCGCAGACTGGCCTTGGCTCTTTCGGTATTTCCCCGAGTACTATCGACTTGAAATGGCAGAAAAGTTTCCCTCGCCGTCCGGAGGGGAGTCAATGAAAGATCGGGCAGCAACCATTCCTTTGCTTGTGGGACGCTCGCCGCGAGAGGTGAGATTATCAGAGCACGGAGTACAATTGAAACTACTCTCCATGGACGGCAACGCTCACGTCGTCGAGGCAGATCATGTAATCGCGGCGACGGGATATAAGGCCGACGTGCGTCGTTTTCCTTTCTTAAGCTCTTCAGTTGTCGAACAGCTGCGTCTTGTCGGAAAAACTCCCAGGCTGTCCACGAATTTCGAGTCGTCCATCCCGGGATTGTATTTCGTCGGGCATGTATCGACTACGACGTTTGGACCGGTCATGCGTTTCGTGTTTGGCACCGGCTTCACCTCTCGCACGATATCAAGGCACCTAGCGAGCCTGCGCCCTAGGCCCTGGCGAGCGGGGCAGCATCGGCCCACTGTGCCGACAACTTCAGCCGGAAATGTGGACGCTCGCCTTGAACCAATCAAGGGAAGTCAGTCTTCTCGCTAGGATTGGGGCTATTATGCCTAGTCACGTGATAAATCCGCGGCAACACACTCTAGCAGCCGATGGCGCACCGACACCCGTGGTCTTAGGAGGAGGAATAAACGGCCTGTCCGCTGTACGCAGCTTGGCTCAAGCGGGACTTCGGCCGATTGTAGTAGTTGAGACAAGGTATGATGTGTCAGCTGTATCGCGGTATGCCCAAAGAGTTATTGTTTCGACATTTAACGGCGAAGAATTCGTGGAGGAACTAGTTAGATTGCGAGAAATAATGCCTCAGAAAGGTGTGATAATATTTGCCGATGACCGTCCACTTTTGACTGTGTCACGGTACCGTGACCGTGTGGCTCCCTGGTTCAGCTTCCAACTCCCACTCCACGAACTGCTGGTCGACTTAACGCTGAAGGAGCCATTTTTTCGTTTGGCCGAGCGCGGTGGCTTTCCGGTGCCAAGAACCCTCTTGGCGCAGAACCATGGTGACTTGATTGGCCTGCGTGACCTTCGGCCTCCGTTGTGCGTGAAGCCAAACAGCCGTTCCCCGGCGTATGATGGCTCGTTCAAGAAGGCCTATCGCATCGAAACCCAAGCCGATGCTCGGTTGCTCTGCGAGCGAGTGCTGGACGCGGTGGGGGAGGTGATTGTTCAGGAGTGGATTGAGGGGTCGAATGACTCCATCTACTTTTGCCTGTGCTATCTGCGCCCGGGTGCTTCGGTCGCCTTTACAGGCCGCAAAGGCCGTTCCTGGCCACCTCAAATCGGCGTAACCGCTAGTTGCTGGGCGGCGCCGGAAGTCGCCGAGGAATTGGAGGATCTGACAATCCGTTTCTTCCGATCAATCGGTTTGACAAACGGATTCGCCAGCATGGAATTCAAGCGCGACCAGCGTGACGGTGTATTTCGATTTGTTGAGCCAACCGTTGGCCGGATCGATGGGCAGGTGGAGATCTCCGCCCTCTGTGGCGTCAATCTCTGTCATGTCGGCTATTGCGACGCCGCCGGGCAGCCACACCCACCATTAGAGCTTGATCCGACGCACGTCTGGCGCGATGAATTCAGGGATTTCATCTCGGCCCGGCTCCTTGGCGCCGGCTGTTTCTATCCACCGAGTCATCGGATTCACAACGCCTACTGGCGCTGGGACGATCCAGGTCCGGCGCTACTGGAGTCAGCGAAAGCCGCGAAAGAAACGCTGCGCCGTGTGATCTGGCGGCCTTTAAAAACTGAACCGATATCAACGTACCGAAAAGAACAATCAGAGTTAAGGTGCTGATTGGCTCAGCATTATTCCGACTCGCGGGTCAACAAAGAGGCGATCGGCAAGAGCGCTCAAACGTGGGCATCCGCTGAAGGCCGCGGGATAGTTCGTTGCACGCGCGGCACGACGGCCCGCCTAAGTCCTCGACGCTGGCGAGTCCCATCGCGATGGCGCGCAGGCTCGCCGCTGCCAATTACAACATTCGGCCTGCTCCTGCGTTGGCTCGCAGAGCTTTTGCGTGCTTTGATCCGGACGTTCGTCAAGACCGGCGCAGATTGGCAACGCGCTTGAATGGGAGCTCAAGCGTTTCTTCAGAGACGACTATCGCTGCGCGACCTGTAATAGGCAATGATGTCCTTCGGTTTCATTGCACGTCCCGAACGCCGGCCAAGAAAATAGACTGCGCTCGCGCCGTCGGCTGCATACAAGGCGGTGCCTTATCCGGAAGGAGTGCCCACAAAGGGATAGTTGTGCCGCTGGCGGTGAAGGGTCACGATACGGCAGAGCCTTGCTCGTCGACCTGTGCCCGACCAGATCGGGACGGGATGGCCACCGATGGCCACCCTTGAAAGTGAAAGCCACATGCCCTGGCCATGGATGCAAAATACAATTCCGAGCCCATCACTCCCTCGTGACAGGCGGCCCGACGCAGGGGAGCCGTGGCGCAGAAGGTCCAGGATGTCTCCGGAGCCGTGGCGCAGAAGGTGTCTGCTGCTATCGACAGCTGGCAAGAACGACTGGTTCAAGCCATGGCCGAACCCTCCCGCGCGATCGTGTCGGGACCGGATGCGTCGGCCGTGGCGTTGGTCGAGCGGAGCGTCGTCCCTGCCCTCCCCACCAGTGCTGAGCGCCCCAAGAAACCTCAGCAAGGCGCCTGACGTGCCAACCGGAACCCTGTTCGGCGTCGTTGACCGCCTCAACTCGTCGCCGACCAGCGAGAGCTTGCCGGCCGCGTCCAACCCCAACGATGTCGAACCCTCCCGCGTGGTGAGGGAGTAGAGAGGATCGGCCGAATTGATGCCCGGCATAATTGGTCAGCAAGGTGATTGTTCTGCACGGAGACGCTCGGGGCTGGCCCAGGACTTCAACTGTCGGGCCGAGGCTTCCCTAGGGCCCTTTGCGCTGGGCCGCTCAGCTGCCGGGTGGACATCGCCAGCCGGTCGCCAGGGTCTCATCAGACTCGGCCCCAGGAAGCGGCCAGATCAAAGGGGGGCGTGTGTTGACAAAGCTGAAGCCTGACTATGTCGCGATCCAGCGGCGCTGCAAGGACACACGGCCGCCTGAGCGCCTGGTCGCGCACTACGAACTGGAACGCCGGCTCGCGGATCGGCTGCGGGCCGCCTCCCGCGACGAGCGCTCCCGAATCTATGCCGAGGTGTATTCGGAACTGTTCAACAGCCTGCCGGACCATCCGCAAAAAGCCGCCGTCGGCTCGCGCCCTAACCGGGTCGCGAAACAGGTCAGGGCCCTCAAGCCTTTAATGGGACGCGGCGAAGTGTACCTTGAGATCGGCTGCGGTGACGCCTCGCTGCCGTTCGCGCTATCCGGGAACACTCGTGAGGTGCTGGGCCTCGATGTCACGGACGCCTTGGTGGATTTCGCCGCCGCTCCGACCAATTTCCGCTTCCTGAAGACGGGCGGGGTCGATATCCCACTCGCGGACAACTCCGTCGATCTGGCCCATTCGGACCAGCTCATGGAGCACCTGCACGTGGAGGACGCCGAGGCCCAGCTCCGGGAGATCCACCGGGTGCTCAGGCCCGGCGGGCACTATGTGTGCACGACCCCGAGTGGCGTCACGGGGCCGCACGATATCTCGGTGTTTTTCGACGAGGTGGCGACGGGCATGCACATGCGGGAATACGACTACCGTTCATTGCGCACGCTGACGCTCCAGGCGGGCTTTCGCCGGATCGAGTTCCCGCTGGTGGTCACCGGATATTGGCTCGTCAAGCCGCCCTACCGACTCCTGCACGGCATCGAGCGGGCTCTGCAATGGCTTCCGGCTCGGTTGCGGCGCAATCAATTGGCCGGCGTCCTGATGGGAATCACGGCAGTCGCCACCAAATAACAGCGCTGGTGCGGGCGCGGCCAGGACCTCTAGGGCCTTGCCCGTCGGCCTCATCCGCACCTGGGCGGGACCCCCGTCCAACAGGCGTTCCTTGAGCTGGAGTAGCGGCAACTCCATCACGTACCACGAGGTCGCTGGCACCGCGACGCTCAGGACCAGGACGCAGATGCCCTGAGCCCAGACCGGGACGGATCCCATCCGTTCGATCACGGCGCTCGACTCGAAGATCCTCGGGAAGAACGCGTGGGTGAGATAGATGCCGTAGCTGATCTTGCCGATGAAGCGGACGAACGCGAACCCGCTGAAGAACGCTAGCGGGCCCGGCAGCCCGGCATCGGCCCGCAAAACCACCCAGGCAAAGAAGGTCCCCACACTCGCGTTGAAGGTCACGTGACGCAGGATGCCGTTGCCGTAGACGTACCAAGCCACGGCCTGGAACAGCAGGCAGGCCAGCGCAAGGATCCCAAAGTCCCACCCGGCGACGAGGCGTCGGCCGCCACGCGACGCGGCATAGGACAGAGCGCCGATCAGCACGCCGATGCCCAGGATCTCGAACTTTCCGAAGATCGACAGCTCAAAGGCGAACGGGTCAATCGGCGTCGTTAGGACAATGTTACGCAACAGGAATCCGGTCGCGATCAGGAACAGCCCCACCCTCATCGCATTGCGACCGGAGATGAGCAACAGCACCGGCAGCATCAGGTAGAACTGCTCCTCCACGGCCAGTGACCAGAACACAAGGAGTGGGCCTCCGGTCGCCGCGAGGTAATTGCTCGTGTAGCTGAGATGCCAGGGAATGAAGTCGTGAACCTCGGGCACGCCCAGCACGAACAGCACGAGCAGGGTTAGATAGTAGGCCGGCATTAGCCGAACCGCGCGGCCGATGAAGAACCTGCGGATGACTTCGCCTGCAGGGGCTTGCTCTAGTCTGAACAGCAAGTTGCGCGTGATCAGGAAGCCACTCAGGACGAAGAACAGTTCGACCCCCAGCGCACCCGCCCCGATGGGGAAGCGCATTGTGACCCACGACCCGCCGAAGTGCTCTACGCCGACTAGTCCGATCGCGATGGCCCGTAGGCCATCCAACTGCGGTCGATAATCCTGCGCCATGGTCGGTGTCTCCTCAAGTCTGGAGCGGCGACGGGGTCGGTCGGTCGTGCGCGCGGCCGGCGGCAGAATCCAGTTTCATGGCGAAGGCCAAAATCAGGGCCGCATATGCACCCTCGATGCTGAGGGCGAGCGTCCAGCCTAGGACCAGGCCTTGAAGTCCATCAAGCTTCGCCCCAGCGACGACGAAGCACAGTTCCAGTATTCCGCCAAGCGCGAACCAGCGAGACGCCTTGCGCATCGTATTGCTCAGCCGCGCCAGCGTGCAGGCATGAAATTTGAGCGTTGATCCCAGCAAGCTAAAGCCGAGAAAGCGCAGGCTCGAACCAGCGATCTCAGGATAGGCGGGATTAAAGACCGCAAGGACCTCCTGAGAATATGTGAAGACGAAGGCGGCGCAGACCACTGAGAAGAGCAATGACGCCACGAGGCACAAAAGGATGTTGTGCCTAAATCGTTTCGGGCTTGCTCTGACTACGGGGAACAGGGCCGTAGCCATGGCTGCGGGAATGATCGAGGCCATGAATACCAGCATCCACAACGATACAAAGGCGGCATTGATGGCCGGCGACAGGAGAATCAGCACAAGGTACGGCATGATGACCGCAGGGGCCTGCAAGGCCACATCAAGCGCGTAGTGGTCGAAGACCTTGCGGCGGAGCGTAGACAGCAACGGAAAATCGGGGGCCCCAACCAGGTGACGCGTCCCGCCCCGGGTCAAGAGATCGACACCGATCCAGGACGCCAGCATACCGGCCACCCAGGTCAGAAGAATCGCGGCGTTGGAGGCGTAGCCAGCTGCTGCTGCGGCGGCGATGAGCACCAGCTTGAATGTGGAGAACAGCACTTGCCGGATCATCCTGTCGGTGCTGCGCAAGTTGCCGACGAGCGCCTGATCGGCCACCGCGCTGAAAACGGTCAGGCAGCAGCCGAGGACGAACGCGACGCCCCCGAACCATCCGTCAATCGGCCCGGACGAGCTGTTGAAATACGCCTCTCCGAAGACAAACAGCAAGGCGAAGCCAGCCGCCAATGCCACCCCGACGGACGCTGCCGCGGCCACGAGGCCGCGCTCCTTGCCGGGGTGCCGAACGATTTCGCCCATCAGCAGGGTGCCGAGCCCGGCCTCCCCCAACAGACCGACGAGCCCCATCACGGACAGAAGGGCAGAGGTCTTGCCGATCACCTCCGGGGGAAACAGTCGGGCGGCGAGCCACCAATAGATAAACCCAAGACCGGCCGCTGCCATTGTTCCGATCGCCAGAGCACCGGAATTCGTGGCGAGCGTAGCGTTCTTTTGAAGCACTCGGCGCACGCGAATAAGTGCAGTCACGGCGAGATCTACCGGCATGATGGCTCTTCCGAGTCTTGGTGCGCCGGCACCGCGGACCTGCTGGCGGCTGGACGCAGGATATCCCAGTAGACCTGCTCGATCCGGGTCACAACCACTCCGGCCTTGAGGCGCCCCACCCTGGCGAGGCTTGTCGCCTCCAGGCGGGCCAGCAGGGCGCGGTCGTCCACAAGTGTTTGCATCGCGTGGGCCAGCGCATGCGTGTCACCAGGCGGCACGAGAAGCCCTGTTTGGCCATGATCGACCATATCCGGCATGCCGCCGACGTCGGTTGCGACGACTGCCTTGCCCGACGCCATCGCTTCCATGATCACCGTCGCGCAGGCTTCGGGTCCGACCGATGGAAGCACGCCGAACAGTGAGCGCCGCCATGCATGCATGATGGCTGAATGCGGCCACGTATTGAAGACGCGGACGTTCGGCGGAAACTCGGTAGGCGTATCGGCGACCCGGCGCCCAATGAGGACCAGCGGTGGCGCCCGCTCCAGGCTGGCATAGGCTTGCAGGAGAACGCCGATGCCCTTGAGGCGCATCATGTCGCCGACGAACAGGATGAATCCATTCGCAGGCAGCTCCTGCCGCAGGCAGGGATCTTCCGGGCCAAGCACCCCGACATCGTCGGGCACGAAGTTGGGGATGATCTCATAGCTGGCGCGGCCTTGGGTGAGTCCGGTGTGATGCGCCACCGCGTGGCTCACCGGGATGAAGCGGTCCACCAGGCGCTGAGCGGCGAAGCTCGACACCCAGTTGCTCAACGTTGTCGCGGCTCCCTTCACCGCTCCGTAATGCACAATAGCGCAAGGTAAGCACTTGGCCGGTGCTGGGCCACTGCAGAGATGGGTGCCCAGGTGCATGAAGTTCTTCTTGGCGCAGACAAGACCGTAATCGTGCAGCGTGACCACGAGGCGTGCCCCACTGAGAACTTTGACCGGCAGGAAGGACGCATAGATCCAGTTATGGGCGTGGACGATGTCCGGCCTCTCCTGGGCGACCAGCCGCTTCAGGGCTAGCACCAGTTCGGGATCCGGGAAAGGTGGTGCGTGGCGGCGCTCGGGATCGGTGTGAAGGCCTGACAGACGCTGGAGCGTGCCGCGCAGGCGGTGCACGCGGACCGCGCCGTCCTGCTCGGTTTCGGGCGATCCGGGATGCCGCAAGGTCCCGACGCTGACATGATGGCCCCGCTGCGCCAACGCCGCGCCGAGGTTGCGGACGTGCCGCTCCTCTCCCCCGATCACCGGAGGATAGAACTGCGACAGTAGCAGGATGCGCATGGTTGAGCCTCGTTTCAGATGGGCGGCACCAGCGTCGAAACGCTGCGATAGAGTCGGTCGTGTTCCGGCCCATAGAGCCGCGCCTCCGCCGTCTGGCGAGTTGCCAAGACGGGCACCAAGATTTCCCGCGCCCAGGTGTCGCCCGGCGCGATAGTGAGCGATCGGAAGACGGCGAACGGTTGCCCGTCAAGCGTGATTTCCAGGTCAAATCGCTGAACTCGGGTTTCGGCGCTTCTGATGCCGACGGTGAGTAGGTCGGGCTCCCCATTGGGCGATGGCAACATCCAGAGCTCGGTGTATTTGAATTGCCGGTAGGTCGCTTCGTCCCGGACGGCCAGCGCATAAGCTCCGGTCGCCACCAGCACCGCTACCATCAGTGCGGCCCCCTGCCAGAGCCGGAGCCGCGGCGGAGGCGCCCAAGCTGGCAGATTGGGAGCGTCGCGGCGGACCGCCACCAGCGCCGCGGCGGTCGTCACGGTCCAGAACCACACCGCCCAGCCGAGCGGCGTGAGGAAGCCAGCGGCGTTCAGGGCAAAGCCCCCGGCGATGCCGGAAGTGAGGCTTGCTCCGACCGCGTAGACGAGGTGTTCCGACACGGTGGTGGTCCTCACCCCAAGAGCCCGCAGCACCACGTGGCCCGAGACGAGCAACACCATTGGCGCGCCCAGGACGGTCCGGAGGAGCAAGCTGTCGCTGATCGCAACGACGGCCACCGTGGCCACTGCCCACAGGCAGGCGGCCGCAAGGTCCCGATTACTAGAAATTCCCATGTAATCCCCTCACATCGTAGATGACGATCCAGCCGTTGTCGTAGATGCGCGTGATCCCCTTGATGTTGTTGAACTTGAGCAGCTGTGCGCCCGAGAGCGGAGTTCCCTCCTGCGCTTGCCACGGCTCGAAGTAGAACCCGAGCACCGGGATGGCTGTGGACAGGCGCAGATCTACCAGCAGGAAATCGATGTCGCTCCTCGCCAAGGCGTAAAGGTCGTCAGGCCATAATTCCTTGGCCTCGAAAATGCGCGCGGCATCGACGCCTTGGACGATGTTGACCCTGGCATCCTGCCGGCCGTAGCCGGCGAGCAGCAGGCGATTGACGCGGTCGGCGGTGAAGCGATTGCCGGGCTTGAGCCATTCCTTGGTCCAGAGCGCGGTTTCGATCCCCATGGATTCGACCGATTGCTGGTCGGCCGCCACCCTGTAGCGTCCACGCAACGGATCGAGCGAAGCGCTCGTGACGCCGCCTAGGACGATGGCCGCCAGAGCAACGGCCGGTGCGACGCGGCGCCACCCGCGTGGCGTGCGACCCTGCCAGAAGTGGACTATGCTCACCGCGACGACCAGCGCGACGGCGATGAACACGAACGTTCCCATGCGGTGGCCGATTTGCCATCCAGCGATGGTAAGCCGGAAGGCCACCGAGACCGGGAACGCGAAGGCCAGCAAGGTAAGGAGCACGATGCGGCTGTCGCGCCAGCGCCGGTTGAGAATGTCCTGGATCGGACGCCAGCCCGCTTGCGCATCGCGCGGCGCTGCCATGGCCAGCGACCGAAAGAAACCCGTCGCCAGCCCGAGTGCCAACAGCAGGATCGCGAATAAGGTGGTAAGCCGCATGCCGAGGGGCTGGGTAGGCGCTCCGAGGTGCTCCGACGATGGAGTGGGCGCGCCCAGGATCTTTCCGAGCAATGTCTTGAAGCCGGTTTCGGCCACCGGGGCGAGATAGCTTGTGAGAGGGTTGCCACGGGCCTGTATCCAAAGGAGCGGCAGGGCTATGGCCAGGAGCGCGGTGAAGCCTGCGACGGTCCTGGCCTTAATCCGCAAGGGGCCGCGCCGGCGCAAAGCCTCGAGGGCCGCCAGCACTGCGAAGTAGGCGGCGGTGAAGGCGGCCGAGAGGTGGTGCGTGACCGCGAGGCTCGCCAACAGCAAGGCAATCAGACCGAACGCCTTCAGCCTCGGTCGCCCGACGAGATCCTTGGACGCTGCTTCGACGGCGAAGGTCAGTACGCACAGCACGATGCCGAGGCTCTCGTAAGAGAACATCGACTCGAACAGGACGAAGGTTGAGCAACCCATATAGGCCAGACAGGCGATGGCCGAGATGCGCGGCGATCCGGTGATGCTTTCGAAGAACAGAAACAAGGCACCGACGAACGTGCCCCTGAGGACGACCAACAATAGAGTCCCCGCCACAAACAATGGCAATCCCGTCAGATTGACGATCGCCGTCGAAAGGATTTCCAGGGCGGGATACGTCGGCCCGATCGGGAGAAGCGGGTTGGACAGAAATAACCGGCGGGCCGTCATAAGGTCGTCGGCTGCGATCCAGTGCAAGAACTCGTCGTGATGGATGAAGCTCGTCGGGGAATAGACCGCCTTGTAATAGAACAGGGCTTCGGCAAGCAAAAACAGGAGGAAGAGGCGCTCACCCCGGGCTACGATCGGCCAAGCTATGCGCAGGCTGGTCGGGACGACCAGGAGGACGACACCGGACCAGAAGAAAAGCGGCGCTACGTCATAGCCCCGGCGCCCGGCGGCGTGCCCGGCCACAACCAGGAGCAGAGCCGTGGCGGTCGTCAGGCACAGAACCGCGATCCATCCGAAGTTGGCCCGTTGCGGCGGGGCATCGGCGCTGCCGCCGCGAAGGTCGGGACCGATAACGGCCGAGACGAACCTTATCCCGGCCCGGAGCGGGTTGATCCTGGCTCCCGCGGCGAAATGAGCTGGCATTATCAGCCTCATGCCTCCGTCGCAGGAGGCCACGACATCAGGCCGTCGGGGGGCAAGCGGACCGTGGATCGGCTGCTCAGGACATCACAATAAACGTCGCTCAGCGATTGAGCGCAGGCATCCCAGTCCGGTAGCGCCAAATCCGGGACCTGCCGGTGGGCCTTCAGCTCTTTGGCCATGGCGGCGGCCAGCTCTTTCGGACCGGCATTGGGCGGAATCGCCCTGCACAGGCCCTTGCTGGCCAGCTCCCGCAGCCCGGACGTGTCGCTGACAAGGACCGGACGGCGCAGCGACAGGGCTTCCATTACGGCGACCGGATGGGCTTCGTAGTCGCTGAACAGCACGAACAGCGCAGCCCTCGCCAGAAGATCTGCCATTTGCTGCCGCTCGGACCCGGGGATGCTCGCGATAGTGACCCGCCTCTCGAGGCCGAGCGTCGCGACGAGGCGCCGCAATTCTCCCTCATACGGGCCTGTTCCGACGACGTGCAGTCGTGCGTCTGGCACCCGGCGGATCAGTTCGGGCAAGGCCGCAATCGCCCGTTGATGGCCCTTGTAGCGCTCCAGCCTGCCGCCCGAGACGATCAGGTGCGGATCGACCTTGATGCCAGGGGTCGGAGCCGGCATCGCGGCGCCGTTCGGGATGATGACAAACCGTTCCCGCGCCACGCCCATCCTCCCGCTGAAGAAATTGGCCTCGAATTCGGAGACGCCAATCAGCCGCGCGGCCCGGGCAACCAGCGGCCGAAGCAGCGCGTGCTGTGTGCCGCGCACGGCGTTGCGGAGCCGGGAGGAATGTCCGCCGCTGTGGAAGGTCAGGACGAACGGCAGGTGTCCGCGGACGGCCGCGAGCAGCCCGATCGGCGCCACGAAGGTGTTGTAACCTTGGAAATGGATCAAATCCCAAGCCCCGCGCCGGATAGCAGTATAAATGCCGGGCGCAGCATAGAGGTCCAGCTCCCTCGGCCAGGCCGGTACGCGCTGCACCCGCATGCCGCGCACCTCCTCCTCAACCGGCAGCTCCCCCGAGGGATCGGTGGTGAGCACGTCGACGGCGTGGCCGCGCGACACCAAGCGGGGACCGACTTCCTGGATGTGAGTTTCGATGCCGCCTATGAGGGGGTAGCAGCGAGCGGCAACCATCAGGATTCGCATCAGGTCTGTCCACTGACAACACAGGCTGTCGCGCTCTGCCTGCGCTGTTGGTGCACCCTCTCGCGCAGGATGGTTTTCAGTACGCGCCAGCCGTCCGGCATGGCGCGCAGATGGCTCACACCGCTGATGCGCGGAGCTTCGAAACTCGCCACCTCGACGATATTGAGGTGGTTCTTCAAGGCCCGCACGTTGATGAGGGTCTCGATCTCGAACCCATCGCAATCGCAGTCCAGCGTGGCGACGTGCTTGGTCCAGAAGGCTATGTATCCGTAGCATAGATCGGAGAACCAACCGCCATAGAGCAGCCGCACGAACAGGGTCAGCCCCTTATTGCCGAACATCCGGAACAGCGACATGTCGTCGGTGCCGGCGCCCTGGATAAATCGAGAACCCTTGACGACATCCGCGCCGGCCATCAGCGCACTTACAAAGACGATAGCCTCCTCCGGCACCATGGAGCCGTCGGCGTCCAGCATGACGATGATTTCGCCTGTGGCGGCCAGGAATCCTGCTTGCAGTGCAGCACCCTTGCCCCGCCGGGGCTCCATGACAATCTTCACGTCCTCGCGCAGGCGACGCGCAACCGCGACCGTGTCGTCGGTCGAGCGACCATCCACAATAATGACCTCATGCGCCCAGTTGGGGATGCGCGGCAGAAGCCAAGGGAGGTTCTCGGCTTCATTGAGCGTCGGGACGACGAAGCTGACCCGGGGCAGAGTGAGCGATCGGCGCAGCGCGAAATCAATCGGGTCAGGCGGCGATACGGCACCGACAGGGGCGAGAATGCTGGCGAGACGGGCGTTCATGACAGCGCTTTGAGGTCGTACGATGGAACCCAGAAGGCGGCCTGGAAGCGCGCAAGAACTGCCGCTAGGCGTCGGGCGAGATGATGGGCCGGGTGATAGGTCCCGTATACGAATCGACGCACCGGGCCGAAGCTGTTCGCGGCGGCGGGACCGATGAAATGCAGGCCAGGCACCGAGGTCTCGTAATGGGCCGATCGCTGCGGCGCGCCCTCAACCAGGCGGATCTGGCGCAACAGCGTTGGGCCGAGGAAATGCTTCCATGACCCCATGAGCTCCCCGAAAATCCGGTGCTCGACATCTCGCGCACGTAAATGCGCGGCCAGCGACAGGTAGGGGCCCGCTCCAATGACCGCCACATCCACGGATGTGCTTGATCTAGCCATGCGCCGACTCCCCGGAAAGTGAAATCAAGATGATCTTGGATAAGATTTGCCTAGATGGCATCTTAATCTGTGTTTACCTGAGCATTACTGATGAAAATCTGAAATGGAAGAACGATAGATGATTAGGGAGAAACAATAGGTGATTAGCTCTTTGGTGGTATCCATTTAGGTTATTTCGAGCCATGCCACCGGCGCGGATAGTGCGGCAGCGGCACCGATCATCTTCAGCAGCTGTGTCGGCAGCGTTGCCAAACCGTTTAGACCTCTGGGGCCACCTTCAACGCCAGCGAGGACCTTCATCGACCCGCGGCCACGGCTAGAGCGGGATGACGTTGGGGCAAGTCGAGGAGGGATTCCCAGATCGGTTGGATATTGTTTCAACCTTCTGGCTGGAGCTGGAGCCCAGTATGAATGGTTGGCTATTCGATGGACCTTCGTGAACGGGTTGTTCATGCGGTCAAAGCCGAGGGGCTTTCTCGGCGCGCTGCGGCGGCGCGATTTGGCGTCAGCTATAACGGGGCGATTGAGTGGCTAAAGCGGGTGGAACAGACCGGCAGCGTGACGCCTAGCCAAGTGGGCGGCAACAAGCCGGAGTCGAGCGCACCCGCCCTTCGCAGGCGGTGTACGTTGCGCTCGACCAACTGGCTGCGGGCAGCTAACCTGGACGCGAGACCTGCCTAGAGAGGGGCTGGCCACGCGGTCCTGAGACCGGCGCGTCGGGTACAAGCAACCGATACGAGGTCGTGACCTCTCGCAAACCCCGGACATGTCCGAACAAGTCGATCACCTCCAAGCCGGACCGCCGGTTGTAGGTGTGGCACCCGAACTCTCCGGACCGAATGCGACCGACGGGGGTCTGGACAAATTCCGACTCGCCGAGCGCATCGATCCGGCAGAACGTCACCGCGCCGCCATAGCCGAGCGCGCTGTCTTGGACCGGGCGTAGCGTCTGTCCGCAGTGTCGGATGACAGCGCCTGCGGGGCGGCTGAGCGCGGCATCAATCAGGACGGGGTTTGCGGCATGAGGCGTCCAACAGCCAGTCAAGCTCTCGGCATGGTAGAGGCTGAGGACATCCCAGGACGTGGACCTCCATACCCTGAGGCTGACGAAAAACCAGAAGCCGCCTTCATGGCGCAGCGGCGTGGTGTCGTAGCCCTCGATGCCGTCGATCAGGCAGGCCTCCCGCGTCCACCGGAACGGGAATTCGACTGCCCTGTAGAGGGCGACATTCCTGGCCGCCCCCGATTCGGGGATCATCCAGATCTGTCCGTCCTGCTCGAATACAAACGGGTACGAGAGGTGGTGCGGCTCCTCCAGGACGATCTGGGGTGCGCCGGCGGTCCCGCTCCGGTCTGCTGTCACGACCGCAATGCACCCCCGGTTCTTTGAGTAGAGGTACTGTTCGACGAAGATAAAGTCCTGCCCCTGATGGCGAAACGGGAACGGGTCGGCAAGGTAGCTGCCGGTGTCCCCGGTGAGCACCTTGAAGGCTGCTCCGCCTTTGTCGAGCAGGCTCGCCGCCTGGTCGAAGCGCCAGCCAATCCCCCAAGCCTTACCGCCTCTCGCCAAGATGTCCAAGAACTTGATCATCTTCGATGCCACCCTGCCAGTCTCCCATGCAGTGGCCGAAAGCGCGCTTAACGAAGGCACGGCCATGCGTGGGCCGGGGACACCGGCCGCAGCTGAACTGGTTTCCTCGCGCAAGGCTTTTAAGGTCAGCGCCACAGCGCAGGAGAGGACGCTATCGAGGCTCGCTGAGAATACTGCACGGTCTAAACTGGCCGGACGCGCCATCCACGGCTGTGACGGGCGCGCCGTGTCGTGCAGCTCGACGAGAAGGTCCTGATCATTCGCCAAGGCCGCCATGACTCCAATCTCGCCCGGTACGCCGTTGAAGAGCGGCGTCAGCACGCGCCTTCCCGACGGGAGCGGCCCCTCTCCGCTGAAATCGATCACCACGTCCACTTGCTCGGCCGGAGGCGGCAGGGACCGCAGCGCCGCCTCGACGGCGTCGGTCGCGCCCTTGACACGAAAGCCATAGAGTAGTCGTTCGAGTTCGAGCAGCAGACGGAAGATCAACGGCAGCGGGCGGCAGCCGGCCGCGAAGGCGCAGGAGACATCGTTGCCGGGCACTTCAGCAAGCGCTTCTGCCAGCCACAGATGCCAGCGCAGCGGCCGCGACGGATCGAGACTCAAGCAAATGCGCATTGTTGTTCTCGCGGGGGATTCCAAAAAGACCCCAGCTTTGACGAGAACCACCTTGAGCGATGCGCCTTGCCAGCTATCCGCCGTAGGCCCGCGCGCCAGGGCGGCAGATAGAAAGCCACGGCGCGCGCCACATCACAAGGATGATGCACCAAGGCCGGCAGCGGATCGTCCCGGCGCCGGAAGCCATCCATCACGACCGAGCGAGGCGGGATCGGCTTCGCGCCAAAGCGGATCCGCTCGATCCAGGAACCCTGCCAGAGCACGCGGCCGTCAAGCGAGCCGGTCGGCAATGGCTGCAGGTCGAGTTGGTGCCGACAAGCTATCAGCGAGATATTGAGCCCGACGAGCGTCGCCAACTCCTCCTGCCAATCGGTGCGCCCGACCGTCGGCTCTATTGTCAGAAAGCGTCCGCTCCTGATATCCCGCTTGTACTCGAGGCCGCCAAATCCGAAGTAGTTGACCTGATCGAGGAGGTTTTTCGTGGCGCGTTCCAACTCCTCGTTTACTGCCGCCCTACAGAACGCCGTGCTCCCGGTGCCCGGCGGTATGCTGGCGAGTTTTTGCCCGGTGAACATGCCGAGCGTCTCGCCGTTGCGTCCCCGGTAGAACAGGCAGAAATAGACGTTGTCATCTGGTCCCTCGACCGTCTCCTGTACCAGGACCTCGCCTGTCTGAGCCAGCAGCCTCTCGGCCGCCGAGACGGCGTCAGCGTAGCTGTTCGCTGTGATCGGGCGGGGAGCATGCCCCTCGTGGAAGTGGCGCTTGTCGGCGGGTTTCAGGATCATCCCCAGGCGGAGCGACGTCTCGCGAACACCCGCGAGGTCCCGCACGACCACGCCGTTCGGCACTGGCCAGCCATGCTCTCCGGCGCTCTCGGGGAACCTGGCTTTGTCGTGAAGCATACTAGCGGTGTCGTGAGTTGAGAGGCGGAAGTGGTAAAGCCGCTCCAGCGCTTTGCGGTACTCCGAGATCGTAAGAAGCGCCAGCTCATCGGTGATTACCAGCAAGGGCCGCTCTCCGATTTGTCTCCGAAGATCGCGGAGGAAGACCACGAAGCCATGGCCATTCAGAGCGTCTGCCAGGAAGGGGTGGGCGTAGCGCGACCACAGCGCGGGGTTCGACCGCTTGCGGTCGACCACCCAATTGGGCATTCCGCCTGGGGCGAGGCTGCGGCACACCCCGAGTCTATTCAGCTCCCCACCTGTTGCAACCGCGGGGACCCGCCAATGCGAAGAGCCAAACTCTTGGTTGGGAGCGACGTCTGACAGCACGGGTCTGTACTCGAGCGACCGTAATCGGCCAAGCACCACTATGCCCCCGTTGACGCCGGGCTGTGCGAGGTCAGAGGGGGTAATCCCTAGGCGCCATTGCACTCGGCGCCCGGTGAGAGCCACATGGCGGGATGACAGTCGGCTGGCAACGGGCGAAATACGGGCTGCGCAATGCCGGATGGCGTGTGCTGGTCTTGGCGCTGTTATGTGTTCCGGCAGCCGTGAGCGCCGCGGACAGCTTGGCGCCAGCGTCCTTCATCAAGACTTCCGGCACGGAGTTTACAGTCGACGGCAGGCCATTTTTCTTGACCGGCGTGAACAGCTTCTATGTGACTTTCGCGTCGAAGGACGAGGTCATCCGCGTTCTCGATGACGCGGTGGCAATGGGAGCCAATGCGGTTCGCATCTTCCTCCAGCCAGTGATCGGGTCGCCCGATGGAAGCACTGCTACGATCTGGAACTGGCGGCTTGAGGCTGATGCCAGCGACGTCGCTGTGAGAGGAATGTACCTGCTCTCCTGGGACCCTCATGAGAACAGGATGGCGATCAATGACGGCGTGAATGGCATGCAGAAGATTGATTTCCTCGTCGCCGAAGCCGGCAAGCGACACCTCAGGCTCGTCATCGCCTTCCTGGATTTCTGGGCCTATACGGGTGGCGCCCAGCAGATGCGGGCCTGGTATGGGAGCCAAGACGAGTCCAGGTTTTTCTTCGATGACCCGCGCACAAAGCGGGACTACAGGACCTGGGTCCGCCACGTCGTGCAGCGCGTCAACCTGCTCACCGGACTTGTCTACCGGGATGATCCAACCATCATGGCCTGGGAGCTGATGAACGAAGGCAATGCGCGCCCTGAGGCTTTGCGGCTGGCCTGGACTGCCGAAATGTCGGCCTACGTGAAGTCGCTCGATTCCAATCACCTTGTCAGCTCAGGGCACGCCAACGTTTCCGAGAAGCTGGCCGATTTGATGATCCCAACTCTCGATTTCGGGACCTGGCACGGCTACCCGCTCTACTACAACCTCACAGTCCAGGAATTTAACGACCTGATCACCGAGTTCTGCCAACTGGCGGCCCGCGCCAATAAGCCGGTCCTTCTGGAGGAATTCGGTTATGCCCGCTCCAATCGGGACTCCGCCGATGCTTACGCTACATGGCTCGATACGCTTACCCGCGATCCCAAGTGCTCTGGCTGGATTGTGTGGCAGCTGGCCTCACGGCAGGACAGCGGACGCTATCCCGTCGATGAACACGACCAGTTCGATATCCGCAACGACGGAAGCGTGATTTGGAAGATCTTCAAAGCCGCGACGGCCCGGGCAGCGCAGACCCGCGAAGCCCGCCGGGCCTCAGAAACCACCGGGGAGATCCCATGACCGAAGTGTCCATCGTGACCTGCGCAAGCACGCTCGACCGCTGGGACGAATTGAAGCGTCCGTCGGGTCTGGCCACACCCAAACGCGCGCCCCGCGCGATATCGTTGTAATGGCCGCAACTCGACAGGCACGCGAAAGGAATCAGCAGCCATGATCGATGCGTCGGTTGTCATCTGCGCCTACACACTCGATCGCTGGGACGATTTGAATGCGGCCATCGCGTCGGTGCGCAACCAGACCAGCCCCGCCCGCGAAATCATTCTCGTCGTCGACAACAATGAGGCTCTCTTGAAGCGAGCCCGGCGCGAGATCGAGGGTGTCGTCGTCACACCTAACAATAACGTGCGTGGACTGTGCGGCGGTCGCGTTACGGGTGCCGGATTGGCAACCGCACCGGTCGTGGCATTTCTCGACGACGATGCGATGGCCGATGAGCGCTGGCTGGAAGAGTTGCTGGTGCCCTACGCCGATCCGCGCGTGCTTGGCGTCGGCGGGCGCATTGAGCCTCTATGGCGCAAAGCTCGGCCCTGGTGGTTCCCGCCTGAATTCAACTGGATCATCGGCTGCAGCTATCGCGGAATGCGGGTACGAGACGGTGGCGAAGTGCGTAATGTGATAGGCGCGAACATGTCAGTCCGCGCCGACGTGCTGCATGGCTGCGGCGGGTTTGCCGGTCAAATGGGACGCATCGGCGGCGGTAGGGGCTCAGCCAATACATGCGACGACACCGAGTTTTGTATCCGTGCCACAAAAAAAATTGGAGGCGTATGGATATACAAACCCGAGGCCAGCGTTCGCCATGTGGTTACAGCGGAACGCACGACCTGGAAGTATTTCCTCCATCGGTGCCGCATGGAGGGGACCTCCAAAGCGGTACTCGCAGGCTTGGCGGGGACTAAGGACGGGCTGGATTCCGAGCGGCATTACATTCTTACTCTGGGGCGCTCCGTACTCGAATACGCAGCGGCTGGCAAAATCGGTCAGGCGTTCGCCATCTTTGTCGGATTGGCGACTACCTCAATTGCTTACACGCAGGCACGGGCACGGGCCGCCATCTCGCAGGATCCAACGATAGCCCCGGAACAGAAGGGCGTTACGTTCAGGACGTGAGTGGCGCAGCTACTGGCACAATGCAGCGTCAGCCTATTCATTTCGTAAGGAGATTGACATGTCACGGATTTATGAGAGTCGCAAACGCGTTTTGGTCACCGGGGGAGCCGGCTTTCTCGGCTCCCATCTAATAGATCGACTGCTCTCCGACGGTCATGAGGTTCTCTGCGTGGACAATCTCTTCACCGGAACCAAGCACAACATTGAACATCTACACGCAAACCCGCGCTTTGAATTTCTGCGCCACGATGTCACGTTTTCCTTATACGTCGAAGTCGACGAAATTTACAACTTGGCCTGCCCCGCATCGCCCATCCAATACCAGCACGATCCGGTGCAGACCACAAAAACGTCGGTGCAAGGCGCGATCAATATGTTGGGCCTCGCCAAGCGGCTCAAATGTCGAATTCTGCAGGCGTCGACAAGTGAGGTCTATGGCGACCCCGCGGTTCATCCTCAAACCGAAGATTATTGGGGCAATGTGAACCCCATTGGCCCTCGGTCCTGCTATGATGAGGGAAAGCGTTGCGCCGAAACGCTATTCTTCGATTATCATCGACAGTGCGGCCTTGAAATCAAGGTTGCGCGCATCTTCAACACATACGGCCCGCGGATGCATCGGGCTGACGGTCGCGTTGTTTCCAATTTCATTATTCAGGCACTCAGCGGCGAGCCGATTACGCTTTACGGTGACGGCAACCAGACTCGTTCATTCTGCTACGTTGATGACTTGATAGATGGTCTTGTACGCCTCATGGACAGTCGAGCCTCATTCACGGGGCCAGTCAATTTGGGAAATGATGGAGAATTCACCATTCGAGAGCTTGCGGAACTGGTGCTCGCTGAAACCGGCTCGTCGTCAAAACTCGTCAATTTGCCGTTACCCCGCGACGATCCAAGACAACGCCGACCCGATGTTTCTCTCGCCAAAGCCGAATTGGGCTGGCAACCGACCATGGGACTGAAAGACGGGCTGAAGCCAACCGTTGTATTTTTTCGCCGCGACCAGGCACGCCGATCATGCTCGCAGGAGGAGCCACAGCTGATCGCTTTCGAAGAGCGGAGACAACGGTTCCATTCCATTGCTGGCGACTTCCTCCCAGCTGGATAACCACTCGCACATCGCGAGCTTCGGCCATTCCGACTATCGACCGCATATTCCGGCGCCCGAAGCTGCTTCGCGACAGTCTATGCCTCTAAGTTTTGAACCGCTGAACCCATGTGAACTGTGCGCTCTCATTTCGCCCGATTAGAGCCAGCTATGGCGCCGAACAGCTAAGGATGAGCTTCTTTTCGCGCAGTGTTGAGCTTGAGGTGATATAGACCGTGATGAAGATTCTGGTAACGGGCGGCGCTGGTTATATTGGCAGCCAAACCTGCAAAGTATTGGCGCTCCATGGATTCGAGCCGGTTGTCTACGACAATCTTTCGCGTGGCAACCACTGGGCCGCGAGATTCGGCCCGTTCGAATTGGGCGACGTCGGTGATCGCGCTCGGGTGCGTTCGGTACTCGAAAAACACCGTCCGTCAGCTCTGATGCATTTTGCCGCTTATGCTTACGTCGGGGAATCGGTCGTAAATCCTCTGCTTTATTATCGCAACAATATCGGCGAAACCATCTCCCTGCTTGAAACCTTGATCAGCTTCAAGCAAATGCCGGTGGTGTTCTCGTCAAGCTGCGCGACCTATGGCGTGCCTGATTGGCTTCCGATTTCGGAGGATCATCCACAACGACCGATCAATCCTTACGGCTACTCGAAGCTTGTTGTTGAGCAGATGCTCAGGGATCTCGACGCGGCTCACAACCTTCGTTCGGTCTCGCTCCGTTACTTCAATGCTGGGGGTGCTGACCCCGAAGCAGAAATCGGCGAAGCTCACGAGCCAGAAACCCATTTAATCCCGCTTGTCCTCGCCGCCGCCCGTGACGCCACAGCGATCAAGGTGTTCGGGAACGATTACGACACGGCGGATGGAACTTGTATCCGCGACTACGTCCATGTGCTTGATATCGCTGATGCTCATGTGAGGGCACTCAGGTATCTTATCGACGGCGGGGCCACCTGCGCGGTCAATTTGGCTAATGACCGGGGTTACTCGGTATTGGAAGTAGTGGCCACGGCTGAGCGCGTTACGGGCAAATCAATCCGAATCGAGCTGGCGCCGAGACGGCTTGGCGATCCGGCGGTTTTGATTGGTGCTCTCCAAAGAGCACGAACCCTGCTCGGCTGGAAACCAAAGCGATCTGACCTGGAAATTCAGATCCGCGACGCATGGAAATGGATGACGCGAAAATCGTGAGCGCTTGATTCAGCGGCAGCGAATCGATTGCGGCACCAAATTAGCCTGGACGAAGTTCGAAGGTGCTTGGAACAGGCGCCCGGCTCGAGCCGTTGTGGTAAGCCGACGCCGCCCTCCTGGTTTCCCGGCGAGTTCCACTGGGTCGTGGGTTGCACGCACGCCGGCGTGCACGTGCGGGACGCGCATCCGCAACTCAATCGGGGCGAACATGTCGGTACCCGCCGACGGGCTGCGGCGCACCGGTGGCTTTGCGCCGGATCTCGGGTGCCGCAAGCTCGGATTCGTCAGCGGCCGAGCACGGATCGGCGGCAAGGCTGAGAGCTGCAAGGAAACGGAATTCTGCATCCGGGCGCCGGGCTATTGCGATATGGAAAGTCTCCGAGATGGCCTTGTTTGACCGGCGGCTCCAGCTCCATGGGCTCGTCCGCCATGCAGCTCGGAAGACACCCCGGCCTTCCGCCTCGACCTCATATGCGAACGACCCGCTCGGGCCCCCGAACCAGCGCAACATTTCAGCCGACGGACACGGTTTTCGCAGGACGTCGGGAAGGCTGTTTCGTCGCGGCTGTTCGACGCACCGAATATATTAGAAGGTGTTAATAAGTTTTCGCCCAGCCTCATTCTCGCCGCAAACGGTAGTAGGCTTGCGTACATCGTCCACGAATGATCCATTCATATGGGTACAAGACGGCGTGTGGATAAGCAAGGAAGCGGCAATGCCTGCGTTTTACTTAGGGCGCGGGTGAAATGACAACAAAAAGACGCAATGAACTAAGGATCAACCATTGTTTTTACTAAACGGCAGGCTTGGTGGCGCATGCGCCGGAAGAGCTGCGCTCGACTTCAGTCCGGCTGCGGCTCGAACCATTGAAGACCTTGCGTGCGTCGGCAGCGACACCGTTCAAGGAATGGCCTGATGAGTATTCCCGTCGACAAAACTCTCCTTCGATGGCGAGTTCAACGTTAAGCTCGCTCGAAAAGGCGAGGACCTCCAAAGCTCCGCTACTTTGAAATCCGTTCGCAGTGCTCAACTGCGAGCATGCGATATGTCGCGCGCCTGGCGATGCGCGACAGTGGAATTCCCTGTTTTCAACGCCAAAAAGGATCACTGAATGGCTCTTTCCGCACCCGCAGGCTTTGCCTCTAGCGACCTCGTTTTCGAGGAAAACTTCTCCGGTACGGCACTGGACAGCGACTGGCATCCCTACCTCACCAGCAATGCCGCCAACGGCTGGCCATGGAACAGCAATGGATCGGGCGGAAGTGGGATGGGCAACCAGTTTAATGCCGAATACGATATGCCGAGCCAGGTGTCCGTGAGCAATGGGCAATTGGGTCTCACGGCGACCCAGCAACCCGTCAACGGCGTGGCTCAGGGGTCGGCACAGACATTCCCTGTCACGTCTGGCGCCGTCAGCAGCTATGGCAACTTCGAATTCGATGGCGGCTATCTTCAGATCAGCATGAAGGCGCCGAGCGGCGACGGCGCATGGCCAGGCCTCTGGCTGATGCCCGGCCAAGGCGCAGGCAGCAGCGGCGACAATTTTGAGATCGATATGCAGGAGGGTGGATTCACCGGTTCGGGACCGGCAAACCAGGCGTTCTCCTACCACCTCCACGGGCAGTCAGGGGTGGTCGGTGGCGTCGTCGACAGCGGCGTCGACCTCACGGCCGGCTTTCACACGTACGGCATAAACTGGGATCCCGGTCAATCGATCACCTGGTATCTCGACGGGAAACAGATGGCGCAAGTGACCAGCGCACAGGCCCCCATCCCGACTGAACCGATGGAATTGATCATGAGCAATGCGGTCGGGAATTCCAACGCGGCCGGATGGCACACGGCTCTCGATAGCTCGACCCCTTCGTCGATGCAGATGCAGGTCGATGGGGTTCAGCTCTATCAGAAGGCGGGCAGCGGGGACACCGTCACGGGTGCGAACGTCACTCCCCCAACCACTGGCTCGATCGGGACCGAGACTGGGTCTGGGACCGGGACTGCCCCTCCGTCCGGCGACACCAGCGATGGCACCTTGTACGGCACCAGCGGCGCCGATGTATTGCATGGAACCAGCGGCCACACGATGATCGGCTATGGCGGCAACGACACTTACTATGTCGACAATGCCAACGAGAAGGCAGTTGAGGCAGTGGGCGGCGGCAACGACAGTGTGATCGCCTCGGTGAGCTATGCGCTTTCGGCCGGCTCGGAGATCGAGCATCTCGCCACCAACAACCCGTCCGGCACGAAGGCGATGAGCTTCACCGGCAACGAGTTCGCCCAGACTATCGAGGGCAATGCCGGCAACAATGTCATCAACGGCGGGCTCGGCGCCGACGTCTTGACCGGTTACGGAGGCCACGATGCCTTCTCGTTCAATACTGCTCTTGGAGCCGGCAATGTCGATAAGATCACCGACTTCAAGCGCTCCCAGGACACGTTCCATCTCAGCGATACCGTTTTTGCCGGGCTTCAGCCGGGAGGGCTTCCATCCGCAGCTTTCTTTGCTGGTACAGCCGCGCATGACAGCTCCGATCATATCATCTACGACAGTGCAACCGGGGCGCTCTCTTTCGACAGCGACGGGGCCGGCGGCGCATCTCAAACACAGTTCGCCACCCTTTCCCCACATCTCTCGCTCACCGCAGCCTCATTCTATGTGACCTGAAGGACCTACGCGGGGAAATAACATCCCGCGAGGGGCTGCCGTGGCCAAACAAGGACTGGATAAACAGCACCTCAAAGACATGATCCCGAACCGAAGGTCAGCGTAGCAAAAAGCGGGAGCCCGGTTTTCGGAGAAGATCATGCTCTAACAAAGAGATGGAGTTCCATCCCGATGGCATCGGGATGGAAGGCTCTAGTTGTGAGCTTTCTGTAGGCTGTCCATTCGGACCGAACCGAGGAGACTGGAGTTACCAAGCTTCAGCACTCACCGGAGGGTCCGAATGTACATCCACAAGAATGCCTGTCTGACGCCGTGGCGGGGAGAGGAACTGGTCTTTCGGTCATCGAGGGACGTCTCTCCCAAGCCTTGCGGCGCGGTCTATGGTGTGAGCGCAGTCGATGCGCGACCGACGAAAGGTATCAAGTGAGCGATGCCGAGATGGAGGCGTTCGACGATCTAAAGGCGACCCATTCCATCCGGAATGGTGCTACACCATCCCTCCGAGATCAGTCGCAAATCGGAGCGGTTGACGGATGTCCGAGCTCCCTCCCCTGCGCAATAAACACCAATGCTTGCAGGTGATGCCGATTTGGGAAACTATTGACCCCGCGAGGCCTCTCACCCGGTTGATTTGATTCAGGCTGCCGCAGCTGAATTCGTGGCGATCCCTAAAACCGACCTCGTTCTGCTGGGAAATACAAGTGCTGACGTCGCGGCGGTCATTCCTGAAGCTCTTTGGCGCCGTGTCGCTCGCGGCATTCGGTCTGGCGAGTTATGCCCTCGCGATTGAACCTCGGTTTCGACTGCGTGTCACTCGCTACAAGGTCCTACCGCCGCGCTGGCCGACGACTGCCAAGCCCCTGCGCATCGTCGTGATCGCTGACATCCACGCCTGCGAGCCTTGGATGCCGGTTTCCAGGATCGACGAGATCGTCGCTGTTGCGAATAGCCTGCAGCCCGATATCATCCTTCTCCTTGGCGACTATGTGATGGGCGTGCTGCCGCGCTATGCCACCGGGATCGTGCCCGACACTGTTTGGGGCAGTTCACTTTCAAAACTTTCCGCGCCCCTCGGCTGCCACGCCATTCTCGGCAACCACGACTGGTGGCACGGTGTCGATAGCGTCCGCGCAGCCCTCGTCGACAATGGCATTCCGGTCCTCGAGAACACCGCCACGCTTATCCGGCAGCAGGATGGCCCAGCATTCTGGCTCGCGGGTCTTGGCGATCAGTGGGCCATGCAGTTTTCTCGAGGCGTGTACAAGGGCGTCGACGATCTGCCTGGAACAATGGCCGCAATACCCGACGACGGCAATCCGATATTGCTCCTTGCGCATGAACCGGACATCTTCATTACTGTCCCTGACCGTGTCAGCCTGACGTTATGCGGCCATACACATGGCGGACAAGTGCGCTTGCCATTCATCGGCCCCCCCATCATCAATTCAGCCTACGGACAGCGCTTCGCCTATGGGCATATCGTCGAGGGTGGGCGGCACATGATCGTATCCGGGGGTCTGGGCGTATCGTGGCTGCCGGTGCGCTTCGGCGTGTCGCCGGAGATCATGGTCGTCGATATTGGCCCCAAAACGTCCTCTCGTCCTGTCGACGAATGACATCTGCTGTCCCCAGAGAGACCTGCCGTCCGCGGACCGTTCCGCATGAGGGTATTGATGGTCGTGTACATGCGGTCGGGGTTTCGCCGTGTTCCCATCGCCTCCCAGACCAACGCGGCGCAGTCCATCATCCTTTCCCCGGACAGACGGAGTTCCGCTGATCCCTTTCGATTTCCACTTGAATGCCATTGAGAAGGCGAGCCAGGCGTCCGAAACGCCTTTCGTCGACATTCTCGCGGAACGGGAACTTGAATGCGGTCAGCGGCATCTGGCAGCCCCCCTTGTCGTCAGCGCCTGAGCTGGAAGCACCTCCAGAATACAAAACCCACGCTTGGGCGAGAGATCCTTTCGGCCATCGGCAGGCACGGTCCTATTGAATGAGGGGGGCGAACCAGGGCGTTGGGGCTACCCCGATTCCCGAAGGGGCCTGCGCCCGGCAGCGTGCTAGGATTGTTGCCCGCAATTGCGGAGCAGAAACCGTGACCCTGAACATGTCGGCCAAGCCAGACCAAACACTTTTGAATTCGAAACCTCGGCGCTCGTCAAGCCGTCCGGGTTTCGCGAATATGATGCACGCTGGTGGTTTGGCCATCCCGGTTCGAACGAGCCGCCGGAGCTCAATCTGATCGGCGTCCAGGCGCTCGGCATGGGGCTCGGCACGCTGATCCGCCGTCTGGGTGCCGGACCCGACATAGTCACTGGTCACGATTTCCGCTCTTATTCGCTTGCCATCAAGCTGGCGCTGGTTTCCGGGCTGATGGCCGCCGGCGCGCGGGTCAAGGATGTCGGGCTGGCCTTGTCGCCGATGGCCTATTTCGCCCAGTTCGCGCTCGACACGCCGTCCGTCGCCATGGTCACCGCCTCGCATAACGAGAATGGCTGGACCGGCGTCAAGATGGGCGCGGCGCGCCCGCTGACTTTTGGTACGGAGGAGATGAGCGCGCTGAAGGCGATCGTGCTCTCAGGCGATTTCGACCTTGTCGGTGGCGGCTCCTATGACTTCGTTGCGGATTTCCGCAAAACCTACCTCGACGATCTGACAGCGGGAAAGCGTATCTCGAGGAAGCTCAAGGTGGTGGCCGCCTGCGGCAACGGCACCGCCGGGGCTTTCGCTCCCGAGGCACTGGAAAGGATCGGCTGCGAGGTGATTCCGCTCGACGTCGCGCTCGATCATACGTTTCCCAATTACAATCCCAACCCCGAAGACATGAAGATGCTGCACGCCATTCGCGACAAGGTGCTGGAAACCGGCGCCGATGTCGGGCTCGGCTTCGACGGCGACGGCGACCGCTGCGGCGTGGTCGACAATGAAGGCAACGAGATCTTCGCCGACAAGGTCGGCGTCATGCTCGCGCGCGACATCTCACACCTCTCTCCCGGCTCGACTTTCGTCGTCGACGTCAAGTCGACCGGCTTGTTCATGACCGACAAGGTGTTGCGGGAAAATGGCGCGGTCACCGACTATTGGAAAACCGGTCATTCCTATATCAAACGGCGCGTCGCCGAACTCGGCGCTGTCGCCGGTTTTGAGAAATCGGGCCACTTCTTCTTCAATCCGCCGATTGGCCGCGGTTATGACGATGGCCTGGTCACGGCCATTGCTATATGCCAGATGCTGGATCGCAGCCCGCAAAGCAGCATGGCCGACCTCTACCGCGATCTGCCGCTGACCTTCGGCACGCCGACTATGTCGCCACATTGCGCCGACGAGGTGAAATACGGCGTGGTCGCGAAAGTTGTCGGGGAATTCACGAAAATGAAGGCGGACGGGATCGAATTCGCCGGCCAGCCGCTGGCCAATCTCGTCACCGTGAATGGGGTGCGTGTCGTTGCCCAAGACGGCACCTGGGGTCTGGTCAGGGCCTCGTCGAACAAGGCGGAAATTGTTGTCGTCGTGGAAAGCCCTGTCTCGCCGGAACGACGTCGCGAGATGTTCGAGGCTGTCGATGCCGTGCTGCGCCGCAATCCAGAGGTCGGAGCCTACAACCGGACATTTTGAGAGGACTGGGCCATGCGGGAGCGGATCGTCAGTTTTGTGATGAGCGGGGGCGTCGGGTCACGGCTGTGGCCGCTGTCGCGCGAAGACAATCCTAAGCAATTCCACGACCTTTCGGGCGACGGCTCCATGCTTGCGAAGACTGTCCGACGCCTCAAGGCGCGGTCGGACGGCGAGACGCCGATCTATCTCCTAGCCTCCGAACGGCATGCCGACCGCGTTATCTCGGACATCGGTCCGCTCGGCCTGAACGGCGGCAGCCCGATTTTCGAGCCCGTCGGCCGCAATACCGCCGCTGCGGTGGCCACAGCCACCTTACACACGATCTCCGAATATGGCGGCGAGGCGTTTGCGCTCGTGGTCCCTTCCGACCATCAGATATCCACCGAAACGCAATTCTGGGAAACCGTCGAGGCGGGCATGCCTGCCGCCGATTCAGGCAGCATTGTCGTATTCGGCATCAAGCCGACGCATCCCGAAACCGGCTACGGTTACATCGAGGTTGGGGCAACTGGTGACGGAGTGGCCGCCGTTTTGCACTTTGTCGAAAAGCCCAATGCCGAGACGGCCCGCAAATATGTGGCTTCGGGAAGATTCTACTGGAACGCCGGCATCTTCCTGTTTCGTGCCGACACGATGCGGAAGGCATTTCTCGAGTTCCGGCCAGACATCTGGGACACCGCGGAACGGGCCTATAAGGCTGCACGGACCGACGTCTTGGGCATCTACCTGCCCCTGGGCTTCTATTCGGCTGTCCCGTCGACGTCGATCGACTACGCAGTCATGGAGCATGCACGCGGTATCGCCATGGTTACGGCTTCCTTCCGCTGGAACGACCTTGGATCGTGGCAATCGCTGCTCGAAGCCAGCCCGACGGACCGCGACGGCAATGTCGTAATGGGCGACGTTGTCGCCATGGATTGCGGCAACTCCTATCTCAGAAGCCAGGGCAGACTGCTGACAGTCATTGGAATGCAGCATGTGGCGGTGGTGACGACACCGGACGCGGTATTCGTCGCTCCTGTCAGCCACAGCCAGAACGTGAAGAAAGTCGTCGAACAACTCGAGAAGAGCGGACGCCTTGAAACGAAGTTCACGGGGTCGGACGACCGGGTCATCATCAGGGTGATGGCGCAAGCGGGTCGAGCACTGGCTCTTCAACGAAACCCTGCCGCTGTGGTCCACTGCAGGTGTCGACCATGCGTATGGCGGCTTCCACGAGGCGCTCGGTTTCGATGCAAGGCCGTTGGGCAAACCCAAGCGCATGCGGACAATGGCTCGCCAGATTTACGCCTTCGCGGTGGCCAAAGAACGCGGCTGGGCTGGACCGGCCGACAAGCTCATCGACCACGGCATCGAGTTCATCGCCAGACACGGCCGCACCGATCCCGGTGGCTGGGTGCGCACCCTCAATTGCGACGGCAGCGTGGCTGACCCGACGGAGGACGCCTACGACCATTCCTGCGTGCTCCTGGCGCTTGCCCATGCTCACCGATGCGGCCATCAGGATGCCATGCAGCTGGCACAAGAGACGTTCCATTTCATCGACACCCATCTCGAGGACGTCAGCCTGAACGGCTTCCTCGAGACCCCCGGCTGGAAGGGGGTGCGGTTCTCGAACCCGCACATGCACATGCTGGAATCCTTCCTTGCCTGGCATGGCGTCACCGGCGAGCGTGCATATCTCCGTCGGGCGGCACGCGTCGTCGATCTCTTCCGGTGCCATTTCTTCGACCAGGAGAGCTGGACGCTTGGGGAACATTTCGACGTCGATTGGCTACCGTTGCCGGGAGACGAGGGACAGTGGACCGAACCAGGGCACCATTTCGAATGGGCTTCGCTCCTCGTCGAGTTCGCGCGGGCAAGCGGGCAGAAAGACTTGGCAGCCTACGCCAGGAAGCTCTATTCGTCGGCGATCGCCAGCGGATTGAACCGGGCCACGGGCCTGGCTTATGCAGCCGTGTCGCGGCAGGGAATTCCCTTCGACCGGCTCTCCCGCAGCTGGCCGCAATGCGAAGCCGTCAAGGCCGCCGTCGCCCTCGACGGCATCGGCGGGCCTGATCTGAAACCTGAGATCGAAGCTCGTGTCGCCCGCCTCTTCAAATGGCATATCGATCCCGCACCGCTTGGGTTGTGGATCGACAGGATTGACGAGCGCGGAAGGTCACTGGCAACGGAGGTCCCCGCGAGCATTTTCTACCACCTCGTGACGGCCTTGATGCAGTATTTGGACAAGACTGGAGGGCAGGTCGAACCTTTCCCGCTGCCAGCTTTGGATACGAGCAAGAGCGTTGCGATGCAGGGTTACGGCTGACCCAACTGTCCGCGTAGCTCCGTGTTGGTCAAACGATCAATAACGAAACTAGTACAAGATAGGGAGGAATACCCATGAAAGTGACAATCCTGGGAAACTATCCGCCCCATGCCTATAAGGGATTGATACAAGGCTCAGACCGAGAAGCTGCAATCAAGGCGATTTTGGAAAGCGTTGGTGGCAAGGTGTCCGGTATGATGTTTACTCGCGGCGCCTATGATATTGTCGTCAATGCTGAGGTTCCGGACCAGGCCGATGGGATGGACCTAGCACTGGCGGTGCGGGCAAGCGGCTGGGTAAACGACCTCGTTGTCCTCGAAGAACTCGACATGAAGGCGGTGCTCGCACAAGCTCGCCGGCTGATGGGACTGGCTGTACATTGAAGGCAGCAGGGTTCCGATTGAACGCGCCGTGCTGCCAAGTCTCAAGGAAAGACAAGGCGGGGTCTCGGAAAGCCGAAGCAGGCGCCGCATTGGTTCTGCTTCGATACCGCGCCGACAGCGAACGCGCCCGACTCAGGGGGTCAGAATCGGAGGTCATGCCGAGTTAATTTTGGAATGTACACCCTAGAAGGTGCGCCCGACGGATCGGCGAGGTCCGGTTTTGTAGAGGTTTCTTGTCCAGGCGCTTCTTTATCTAATCGGAGCGCGACAAGGCAACCGAGATCACATTGTCAGTATCTGTTTCAGGTAGCTCGAACAGCATTGGCAAAATTGGCCGCTCGGGCGGCGTTCTCATGATCACCGTTCCTAAGCGAGCTCGGACTTTACGACTTTCCAGGATACCTATGGTCCTGACGCAGCGGGTGGAGCTAGCCGTCACTTCCCTACACCCTGTGCGCCGCCACCAATCTCGCGTAGAAGGGCCCTGGCCGAACCCGGCCCTGCGACGCGAGAACTCCATGCGAATAGTGTTGCCTGTCCTTTTGTTCGGCGCCGCCCTCGCCAGCCTGTCGCCCGCCCGGGCAGCGGCCGGCGATTGCGGCGATGCCGCCGCCCTGGTGCAGCAGGCCTATCCCAAGGCCCGAAAGAGCGCCGACGGCGCCTCGTTCACGCTTGTACCCCATACGAGCATCGCCTCAACGCTCCCGGAGAGCGATGCGCCATTCGGCCTGGCCTGCAAGATCTGGCCGGCTCATGACGACCTGCTTTTGGTCGCGGTACCGCTGATCGACAGCGCTAACAGCGACCACCTGCATGTTGGCGACATCGAGCTACTGGTCGTCGATAGAAAGAGCCTGCGGGTGCGCCAGCGCCTGCTCCAGCCTGGACTGATGACCGATGATGCCATCGCGATCCGTAAGGTGGAATTCGACACCGGCCGCTATGCACTGGCCCCTGACGCCACCGCCTTCGGCCTGCGCATCGAAATGGCAAACCATTCGCAGGCTACTCCCTTCACTGAAACCGACCTGCGGCTCTATGCCGTCGCCAGCAATGCGCTGCGCTTGGTGCTCGACGGCCTCGTGGTCGCCGGCCATGGCGGCGAAGGCGATGCCAGTTGCGCTGGATCGTTTCATTCCAGCCAGGTCAGCCTGGCGATGAGCCCGGCGCGCCACCAGGGCTATCGTGACATCATTGCGGTCGAGCGGACGGATACCGACAATCCCTCCCCCGACAAAGATGGCGAATGCCAGTCCCATCCCGGCAAGCCTGTGAAGCGGACCTATCGGCTGCGCTATGACGGCAGCCGCTATTCGGTTCCCGCGGCACTCAAGGTGATGGGGTTGTGACGCGGCCGCACACGTCCCTGCCTTGGTTCGTCAATGTGATCAATTCCAGTTGAATGGGTATCGACCATTAATTCTCTCGTGGTAGGAGGCGCTCAAGGGGGCTCTTCCCAAAGGAGCTGATGATTTGTGGTGGTCAAGATTCAAAAGGGGTTTTGCCGGAACGTGGGACGACAGACTGGACGGGCTATTCTCCGCAAAGGTCGACTACGCTGGAAAATCCATTCTCGATGTTGGCTGCAATATGGGTGTTGTCGCCTATGAGATATCCAAGCTGAAACCCAGCTCGATCCACGGGATCGACATTGCCAAGCCGCACATCCAGACTGCAAAAATGTTATTGAGCGGCTCCCCGGTGCATGCCCGGTTCGATCGCCTGAATCTTGGCAGCCGGCGCCTCGGCAATATCCTTCTACCGAAATACGATATCGTCCTGCTGCTGGCCGTCTATCAGCACATGCAGCGCAACATCGGCCCAGGCAAGGCGCGAAGGGTGCTTTCCAATATTGTGAGGCGCACCTCAAACGTTGTTGCCCGCGTTCCGCCTGGAACGGATGGCGAATTCATCGAAACGCTGTCCGACGAGGGATTCCAAGTTAAGAGCACTCACACATCCCCTCTTGGTAGTCATGTGCTCGTTCTTGAGAAACCTGCCTTCGGAAATCCGCAGCCATGATGACACATTCCTTGTGGTAGTCTGCCCACCAACATCCATGTGCCAGCAGCGGGCGCAGACCAGCTGCCTGCAGCTCGGCCCGGGGAGCGCTGATTCGCCGGCAGAAAGCATCTTGCGGATGACTTCGCGCCAATACCGATGACATTGAGGGTTGCGGCTACGGTGTTGTCTGCTAGTGCCTTGACGGCCAGGATGCGCCCGTTGGCATAAGTGGCGAAAGAAGAATTTGGCCGCCACGGCGAGAGCATTGGCCGTCCCGCCTGCGGTCAGCGCGCCGCCACTATCGAAATTCAGCCAGGTGCGCCATCATCTCGCGGCTCCCAGCGCTCATGGGATAGTGTCCTGAAGGTTCTGCAAAAAGTTTTGGAGAGAGAACGGCGCTTGCTCTGAAGGGCGAGCGGCCATGGCACGGTGGTGACGTTGCAATCACCGAT